>PLKG01000095.1:499-91286 GCA_003140595.1 Acidimicrobiaceae bacterium | reverse complement strand
GGGCGCAACTCTCTTGCCGCGCCGACGGCGTGACGAACGCTCGTCCGGTCTGGTTTGGGGAGGATCTGCGACCCGCCTTTGGGTGGTTCCACAGCCCTCAGGATGGCCTCGCCAGTGGCGGCGCCATCATTTGCCCACCTATCGGGTTCAACTACCTGCACTGCCACTACGCCCTGAGGCTGCTGGCTGAACGGCTGGCGGCAAANNAGGTTGGTGAGGGACACCGGCGTAGACGAAGTCTGTGTTGTCGGCATGCGCTTCGGCGCCACCCTGGCCGCTCAAGTGGCGGCGACCGACGGCGAGATGGATCAGGTTGTCCTCTGGGATCCGTGCGCCTCTGGCCGAAGCTTTTTGAGAGAGCAGCGGGCCATCAGCACCATCACTCTCGGTAGCACGGCGGATTCGTCCGACGGCTCGGTGGAGATCCCGGGCATCCGCTACAACGCCGCGACGGCGAGGGATATCGAGGCCACCTCCATCGAGAATTGTTCGCTACCACTCGCTCGTCGAGTGCTCGTGCTCACCAGGGCCGACCGGCCGGTAAGCCGGGTGCTGCTCAGAGCACAGCTCGCCAGCGAGGAGTTCTCGCACGAAGAGGCGCTCGGCCAGGCCCAGTTCATGGATCAGTACCCTCCCCACCAGGAGCTCCCACGAGCCGCGGTAGGTCGCATCGCAGAGTGGCTTCGCGAGGGCACCAGACAGCGGCCCATGACGGTCCGCTCGCTCCGACTCTCCGGCCCGCGGCTGGTCGCGCGTGGCCCAACAGGGCGGGGCGTCGTCGAGGACACGGTCAGCGTGCCCCCGGCGGGCTTGTTCGGGATCCTGACCTACGAAGCGGACGCGCCTTTGGCCACGGACAAGCCGACGGCCATATTCCTCAACGTTGCCAATCAGCACCATGTCGGTCCGAATCGCCTCTGGGTCGAGTGGTCGCGGCAGTGGGCCATGGCGGGTATCCGCTCGCTCAGGTTGGATCTGAGTGGCCTGGGCGACAGCCCTGACAGGCAAGCTGAACGGGGGCAGTGGCAGTCCTGCAAGCCGGAGGCCTTCGACGATGTCGTAGACGCTGTTGGCTGGGTGTCGCCGGACAACCCGTCCAACGTGATCCTGGTTGGCCTGTGCTCGGGTGGCTACCAGGCGCTCGAGAGCGCACTGGCGATCCGGCCCCGCGGCGTGGTGGCCATCAACCCTATGACCTCCTTCGTGCCACCAGAGAGCCTCGCCGGCCTCCAGGTCGACCCGCGCCGGCTGATCGTCTTTCCAAGCGACGACGTCGTGGAGAACTTCCGGGAGGCGAAACGCCCCAGGAACCTGCGTCAGCGCTTGCCTGGACTCGCCTGGAAGCTTCGGCTCATCACACATCCCCGGAGAAGATCGGGGCGATGGCTCGACCAACTCGTGCGACAGGGCACCGATACGTTGCTGGTGTGCGGAGATGCCGAATTCAGACCTATCCGCAAGGGTGTGACGGCGGTGCGGTTGCAACGCCTGGAAAGGACGGGAAGACTCCGCCTCGAGCACCTGGCCGGCCTGCAGCACGACCTGTTCATCGCCGACCAGCGCAGTCTCGTGACGCGCCTCGTGACTGAACAGGTGCTGTCCCGGTTCTCGGACCATTCCTGACTGCTTCAACTCCCCGGCGAGGCCTAGCGACAGGTAAGCCGCAAGAAAGCAGCCGACTCCGGAGGACTGGAGCGGGCTATCCGCCCGATCGCACCCTCTGACCGCCGCAATGATTCTGATCCTGACCGACCGTCGGTCGAGATTGGCGGTGACCTTCTCACAGCGTGGCTCTCTTGCGCCGCCGCGCAAGTTGTCCGTCCATTCAGACGAGTCGCCACCCCAGGCGAACTTGGCGGGACTCCACTGAACTGCTGAGATCGCGCGCTCAATGCAAGACTGACGCTGTGCGCACGATTCTCAACCTTGTCTGGCTCGTCCTGTCTGGCTTCTGGCTTGCTCTGGCGTACGCGTTCGCCGGAGTGATCATGTGCGTCCTCATCATCACGATCCCCTTCGGTATCGCCTCGTTCCGCCTCGCCGCCTACGTCTTGTGGCCGTTCGGCAGGACAGTGATACGACGACCCCACGCCGGTGGCGCCTCCATGGTCGGGAACGTGCTCTGGTTCCTACTCGCCGGGGTCTGGATCGCTATCGCGCACGTGTTCCTCGGCTTGCTCCTTTGCTTGACCATCGTCGGCATCCCGCTCGGGCTGGGCAACTTCAAGCTTGCTGCCGTAGCCATCGCGCCTCTCGGCAAAGAGATCGTCTCCACAAACGATCCCCGCGCCACACTTGGGGCCATCTCGTTCTAATCGTCGCGCCTCCGTCCTGCGCCGCGCTGTCACCGATGAGCCTGTCCGGGTCCTCGCCCAACTAGACCGTTGCCTCGCTCCGGATCACCATGGCAGCAGCCCTCTGCTCGTCCACGGTCATCTCGAAGTAGCCCACGAAAATGCGCGAGAAGAATCCTCGATCCCGATCAACCATGTTCCTCCCTCATCGCCTGGCATTGCCACCGTGCGAGTCGGTCGGTTGGCTGGGGGTCAGCGAAACAGGTCTCTCGCCCCATCTGGATGAAGTCAGGGCCAGGATCTGGTCGTCGTAGGACCCGCTTGCGTCCCGTCGTGGCGTCGCGGCCCTGGTAAACCTGCGCTGGTGGCGACAAGTCGGCGCGTCGGGATGGCGCTGCTGGTGATCTGAGCCCGGGCCTAACGGGCTGTGTTCGTACCGTCGCCCCGATTCCGGGGCTTGGCCAACAGGCAGGTGTCTTCCGCCATCGCGAGGGCTTCGGGAACCTCACGCCTTCGGTGATTTATAACGGCAGCGATAGCAGTGATGCGGGCCACATCGTCTGGAAGTCTTGGGCGGGTCACGTTCCGTCGGAAGCGGTGTGGGCGAATCTGTTGGGCCGGGCCGAAACCCGGCCACAGGTTCCGAGGAACCTGCCACCATCGTTGCTTTCACTTGTGACGGCAAGCTCATGTACCAGGCCATCGAGTGGTACTTCCCCAGCAGAGCCAGACCTACAATCCGAGTCAGTACGAGGACATCTGCACGGGCACCTACGTGACGCGCACGACCACTGCGGGAACCGTCCGCGGCGTCCTTGTGCGGGAGCCAGGCGGTGGCGCTGCCCCTGACACGTTGCCCCATCCGATGGCGGGCACCGTACTCATCGAGTTCAACTATCTAAACGCCTTGAAAGCCATAATCGTGACCGACGGCGCAAACGGCAGGTTCAGTGGCTCCGTGCCTCCCGGCACGTAGAAGGTGATGCCTGGGTCGACGACGGTGGTTGCGTCTCGGCCCCCATCACGGTCTATGTCAGGGCAGGAGAGGTCGTGACGGTCAGAGTGGAGTGCGGGTCGTCAATCGGCTGATTCGTCCTCGTCAGCCAAACATGGTCCTGGAGTCCGACACGGCCGCGCCTCAGGTAGCGCCGCTGATGATGGCCGTCTGGGATGAACTGAAATGACAGGCCCAGGGACGGTCACACCGTGTTCCGCCACCCGCAACGAGTACAGGGTCGTCCTGGCGACCTTGCCCCTCGGCCAACCCGATCGAGACGAATCCCGGCTTGGCGCCCCGTTCGGCCCGATGCTTGACACCCGGCTAACGCACGGACGGGGACCTCGCGTTCTCCATCACATCAGAAGTAGCGTCCGGCGTCGTCCTGAAACGGATGCGCCCTCACAAAGTCGCGGATGCGAAGCAAGAGCGGCTCGGCGAGCCAGTGGGGCAGACTCTCGGGCAACCTCGGCAAGCCGAAGGAGTACCTTGCATCCGCGACCACGTCGTCGAGCGCGGACCTGGCGTCAGTGACCACGCGGTCGTAAAGCCAGTCCCAATCGAGGAGGCCGTACCGGCTGGCACGCTCCATCAAGAAAGCGTCGAGTTCCTCGGCGGCACCCAGCTTGACGACGGCNNCGCCTAACAAGCTGGCGCCACTGGGCTTCAGTCGCCATCTCGTCTCCCTTCGATTGCTTGCAGCCTACGACGGCCCAGGGGCAACAAGTCGGGTGACCGAGGCTCTGATTGAGATACGAGCGCGAAGGCACCTAGTCCAAGGACGCCCGCTGAAGTAGGTCCCCGGGAGCGTCCCAAGGAGGGAACGACACCTGCGGTCAAAAGACCTACCAGCGCGGCCGGTTTTCACCCTCAACTCCGGCTCTTCGGTGCGGGCTTACCCCCGAGGACCCGATAGACACACTACGACTGTCGCGGCCCGAGTGAAAGGACCGGAGGCGCGACGGGTAGGGTCGTGAGCGTGCCGGACACCACCGTGATGGAACCAAGAGCGGAGCCTATGGACTTAGAGCAGGCCTTGGAGCTGGCTGAACTTCACCATCGCGGGCAGGTCGATAAGGCTGGACAGCCCTACATCGGTCACATCCGCAGGGTCGTGGGCGCGGTAGACAGCCCGGAGGAGAAGCTCGCTGCTGCGCTCCACGATCTCCTGGAGGACACGCCCGTGACCGCGGCCGACCTTCTCTCCAGGGGCTGCACGCCCGAGATCGTCAGGGTGGTGGAGGCGCTGACCCGCGGGGAAGACGAAAGCTACGAGGACTTCGTACGCCGGGCCGCACAGGACCCCATCGCCCGGGCCGTCAAATGGGCTGATGTGGCCGACAACGCCGATGAAGCGCGTCTGGCCTTGCTCCCGACGGGTCAAGCCGCCCGACTGCGGTCCAAGTACGCCAGGGCGGCCAGGATTCTGAACTCGCACCCGGCCCATCCGGCGAAGGGTCAGTAAGCAGTCTGCGCGCCTGGCGCTTTGCCCTTCGGCCACACGGCTACGGCCGTGTTGGACCAGCCAGTGAGGTAGTCCCTCGGGTCGTAGGCAAGTAGCTGCGAACGGTAGGTCCCTCGGTCCTCGTTACAACAGCCGCGATACCGGTCGTCACACGGATCAGCGGTGCTGACCAGGGTTCTATCTCGAGAGAACCGAATCAACGACGAGCACGACGCCAAGCCGCCGTTCACTCGTGACCTGGACCTGCTGGCGTCCCACCTGGCCCTTCACGACCGTGGGACGATCCTCGGGCATATCCTCAGCGAGCACTGGGACGAAGTCGATCCAAAGAAGGTCGCAACAGTCCGTTTCGGGGATCGTTCCGCGCTTGAATGGCACGCACACCTTGAATCCAATGCCATCAGAGTGCCGGAGCTAGCTCGTCGATGAGNNCGCCACAGCATCTCCACGTGACGCTCCGCCGTCCAGGTCCCGCCGATACAGCACCGGATCACGTAACGGCCCGCAAGTTTGGTATGGCTCAGAAAGACACGGCCGCTGGCATTCAGATCGGAGAGCAATTGCTCCGATACCTCGTCGCCGCCGACGTGACTGAAACAGGTCAGGTTCAACGCCGGCGGAGCGCGGAGCTCGAAACGGGGATCCGCGGCCACGAGTCCCGTGAACCAGCGCGACAGCCGGACATGCTCGCGGACGTGCCGGCGCAAACCTTCGCCTCCATAGGAGCGGAGCACGAACCACAGCTTCAGTGCCCTGAAACGACGGCCCAGCGGCACCTGCCAGTCCCGGTAGTCGATAACTGCGCCGGACTCGCTGGCGTCGTTTCTGAGATACTCCGGAGTGATCGAAAGGGCATCGATAAGGCTCGCCCGATCGGCTACGTAAAAGCAGTCACAGTCGAAGTTGGTAAGCAGCCACTTGTGAGGGTTGAAGGCATAGCTGTCGGCGAGCTCGAGCCCCTCGTGGTGGCTGCGCAGCTCCGGGCAAACTGCCGCGGATCCCGCCATCGCCGCGTCGACGTGCAACCACGCCTGCTCCTCGCGGCACAACTGGCCGATCGCCTGGACCGGGTCGAATCCCATTGAACTGGTCGTCCCGGAAGTGGCGACGAAACAGCAAGGCACGAGCCCCGACTCCCGGTCGGCACGGACAGCTCTCTCGAGCGCGCCCAGGTCCATCGCAAAGGCTTCGTCGGTGCCGATGAGGCGTATGTTCGCAGGGCAAAAGCCAGCGACCCGGGCTCCCTTCTGCACTGACGAATGGGCCTCCACCGATGCGTACACGCATAAGTCGGCGAGGGCCGCACCACCACGAGTCGCCCGCTCCCGCGCGGCGAGCAGAGCGCACAAGGTCGCCGAGGACGCACTGTCTTGGATCACGCCACCACCTAGCGAATCCGAGCGGAAGCCGACTGGAAGGCCGAGCAGTTCTACGAGCCAGTCCAGCATGACTGTCTCGATCTCGGTGCACGCCGGGCTCGTCGCCCACACCATCCCGTTGACAGCGAGCCCGGCCGTCACGAGCTCACCCAGAATCGCCGGCGGCGATGAGCTCGCCGGGAAGAAGCCGAAGAAGCCTGGCGATTGCCAGTGGGTTGTTCCGGGCAGCACGATCCGGTCGACGTCGGCGAGCAGCGCATCGAAGGGCTCGGGCTCCTCTGGAGCAGAGCGCGGCAGCATCGCCGCGATCTCTCCTGGAGCCGTCGTCGCGAGCACTGGATAACTCTCCAGGCACGACAGGTAGTCAGCGACCCAGTCGACGGTCCGGTGGCCGTGGTGCTTGAGGTCTTCGGGGGTCACGAGGAACGATTCCATGCCGGACATCTCACGATCCTATGACCGCGGGCGACAGCACTCGCCCGAGCCAGAAGTTGGCGGACTCCCCGTCAGGAATTCGGGACCTTGTGCCTCCTACACTCCTCCGGTCGTGGCGATTGAAGCTTGATCGGCGGGAACCCGGTTGTTGAGGAGGTACCGCGATGGATGCAAAGACCGGAGATCACCTTGTAGTCCGTGGCCGCACAGCTGCCCAGCCCAACCGGACCGCCGCGGTCCTGAAGGTACTCAGAGCCGATGGCGGCCCTCCCTACCAGGGCCGTTGGACCGAGGACCGGCACGAAGGACTCTCCTTCCCTGGCTCGGACGCGTTGGTCGAGCACCTGCGCAAGGGATCCACGAAGCGCCAGAAGTAGTCCCGGAGCAATTCCGGCCACGGTTAGTGGGTTTCGCGAACGTCTTACGCGACAAGGCAGTTCAGGCCAGTGGCAGATCGTCGTTGGGCACGCCGAAAAAGGAGTGACTCACGACGCGTCCGGCCGGCGACGGCCATGTGTCAGTCTCCACTGCGATCCGCAACCGGTCGGTTCGCAACCACGATCGGAAGCAGTCGATGGGCTTGGCCGTCGCGTCCCAGGTGACGGACTGGATATACACAAGGGGGAACCGCCGAGGTACGTCCAGGAGGTGACCAATAATGGGCGACGCGGCTACCGCCTCGAGCATTCGGCTGCTACCGGCCACTTCCACGTCGTACTGCTCGCGCAATGTCCCGTAGAGCGAGGCCGTTGACGTATTACCGATCTCGGGCAGGATCGTGGCGTACTCTTCAGGGAGGTAGTTCACGACATAGACCACCAGCTCGCCGTCGATTCGGCGGAGCCTCTCCAGGGTCACTCCCTGCGAGCCGTGGTTGAGCTGCAGCGCATCGGCAGCCCAGTCCGGCAAGCGCTCAGTGCAGGCCCGGAGCACGGTGGACTCGACCGTCACGCCGCGACGAGACAGTTCGTCGTCAAAAAGGCCCCCGGCCCATTGCAGAAGCCAGGAGCCGGGCGAGGTTCGGTTGACGAAGGCACCTCGACCCTTTTCCTTGCGGATCAGGCCCTGCTGCTCAAGGGCATACAACGCCTGGCGTACTGTCGCGCGCGAGACGCTGTAGTGGTCGCTCAAGAACGGCTCGGAAGGCAGCCGGTCACCCTGACGCCACTGACCGATCTCGATCTGGCGCTCCAGAAGCTTGCGCAACTGAAGATGAAACGGAATTGAAGAGGACCTGTCGACGACACCCGCGAGGTCAGTCATCCGCTGCTCCTATTCGGACAGGGAAATCTTATGGGTGACCGGGAAGCCATCCCAGCGCCACAACCGTGGACTTCACGCCGTGATCGTGATGACCGCTCCGGGGCGACAGCGCCGCGAACGGCCCTACCGACCTTTCTTGACCCTACTTTGCATCGACAGCGTGGACGCGGGTTATCGCGTCGGCATCCCCGTCCTCGGAGTGACCGCGGTCGCCGCCGAACTCGTCCGCGACGAGCGCTACCTAGGGCTCGCCACCCGGACATGCGCGGAACTCTGGGCAGATCGTTCGGACCCGCTACTGCGACGGTTTCGAGCAGTTGACCCACGGTTGCCCTGTGGCGATGGTCATCGCCGGTGGGAAGAAACTCCTTTAGCTGGATGCTCTCACGATGGCGTACCCGCGATCGAAGTAGGCGTTTCCCCTGCGTACATGGGCCGCAACGTCTTCCAGTCCGGCTCCCCGGTCGCCATGATCCAAGCCATCGGCAAGGTTGCGCCTGAAGCGCTGAAGCCGGAAGACGCCTTCCAGGCCTACCAAGAGCTCGCCCACGAACTCGGGCGTGGCGGTCAATGAAGGTCCTCATATGGTGGGCCCACGACAAGCGACGGCATGATCACGGCGGACCTCGTGAGGCTCGGTGACGAGCTGGCGGTCCTCGAGCGCCATCGTGGTGCACATCGACGTCATGGACGCGGCGTTCTGCCCCCCGTTCACAGCCGGCCCACCGATTGTCAAAGCGATCCCGTCACTTTCATCAAGGACTGTCACCTGATGATCGCCGGCATCATCACTCCCCACGTGAAGTCGACCAGGCACCCGCAGCGAGTGCCCCAGTCACTCGCCGGCAGTGGAGTGATCGCGGTATCGCCCTCAACCCGGCACTCCCCTGGAGGTTATCGATCCACTCATCGACGAGCCCGAACAGATCTTCCGGCTGGCCGTCAACGCGAGATGGGGAGGTCAGAAGTTTCTGCCGAGCACCGAACGGAGCCTCGCCGCCTCCGCGCGGGGGATGACCGGTAGCTGTCCGCCATGGTCCCGCACGAACAGGGCGGCTTCGACAGACACCTCGACAGACAGCTTGGAGGTCACGTCGCCGAGGTCAGCACGCCACGCAACTCTTCGGAGCGCAGTTCGATCGGGTTGCCCTTGGTGCTGCTCGCGACGAGCGCTCTTGCGACGATCTCGTCGACCTGGTCTGGTACCAGTCCGTAGCTGGCCAACTTGGCTGTCCCGAGGAGTCTCACCGTCTCTTCGATCCAGACGGCGCCCTGCTCGATCGTGGCGTCGACACGACCGGTGAGCAGCCGCGCTACCTGCTCGTACCTGGCCAGCGCGTCGCCGTCCGGCTGCCGTGTGCGAAGGGCCTTCACGTTGGCCTCAATGGTCGCCAGCAGCAGCGCGGCACACGCAGCACCGTGTGGGATCTCTATCGTGCCGCCGATCACGCCTGCCAGGCCGTGCACCGCGCCCAGCTTGGCGTTCGCGAGTGACAGCCCGCCGAGCAGGCTGCACAGCGCCATGTCGGTCCGGGCTGCCATGTCGGAGCCATCGGCATAGCTCCGGCGCAGGCCGGCGGCCGCTCGTCGCAGGCCCTCAGATGCCAACGCGTCAGTCATCGGAGTGGCACGGATCGAGACGAGGGCCTCGAGACACTGGGTCAGTGCGTCCATCCCGCTCGACGCAGTGACTGAGGGTGGGCAGCTCATTGTGAGCAACGGGTCCACGATCGCGACCCTGGGAAACATGAGTGGGCTACGCAGGCTCGCCTTCAAACCATGCTCCGGCGAGGCGAGGACCGCGTTAGGCGTCACCTCGGCTCCGGTGCCAGCTGTCGTGGGTAAGGCCACGCACGGCACCGACGGCTTGTCGATAAGACGACCCTCCCCTATCACCTCGAGATAGTCGAGTGGGTCTCCCCCATTCCCGAGCAGCATCGCGACGGCCTTGCCGAGGTCGATGACGCTTCCACCACCCACGGCGACGACCAGGTCAACGCCCTCATCGCGCGCGACCGCTACCGCAGTGCGGGCGAGATCCACTGTGGGCTCACCGCGAACCGGGAAAAGGGCAAAAGGCACTCTGAGGTCCTCGAGGAGCCCGTCATGGCGCTCAGGCTCCGCGCCTGTGCACACGAGCGCTCGCGACCCAAGCCGACCGGCGGTCGACGCGACCTCTGCCGCCCGCCCAGGCCCGAAAATGATCCGGCTGGCGGTCGCGAATTCGAAATCGGTGGGTGGCAACGGAGGCCGGATCTTTCGTTTCGCCTGAACAGGTCGGTCGAAGCGCCCTATGGGCTGCTCACCTGGCCATAGTAGGCGTGACTTCCGTGCTTTCGCAGGAAGTGGCGGTCGAGCAGCTGCGGGGAGATCTCGCCGAGCTTTGGGCTCAGTTCGAGCGAAAGCTGAGCCATCCGGGCCACCTGTTCAACGACCGCCGCGTGTAGAACCGCACGCGAGGCGTCACGTCCCCAGGTGAAGACTCCGTGTGACGCGACCAGCACCGCCGGGACCTCGTCGGGGTCGAGTGCCTCGAAGGTTTCGACGATCACTCGTCCCGTTTCCTTCTCGTACGCGCCCGCTACCTCTTCGGGCGTGAGGTCGCGACTACACGGAACCGGGCCTCTGAAGTAGTCCGCGTGTGTCGTCCCAAAGCACGGGACCGATCGATGGGCCTGTGCCCAGCTCGACGCCCACGTCGAATGAGTATGAGCGACGCCGCCGACAGTCGCGAATGACCGGTAGATCTCGAGATGCGTCGGAGTGTCGGACGAGGGTTTCAAGCCCTCCAGGTGCTCCCCCGATTCGAGTGCGACGACCGCCATGTCGTCCGGGGACAGCTCACCATAGGGCACGCCGCTCGGCTTTATGACGACCAGGCCCAGGTCTCGGTCGATTCCACTGACGTTCCCGAACGTGTCGAACACGAGGCCGCGCTCGACGAGCTCGAGGTTGGCCTCCCGTACCTCGCGCTTCAGGGCGGCGATCATCAACGGCTCCTCCAATGCATCAGCAGCCAACAGTAAACGACCCGAGCTCAGAGCGCGCCACGAGACCCAAGCCATGAGTGCTTGTCCGAAAGATGCTGGCGACGTGTAGCCGGCGATCGGGCTGCTCGCGTTGGCCGAGCAAGCTCATGCCCGTCCGTCACGACAGCTAGTCGGGGGTCACCCTCTGACCTCTCAGAGTGCGGCAGTCAATCTTGTCGCTTCGCTTGTGGCCGACGACTTGACCTGTCTCCCAGCTCCGCCTAGCCGAGCACCGACGTGGCAGCCGAAGGGCTCTCAGTGCAACGCGGTGACTTCCTTCATCGGTGTGACGCCGTTCTTTCTCAGCCACACACTGTGGCTTATGGCGACGTTCAGCACGATCACCACGGGCACAGGGATGAAGAAGGCCATAGCCAACGGAATGGACAGGACGATCATCAGGACGATGAACGACCCCCAGTGCCACCACTTCGGCCCGACGGCGAAACCGAAGACAACGGCAACTGCCAAGAGCGCCACACCTACAAGAGCTGCACCCGGAATCGCTGCGATCATCGTGTCCTCCGATCTGCACACTCTCCAGCCAACGCCTGGGTGCGCCGATCGTTTCGGAGTTGTCCCTCTGGCAACCCCTTGCTCTCATTCTCGGCAGTCGCCACCTCGCCAAACAGAGGCGAAAGGCCTAGAACTCCACGCGCAGTCGGAGGTCATCCAGGCCATTGACACGCCCTTTTCAGTTCGCCGACCTGTCACGAAACGACCGGACGACCAACTTGGCTTTCCGAACGACCGGCTGAGCATCCCACCGGCCCCATGTGGTCAACGATCGTCATGGCTGAGCACAGAAAGGAGCTACGCCGGCGCGACCTGCCGTGGTGCGGTTTCGCTTGACAGATCAGTCACTTACCGCGGTCAGCCAACCCTTGCCGGTGCTCGTGTCGAAACATGTGGCCGACACGTCCGGTTGCCGGACGGCCATCCGACGAGGTTCAGCCGTAGGTGCCCAGCAACCGGACTCCTGACCGAGAACCTGTTGCGGCCACCCACGACTTGATCGCCTCGATTCGTCAGGCCTTGAACAAGTACGCCTGCCCGGCATCCTTGGCGCGATCCGGTGCGCCCACGACGGCGGTCGCGCCCGAGATGACCACCGAGACGCCGAAGCCATCTTCGGCGACGGTGTCAGAGCCTTTGAGCTCGACCACCTGTTTCCACCCGTTGGCGGTGTCGGCGAACACGTATGCGCGCCCCGCCTGCTTGGCGTGATCGGGTGCACCGGCTATGAGCGTCGAGCCCGAGACCACCACCGAGATGCCGAAGCCATCATTGGCGACGGTGTCGGAGCCCTTGAGCTCGGCCGACTGCTTCCAGCCGGCAGCAGAGTCGGTGAATACGTATGCGCGGCCGGCTTGCTTGGCGTGACCGTCAGCACCCACTACGGCCGTCGTGCCCGACAGTGCCACCGAGATGCCGAAGCCGTCGTCGGACACGGTGTCCGAGCCCTTCAATTCGGCGGCCTGCTTCCAGCCGCTCGCCGTGTCGGTGAACACGTACGCCCGTCCCGCGTTCTTTGTGTAGACCGGTGCGCCCACGGCGGCGGTCTTGCCCGAGATGGCCACCGAGTAGCCGAAGCCTTCATTGGCACCCGCATCGGAGCCCTTCAGGACGGCAGTCTGCTTCCATCCACCGGCAGTGTTCGTGAACACGTACGCCCGGCCGGCTGTCTTTGCATAACCCGGGGCACCGACAACGGCGGTGTCGCCCGAGAGGACCACCGAGTAGCCGAAATAGTCACCGGCGGCGACCCCTGTTGCCTTCAGTTCGGCGACCTGCTTCCACCCGGTGGCGGAATCGGAGAACAGGTACGCCCGGCCCGCGTCCTTGGCGTAGCCCGGCGAGCCCACAACGGCAGTCGTGCCCGAAACGCACACCGAGTAGCCGAAGTAGTCGCTCGCGATCGTGTCGGAACCCTTCAGCTCGGCGGTTTGCTTCCAAGTCGCACCCGACCTGGCGAACAGGTACGCCCGCCCAGCGCTCTTGCCAAATCCCGGCGCACCTACTGCCACGGTCGTGCCCGAGAGGGCCACCGAGACGCCGAAACCGTCGGTGGCGACGGTGTCGGAGCCTTTCAGCGCAGCCAATTGCTGCCCAATAGACGGGGTGGTTCGAGACCTTGCGCCTCGCGCCGAGGCAGGGCCGGCGATCAGTGGTACAGATATCGCTCCAACGGCGATGAGAACGGCTATTCGGGACGTACGCATATGAGCCTCCGATTCTGGGCTCACGCCTCGACAGCCTGAGCGACGTGGCTGTGACACCGCAGACCCTGTTTCCGACAGGATACAACGACCGTTGCGTGGCACTGCGTTGGTTGCCGTCGGCACCGCGACGAATCGCCCGAAAGGCGATGGCCTTGCAGTCGACGGCTCTAGGGAAACCGTAGGTAGCACGGGAACCTCCTGGGCCAACCTCGCGGCGATCGCATCGCTCAGTCATGACGAAGGTCTCCGGATGCTCCTGCAACTCGATCCAGTTGGCGAGCTAGGTCCCGCTGGAACGCGCCGTTCGCCTGGACACGGACGCTTCGCTTGATCGAGCTATGTCGAGATCTGAAGCAAGGCTGTGCTACCCGGCGGCGGCGCACTCGGGGCGTTCGACCCTGCCGACGTGTTGCATGCCCAAACGGCGGTAGCAGTGTGAGACTCTGGCGAGCAGTCGACGCGCATACTGCTCACGCGAGGCTCGCAAAGCTCAGACATGCCGACCTCGAAGGACGCGGCGCACCGGCCCTGTCCCGCAGCAACGCAGCCGCGAAACACCCGGGGTGTGCGACCCAGACGCCGTGGTGGGTGCCGGTTCCTTTGAACTCACAGATGGAGCTTCAGTAGAATTTGGCGATCTTGGGACTGCTCGCGTTCGAAGTCGTGGCGACCACCTTTGGCAGGAACACCGACTTCTTGATCAAGGACTTGTGCCCGCCCCGATCGACCAGTTCGTGAAGGCCGGGATCCGCTCATCGCGGTGGACGATCCGCTCCGGAATACCTCGATATGACGCCCGATTTCAGCAGAGAGACCTGAGCGCGCTCGGCAGCGTAATCGGCCACTAAGACGTTGCCCTTCATCCCGGCGGCGTCGACACCCTGCCCACGCCTTCCACGGGGTACCCGTTCGCACTGAAGATCCCCACCAGGCCCGCGTGAGCAAGGATGAGGCTCCTCGCCTTGGGTTCTGCAATGGTCGCATTGTGAGATCTGGACCGAAGGCTCCCATTGGGTCGCTCCAACCCACTTCAGCGTCACCCAAGCTTCTTCGCCTCTTCCATCGCACCGTAGTGCATGGCTACGCAGAACCGGTCCAAGGTGTTGCCGGGGATCAGTGCGGTCGCATGTCAGCTGGCGCCACCGGCTGCTGGTGCTTTTGTTCCGGCAGTAACAACGAGAGTCGTGCAGGTCACAGAGCCGAGCACCGCTATGCCGACGGCGGCATGTGATCCTAGGCCATTGAACCTACGCGTCGGCGCCGCTCACAGACAGCTAGGGACAGTTGTCGAGGTGGAATAGATCTACAACTGCGATCCTACAGAGAACCACCTTCTGCTCGAGACTGTGCCTCCTGGCTCCTTCGTCGTCAACGGGACCGGCATCGGCAAGGACAGCCAGAGGAGCCCAATCACCGCCGAAGGGGTCTTTCCCGAGAACGCCCTAGTCGGGGAATTCAACTGGGAGATCGGGTTCGTGCACCAGAGGGTCAAGCACCTAGCCGGGGTCTGGTCATGGAGGACGGCTGGCGCTACTTCGTACACGGATGGACATGCGTGATCGAAGAGCTCTTCAAGGTGGAGGTGACCCCAGCAATCGTCGGCAAGCTCTCCGAAGTCTCGCCGGGCCCTCGGGGCTCCTCGACGCTTCCGCGCGTGTGGGATCGGGGAGTCCTTGGCAGGCCCTTCAGCTCGCTTCCGGCGCGGGCCCAGAGAAGATACTGTCTTCTCCATGAAACATCGGGATCGGCTCCGTTCGCATCCCCCGCTGTTTCCGCGACATCTGCCCTGCTTCAGACCGACCCTGGGCACCCCCTGGCGAGCGATAGTGGCGCGCCGTCGCCTAGCCCAGCTCAACAATCGACACCTTCCATGACACACGAGGTCGCCTTCGACCTCCGGGGCGTCTCCAAACGCTACCCAGGCGTACTCGCACTCGACTCCGTCTCCCTGACGGGGTACGCAGGGGAAGTGCTAGCACTCTGTGGCGCGAACGGTGCTGGCAAGTCGACGCTCGGTCGCTTGCTCGCTGGGCAAGAGCAGCCTACGGCCGGCACTATCACTGTGACGGGCTACGACAAACACATCCGCACCCCGGCCGACGCGGATAACGCGGGCATACTGTTCATGCACCAAGAGCCCGTAATTATCGACGACTTCACCGTAGCCGAGAATGTCTGCCTGAAGAACCTCAGTTCCGCTCGCTCGGTCAAGCCCTGGCATTTCGTGTCTCGCAAGCAGTCTGCTTCGACTCTGTCGGCATTGAGCTCCGTGGGGCTCAAGCATCTGCCACCAGGTGCACTCGGTCGCGGATTAGGGCCTGCAGCTCGTCAGATGCTCGCGCTAAGTCGGGTACAGGTGACTCCTCACCAGCTGCTAATCCTCGATGAATCGACAGCATCGGCGACGGAAGAATACTTTTCGGACGTGTGCGCGCTCGTCGAACACGAGAAGGCGGCCGGCGTCTCGGTCCTGTTCATATCCCACCGCCTGCCCGAAGTATTCAAGATCGCCACCCGAATCGCCGTGCTTCGCGACGGAAGGCTCATAACCGTCGTCGATACCGCCGACACGAGCCCTTCAGAGATCACGACCCTCATGATCGGCGCCACAGTTGACGCCATCGACCCCCCTGAGACGGTTGACGAGCAGCTCGCCCCGATCCTCGAAGTGATCGAGCTGAGCTCGGGATCAGCGTCGTGCGTCAGCTTCGCCGTCCGTCCGGGAGAAGTGGTTGGGCTTTATGGACTGATCGGAAGCGGCCGGAGCTCCATCGTGCGGGCAATCTCGGGCAACCAAACCCGCAGAAGCGGCACTGTCAAGGTCAATGGCAGGGTTGTCCCCGCCAAGAACCCCCACCAGGCAATGCGTCACGGGCTGATTTACGTGACCGAGAATCGACACCGCGAAGGCCTCTTCAAGGACTTCACCAACAGTCAGAACCTGACGTTCGCCGCGCTGAAGAAGTTCGCGACGCTCGGTGTGATCCGCCGTAAGCAGGAGCGTGACCGCGTCAAGGAGCTCATGCTCGCATTCCAGGTGAAGGGCGAGGCACGCACCCTTACCAATGCCCTCTCCGGCGGTAACCAGCAGAAGGTCTGTATCGCCAAGTGGCTCGAGACGCGACCCGACGTCGTTCTCTTGGACGAGCCGACCAAAGGCATCGATATCGGTGCTCGTCAGCATATCTATCAACTGATTCGTGATATAGCCAGTGAAGGCAAGGGCGTGGTAGTCGTGACGAGCGAAGCCGACGAGGCGCTCATGATCTGCAACCGCGTGCTCGTGCTGGTGGGCGGTCACATCGTTCGCGAGTTTGAGCCCAACAGCATCACCTCAGATCTTCTGATCCGGACCTCGCTCGAAGGGGCTGAAGCATGGACTTGAACGAGCCCAGAGGCTCAGCGGCGCCCGGCCGAGGTTCCGATCCACCCGTAAAGCCGGCGCCCGGCCCGGCTGCCGGTTTGAACGCGGGACTCACTTGGCAAGCTTCGGGGGCGTGGGCAACAGAGCACTACTCAGTCTTTATCCTTCTACTATTGGTAATCGTTGGTGCCATATTGAGCCCTGCATTCCTGGGTATTAGAAACCTCCAGAACATCGGATTGCAGACCTCCATCTTCGGTCTCGTCACGCTTGCCGAGTTCCTGGTCGTCCTAACTCACGGAATCGACATCAGCGTCGGATCGGTGGTCGGATTAAGTGGCGTGCTGGGCGCGGGCCTCTTTGGTGGCTCTAACGTATTCGTCGCAGTTCTCATCGGCGTTGGCGTCGGGGCGCTCGTCGGAGTCATCAACGGCTACTTGATAGCCTACCGCGCGCTAGAACCCTTTATCGTCACACTGGGAATGCTCTCTCTCGCCCGAGGGCTTGTGTATGTCTATACCCAGGGTATGCCGATGCAACCCAGCGCGAACGACTTCTCAACCGTTGCCAACCTATACGTTATCGGCATCCCAGTCGAGTTTCTGATCTGGGTCGCCTTCATCTTCATCGTCTCGTTCGTCCTGCGCCACACCGTATTCGGCCGCCGGGTCTACGCCGTTGGGAGCAGCGCCGATGCAGCGCGAGCTGCCGGCGTGCCTGTCAGGAACACACTTTTCCTGGTGTATTTAATTGCCGGAATGCTCAGCGGTTTGGCCGGGTTCCTGCTCGCGGCCCAGGTAGAAGTCGGAACGCCGACTGCAGGAAACTTATACGAACTCACCGCGATCGCGGGAGTCGTGATCGGCGGAACTCGCCTCGCTGGCGGCAAGGGCAGCGTCTTCAACACGGTAGTGGGAACGCTGATATTCGGCGGCATCACCGATCTGCTTGTGCTGCTCAATATCAACACCTTCGAGACGGAGGCATTCACCGGTGGGCTCATCCTCGGCGTCCTTTTCCTGATGAGTCTGCACATGCCGAAGTGGTTCCCAGGAAGGAGTAGCCGCGCGCATAGATCCCCAGTGTAGTTTGATGTTTTCCTGTTAGCATGGCCCAATAACTCCTCATTGGAGGGATACGAAGAAATGACGTGTAAACGAAGTGGCAAGTTCCTTGGAGCGTTAGTTACATGTGCCACGGTCCTCGCCGGCAGCACGGGTATCATTAGTGCTCAGTCCTCAGCCGCGACACCGAAGGCCGGGATACACATCACGATCGGGTTTCTCCAACAAGAGTTGGGCGCCCCGTATTTCAAGGCAATGGAAGTAATTGCCGCCTCTTATGCCAAAGAGCATGGCTTCAGCATAGTGTTCGAGAACGCCAATCTCGATCCTGTGACCCAGTTGGACCAGGCGTCGGACCTGGTTGGA
The DNA here is from genome assembly GCA_003140595.1 of Acidimicrobiaceae bacterium. GTDB lineage: Bacteria > Actinomycetota > Acidimicrobiia > Acidimicrobiales > Bog-793 > Fen-455. The sequence goes on along the minus strand of PLKG01000095.1, from coordinate 73,408 downwards.
AGGGGCGTACAGGCTTTGGTGATCGATGCGGTAGGTGGGCCATCGGAAAAGGACTACCTGCTGAAGATCGCTACCAAGGTGCCGGTTGTATTCGAGGACAACGGCATTCCGGGGGTGGGCGTGGCGACAGTCCAGGCGGACAACTACAATAATGGTTTCCAGTCCGGTAAAATGACTGGTGAGCGGTTCAAGCTTATGGGGTACAAGAGGGGGAGCACCATTACGATGCTGTCTCTTCACGGTATGCCGGGTGATGTTGTCGTCGGTCCAGCGCGTGAAGGTGGTTTTTTTGCTGGCCTGAAGAGCGAGGGCTTCAGTTACAAGATCGAGGGACAGGCTGACGCCGAGTACAATGAGGATCAGGCGGTGCCTGCTACTGAGGATATGCTTGCCCGATACCCCCACCCGGATCTTATTCTCGCGAACAACGATTCTATGGGTCTCGGAGCGTTGACGGTTTTGAAGGACGACCACAACACGACGACGCTCATTGCGGCAGCTTCAGATGGTCAGAAGCAAGCGTTGGCCTTGATGATGCCTTCTCCCATTGGTGAAGGATGCCACAGCCAGTACATATCCACCGGTTTGAACTCCCCTAGTCTGGCGACAATAGGGGGGCTGAAGATCGCCTTCGCGGTTGCATCGGGGCAGGTCAAGGCGTCCTCGGTCAAGAAGCTTGTTTACACGAAGTCGTCTGGAATCGACTGCCACAACGTGAAGCAGTTCTACAATCCAAAGAGCATCTTTTAGGTAGGGACGCTTAGATGGCTCAGTCGGCACATCTGGAGTGTGTCGACTGAGCCATTTGCACGACAGTTCACCCCGTTTCGTGCAACGGCTGAATCGGCCGTACCTTGAGCGCCGGGCCCGGCCGCTCCGCACTGACTCAACAGGAGTTTCCACTTCGTCGCAGCGTAGCGAGCCCCCCCCCACCGACCCGGCGTTTGGGGCGGCACTCGACCGGATCGGCTCCTTTGATGGAGTTCAGGCTCGACGGCGCGTGAGGGGAGCCCAAGTGATCAACGACGCAACCACTCTCGGATCGCCGGCACACGCGTTCCGGCACCGACGGCGCCGATGACGACGAGGACGCACGCGATCGCAACAAGCCACATCGCCTGTACCCCGAATGCCCATGCGGGGACCACGATGGCCAGGACTACGGCGCCAACAACGAGCCGGTAGAGGTTCATCCGCCAGGTGAACAGTCGACGCGGCATTACGGCTCAGTTTGGCACACGGCTCGTCTCTCGGACCGACCGGGGATGCCTGGCGGTCCGAGCGGAGCCCCCCTGCACCCTGGGTCAGCCCGTAGGACCCTGGACCTTCGCGTCGAGCCCTAGCCCGACCCGGTTATCGATGAGGTCGGACATGACCCGCGATCGGCCTACATCGAGACATTATGGCTTCCGGTTCTGGGTCCAACAACTATTAGTCACCTACAGCAGGCTGCCAAGATGATCCCGGTTGCCCGAGTCATGTCACCCTGTGCGTCACCGAGGCGCCGGAGAGAAGATCTAAGGGGCCTGGTAAAAGTTCCTCACCCAGCGGTGGTGGCGAAGGACTTCGAGTTCCTCAACAGACAACGGGCCCAGCTCGGCCGCACGAACATTGGCATCGACGTTGCGCGGAGAACGCATGCCTGGGATGACCGTGGAGACGGCGGGGTGCGAAAGGCAATACCGCAGAGCTATTTCGGGGAGGCGTTCGACTGGTACACCGAGGTCTCTCGTGATTGCTTGTACGCGTTCCCAGACCTGCCCTTTTCGGTCGCCGCCGAAGTAGCTGTTGCGCCAGTCACCTTGGGGGAACTCGGTCTCCGGTTTGATGTTGCCGGTCAAAGCCCCCTCGTCAAAGGGCACCCTGACAATGACACCGACCTCTTCGGCCTCTACTGCCGGGAACAGCTCGTCCTCGGGGCTCTGGTCGAAAATGTTGTAAATGACCTGCACACTGTCGACAACGCCCGAGTTGACAAGCGCCAAGGCGCTGGCGGGCTGGTGGTCGTTGATGGAGACGCCGAAATAGCGGATCTTGCCCTGCGAACGGAGGCGCGCGATCGCGTCCATCCAGTCGCCCTGACTCACCCATTCGTCCGACCAGACGTGGAATTGCTGCACGTCTATCGTCTCGAGCCCGAGGTTGGCCAGGCTTCGCTCGGTGCACTCCACGACCCAGTCCGCCGGGAACGCCTCCACGGCCGGTACACCTTTGGGGGCGGGCCACTCGAGGTTCTTCGGGGGTACCTTCGAGGAAACATGGACAACCCCTCCTGCCTCCCGCACCACCTTGCCCACTAGCTTCTCGCTATGACCGTCCCCATAGCCGAGGGCGGTGTCGATGAAGTTCACACCCTGGTCGATCGCCCGGCGGAGCGACCGCAACGACTCGTCGTCGTCGGCCCCGAGCCACATGGTCTTTCCGATCCCCCAGGCGCCGTAACCGAGCTTGGACACTTGCAGGCCGGTCTTACCCAAGCTGTTGTAGTTCATAATCAACCTCCTGCCAGCAATGTACCCACCCGGCTGCTCGTTGCAGGATTTTCCTGCCACACCACCAAGTGATGCCGGCAGCGCTGCACCGGTCCTGACGGCGGCCGGGAAACGGTAGGTAGGACGGGAACCACCGGGTTCAGCGTCTGGGCGATCGCATCGTTCAGCCATGACGGAGGTCAACAGATGCTTGTGCAGCTCGACTCGAATGCCGCGCCATGCCCCGACGAACTGGGGCGTTCATCTGCCGAGGGGCGGCCTTGCCTCCGGGTCGAGCCCTGGCCCGACCCGGTGATCGACGAGGTCGGACACGACCCACGATCGGTCTATGTGGAAACCTTCTGGCTTCCGGTCCTCGGTCCCTCGACCACTTGGTTGCTGCGCCACCTCGCGACCCGGCTCGAGGACTCACCTGAGGGAATCGAACTCGACGTGGAGGACACCGCCCGTGCACTCGGTCTCGGGGAGCGTCTGAGCCCGAACGCGCCGTTCGCTCGAACTCTGAAGCGTTGCGTCGACTTCGACATGGCCGAGTGGCGCGGCCCCGGACTGTTCGCAGTCCGGCTCCGGCTTCCCCCCCTCGCCCGGCGGCATCTTCGGCGGCTGCCGGAATCGCTCCAGATCAGACACTCCGCCGAACAACAGGGGTACGGGAACGCACCTGTGGACGAAAACCTCCGTCGGCACGGTCGCCGGCTCGCACTGAGCCTCGTGGATCTCGGGGAGGACCAGCACACCACCGAGCAACAGCTGCGACGGTGGAAATTCGACCCGACACTCGCCACAGAGTGCGCCGCCTGGGCGGTCGAGGAGCGGGCCCGCCGGGCAGTGCCCCCAGAGTCGACCGCCGACTCTTAGCCGACCAGAGTCTCACCAGCACCGAAACACCGCCCGGTAGTCTCTATGCACAGTGAACACCCCCAAGAGCTACCTAGAGACTGTCCGCGAACGCGTCGTGATCTACGACGGCGCTACCGGCACCAACCTCCAGCTTCGCGAGCTGAGCGCCCACGACTTCGGCGGCGAGTCGCTCGAGGGCTGCAACGAGATGNNGTCGTCGAGACGAACTCGTTCGGGTCGTTGCCCATCGTGCTCGCCGAGTACCAGATCGCGGATCGCGCCGAGGAACTGGCCCGCGCCTCCGCCCGTCTGGCGAAAGAGGTCGCCAGCGGCTACTCGACCCCAGACCGGCAACGCTATGTTGCCGGGAGCCTCGGTCCAGGCACGAAGCTGCCGACGCTCGGCCAGGTGAGCTTCAAGGACCTGCGGGACGCCTACGAGGTAGTCGCGCGTGGGCTGCTCGACGGCGGAGTCGATCTCTTCCTGATCGAGACGGTCTACGACGTGCTCCAGTCCAAGGCGGCGATCCAAGCTTGCCGGCGCGCCATGCAGTACGCGGGACGCGAGGTACCGATCCAGGTGCAGGTGACCATCGAGCTCACCGGCCGGATGCTGCTCGGCACCGAGATCGGCGCGGCACTGTGCACGCTGGACGCGATGAGACCCGACGTGATCGGCATGAACTGCGCCACCGGTCCCGTCGAGATGTACGAAGCCCTCCGCTTCCTGTCTGGCCAGGCGCGCACTGCGATCTCGGCGCTGCCGAATGCCGGACTGCCGTCGGTGCTCGACGGGAAGATGCACTACGACCTGACGCCGGACGCCCTCGCCGAACACCTGTCCCTGTTCATCCGCGAACTGGGGGTCTCGGTCGTCGGCGGTTGTTGCGGCACGACCCCCGAGCACCTCGCCAAGGTCGTGGCCGCCTGCGCGGATCTCGTGCCCGCACCTCGCTCGCCGGTTTATGAGCCGTCTGCAGCTTCGCTGTACGTTGCGACACCGTTCGAGCAGGAGGCGTCGTTTCTGGTCATAGGCGAGCGCACAAACGCCAACGGATCCAAGCGCTTCCGCGACGCGATGCTCGCGGGCGACTTCGAGACCACGGTCACGATGGCACGCGACCAGATTCGTGAGGGCGCCCATCTGCTCGACGTGTGCGTCGACTACACAGGCGCCGACGGAGTACGGGACATGACAGAAGTGGCGCAGCGCTTTGCCACCCAGTCGTCGATCCCCCTCGTCATCGACACCACCGAGGCTCCGGTCGCCGAAGCTGCCCTCCAGTGGATAGGCGGGAGGCCCGTCCTCAACTCGGTGAACCTGGAGGATGGGGATGCCCCCGGTACCCGGCTCGATCGCTTCCTGACGCTCGCGCGCGACTACGGGGCAGCGGTGATCTGCACCTGCATCGACACCGACGGCCAAGCGCGCACCGCGGACTGGAAGCTGCGTGCGGCCAAGGCCATCCACGACCTTGCCGTCGGGCGATACGGCCTCGAGCCGGCAGACCTCCTCTTTGATGCACTGGCTCTCCCACTGTCGACTGGAATGGAGGAGAGCCGGCGGGACGGGATCGAGACCATCGAGGCGATCCGGCGGATCAAGACCGAGATGCCCGGCGTGCACACGGTGCTCGGCCTCTCGAATGTCTCCTTCGGGCTCTCCCCCGCTGCCCGCCAGGTGCTCAACTCGGTCTTCCTGCACGAGTGCGTTCAAGCCGGGCTCGATGCCGCGATCGTTCATGCCGGAAAGATCCAGCCCCTGCACAAGATAGCCGAGTCCGACCGCGACATCTGCCTTGATCTCATATACGACCGGCGCCGCGAGGGCTATGACCCGCTCTCGGCTCTCATCGCCGCGTTCGAGGGCGAAAGCGCAACGGCACACTCCGCGATCGAGGATCGCTCCGGCTGGACCGTCGCGCGACGCCTGGAAAGGCGAATCGTGGACGGTGACCGCAATGGTCTCGAGGCCGAGCTCGACGAGGCACTCGGCGCCGGGCACGCGGCCCTCGACATCGTCAACGACATGCTGCTTGCCGGTATGCGCACCGTCGGAGAGCTGTTCGGCTCTGGCCAGATGCAGCTGCCCTTCGTGCTCGCCTCGGCCGAGACGATGAAGGCCGCAGTGGCCCACCTGGAACCGCACATGGAGCGCTCCGAGTCAGGTGGGCGGGGCAGGATCGTTCTCGGAACCGTCAAGGGCGACGTGCACGATATCGGCAAGAACCTGGTCGACATCATCCTCACCAACAACGGCTACGAGGTCCACAACCTCGGGATCAAGGTGCCGGTGTCGGAGATGATCGCGAAAGCCGACGAAGTCGGGGCCGACGCGATCGGCATGAGCGGCCTGCTCGTGAAGTCGACGCTCATCATGCGCGACAACCTGGAGGAGCTTAACCGGCTCGACAAGTCCGGGTACCCGATCATCCTGGGTGGAGCGGCGCTCACGCGCACCTATGTCGAAAAGGACCTCCGCTCTGTGTACAGAGGTCGTGTCTTCTATGGCAAGGACGCCTTCGAGGGCCTGCACCTGTTGGACCGGCTGATGCAGATCAAGCGGAGCGGTGTGGTCGACCCGAGCTTCGGGACCGAGCTCTCGGGCCGCAAACTCCCCCCGCGGCGCAGCGCGCAGGTGGCCGAGATCGACCCGGCAACGCTTCCGGCGCGCTCGCCGGAGGTCGGGACCGACAACGAGCTGTTCGAGCCTCCGTTCCTCGGAACCCGGGTCGCCAAGGGCATACCGCTTGACGACATCGCTTCCTACTTGAACGAGACCGCGCTCTTCCGCAACCAGTGGGGCTATCGCCCCGAAGCGGGCGAGACCGACGTGGACTTCAAAGAGCGTGTCCGAGCCGAGCTCCGGGCGCACCTCGACCAGGCCAAGGCCGAAGGCTTGCTCGTGCCTCAGGTTGTCTGGGGCTACTTCCCGGTGAACGCCGACGGGAACGATCTCGTCGTGTACGCCGACGACGACCGCACGACTGAGCGTGAACGTTTCTCGTTCCCACGCCAAGCAAAAGAGCCTTACCTATGCATCGCCGATTTCTTCAGGCCGGTGGACTCTTCTGACCACGACTATGCCGCATTCCAGATTGTGACGATGGGATCTCTGGCTTCGGTCCGCACGGCCGAGCTGTTCGCCGCGGACAGCTACAGGGAGTATGTGGCGATGCACGGGTTGTCGGTCGAAATGACTGAGGCGGTCGCCGAGCTATGGCACCGGCGCGTCCGAGAGGAGTGGGGATTCGCCGACGAGGACGCTCCGACGCTGACCGGTCTGTTCCGCCAGCAGCACCGTGGTGGCCGGTATTCGTTCGGCTACCCGGCATGCCCGGATCTGGAGGACAATGCGAAAGTCGTAGACCTCCTCGAAGCCGGCCGTATCGGAGTCACAGTGAGCGAGGGCTTCCAGCTCCATCCCGAACAGACGACGCTCGCAATCATCTGCCACCACCCGATGGCCAAGTACTTCGTCGTCTGACTCGCTGACACTATCGGCACAAAGATCACCACGGGATCCGGCGGTGAGCTAGCCTCACAACACATTTGAAGCGGTCCCGGCAGCCGTCGCCATGGAACTCAGCCGTCGTCTGCAACAGGGGGCCCGATATGTGGGAGGCACAGATGATCAGACTTGCGAGGAATATCAAGCCGAGTCGCGTCGCTGCAGGCTTGGCTCTGGTGACAGTCGCGGCGATCGTGGCGGCAGGCTGCAGCAGCTCGAGCACACCCACGACCACCACCACGGCGTCCGCGAGCTCGACCACGTCGACTACTTCGACTGCCACAAGCTCGACTACGACGACAACGACCGCGGCTGCGAGCTCGACGACGACGACTTCGGCCGGAACCTCGGGCTCGGGTCTGCTCTCGAAGTTCCAGGCCGGCCAGCAGGCGACCTTCATCGCGACATACAAGGTCACCTCGGGTACCTCCACGTCCTTGACGAGCCTCACGATCGCTCAGCAGGGATCGGACTCGCTCTTCGGGGGGACCAGCTCCTCGGGCAAGTTCGAGCTGGTAAATCTCGGCAAGAAGAGCTACATCTGCAGCGGACAGACGTCATCGGGCACCGGCGGGATGTGCCTGAGTGAGGGAGCAGCAGCTTCGGAGGCGGACCTGTTCAAGATGTACGAGCCCGGCTACTACCTTCCCTACTTCCAGGCCGCCGCCAAAGCCTCGGGCGGACAGGTCAGCTACTCGTCGAAATCGGTCAACGGCATCTCGCTTTCCTGCGTCTCGGTGACCGATCCGACCGGAAAGACTGGGACCGGGACGTTCTGTGTGACAGATCAGGGCGTCCTGGGCTATGTCGCGTGGACGGGCGCCACGGCGGCGGACAACGGCAGCTTCGAGATCACGAGCTACTCGACGAGCGTGCCGGCCAGCGAGTTCACCCTTCCGGCCACCCCGACGACCATTCCGTAACCACGACCGGCGCGTCCGTGCGCTTGTGGCGTCGTCCAACACGTGCACGACAGCGCGTGTGGGCGTCGGCGACCCGTTAGGGTTTTGATCGATGACACTGGATTCCACCGACGTCTCCTTCGAGAACGACGTACTCGTCCGCTCTGAAACCGTCCCGGTCATCGTCGACCTGTGGGCACCGTGGTGCGGCCCGTGCAAGACGCTCAGCCCGGTCATCGAACGCGTCGTGGAGGCGACAGCGGGCGCCGTCGAGCTCGTTAAGGTCAACGTCGACGAGAACCCGAGGGTCGCTCAGAGCTTCCAGGTCCAGTCGATCCCGGCGGTGTTCGCGATCAAGGACCGCCAGGTCGTCGACCAGTTCATCGGCGCGCTCGGCGAGGCTGCCATCCGCGACTTCGTGGGCCGGCTCGTCCCTGCCGCGAGCCAAGCCGACGAGCTGATCGCCCTGGGAGACGAGCCCTCGCTGCGCCGTGCGCTCGAGCTCGAGCCCGACCGTCCCGAGGCCATCGTCGGCCTGGCTGAGATACTCGTCGCGAAAGGTGAGCCCGAGGACGCGCTGAACCTGCTCGCCAAGATCCCAGACGCCGGCGAGGCGCGTCGCGTCGCCGCTCTTGCCAGGTTGGCGATCGCGGGCTCACCGGTGCTGCCCGTGGGTACGAGCGGAAGTGGCGGGGTTGCACTCGACGAGCACATGGGCGCGCTGTTGGACCGGGTGAAGACCGATGACGAGGCCCGCCAGGAGCTTGTCGACCTCCTCGAGACGATGGACTCCTCGGATCCGAGGCGGGAACAGTACCGACGGGCTCTTGCCTCTCGGTTGTTCTGACCCTGCCGAGCCCGCGAGCCCAGGCGTGCCGACTCACAGCTCAGTCTGGTGGCCAAGCCATCCCGTCTTCCTCGAGCTCGGTCGGCGTCGCTACGACCTGACGACCAGGGCACTGGTCATCGGAATCCTCAATCGGACCACGGACTCGTTCTACGACCGCGGTTCGTACTTCGAGCTGGACCGCTTCTATGAGCGCGCCGAGCAACTGGTCCGAGAAGGCGCCGACGCGCTCGACGTGGGCGGTGTCAAGGCCGGCCCCGGGCCCGAGGTCACAGAGCAGGAGGAGCTCGACCGCGTCGTGCCGGTGATCGCGACGCTTGTCGAACGCTTCGACGTGCCGATTTCTGTCGACACCTGGCGGGCGTCGGTCGCCGCCGCTTGCTTCGAAGCCGGAGCCGTGGTCGGAAACGACATCAGCGGGTTCGCCGACCCCGGTTACCTCTCGGCCGCGTCGGCAGCCGGGGCCAGCGTGGTGGCCACCCACATTCGGCTCTCACCACGGGTGCCGGACCCCGCGCCGCACTATGACGACGTCGTCGCCGAAGTCGAACGCTTCCTTCTCGCGTGCGCGGAGCGCGCTCAAAAAAGCGGGGTTCCTGCTGAACACGTGATCCTCGACGCCGGCCTCGACCTCGGCAAGACGGCCGCGCAGTCCCTATTGCTGTTGCAGAGCTCGGCACGGCTTGCCTCGCTCGGCTATCCGCTGCTCCTGTCCTCCTCGAACAAGACCTTCCTTGGGGTTCTCCTGGGACTCGAGATCGGCGAGCGCCGCGAAGCTTCGCTGGCCTCGGCGGCGCTCGGAATAGCCGGAGGATGCCGGCTCGTAAGGGTCCACGACGTCGCCGGCACCTGTAGGGTGCGTGACCTCCTGGCCGCGATTGGCGAGTCAGCACCGCGAGACCTCGCAGGGCTCGACGAGGCCGGCCCCCTTAGAGCGGCGAGGACGGTGCTCGGCACTGGAGGGCTGCGATGACCGCCACGACCGCCCGGGCCGGTGACTCCCCTGCGGTCTTTGTCGTCAAGGGCAGTGAGCCTGCCCTCGTGGATCGTGGCGTCGAACTGCTGCTCGCCGAACTGACCTCACCGGAGGCCACGGGCGCCGAGGCGCAGGACCCGACCGGCGCGAGAGGGAACCTCGCTGTCGCGATCGAAGATCATCGGGCGTCCAACAGCGACGAGGACGTGATCGGTCCGGTCACTGACGCGCTGTACACACCTGCGTTCCTGGCCGATCGCCGTATCGTGGTGCTCCGCGATGCGGAGAACCTCGACGCCTCCCAGGCCGCCGAGCTCGCTTCAAGGATCTCTGAACCGTTCGCGCCGAACGTCCTCGTGCTCGCCATTGCCGCAAAGGCGTTGCCCGCCGGCCTCGCCAAGGCTGTCAAGTCACGATCACGCGAGATCGACACCTCGCCCGGTTCCTCAGGCAAGGCGCGCACCCAGTGGCTGAGCGAGCAGTTGCAGACCGCGCCGGTTCACCTGGACCCGGCCGCCCGCCACCTTCTCGAGGGCCACCTCGGCGAGGACGTCTCGCGCCTGCACGCGCTATTTGAAATTCTCACCGCCGCGTACGGCGAGGGCGCGAGGCTCACCCCGATCGAACTCGAACCGTTTCTCGGCGATGAGGGCGGAGCGCCGCCTTGGGAGCTCACCGAGGCGCTCGACAACGGCGAGGTGGCCAAGGCGGTGAAGGCCGCACGCCGCCTGCTCGGACCCGGAGGTCGCCATCCCTTCCAGCTGCTCGCCACCTTGCACAAGCACTATGCGTCGATGCTGCGCCTCGACGGGAGCGGCATAACCGATCCGGCCGAGGCGGCTTCGGTGCTCGGAATGCCTCCGTACCCGGCGCGCAAGGTCTTCACCCAGGGGTCAAGGCTCGGCATAGCCCGCATCGCCCGCGCGGTTAGCCTGGTCGCCGATGCCGACCACGATCTTCGCGGAGTGCTGGCCTGGCCGGACGAACTCGTGATCGAGGTACTCGTCGCGCGCCTGGCCCAGCTCTCGCACACCCGCATGCACTCGCCCGCCGTCGCACGCCGCCCGGCTCGTACGCCATGACCGCGCCGAGCCCGGGCCGCTATGAGAAATCTGAGCTCCTCGAGCTCGCACAAGAGGTTGCCGAAGCTGCCGGTAGAGTCCTTCGCGCAGGGCTGGAGAGGGTTGCCGGGGGGATCCTGCTCGCCACCGGTGCCTCCTCGAAGTCGAGCCCGACCGATCTTGTGACCGAGGTCGACCGCAACAGTGAGGAGCTGATCGTCAGCGCTTTGCTGCGCGCTCGGCCGGACGACGGCGTGCTCGGCGAAGAGGGCAGCTCCCGTGCTGGTTCCACCGGCGTCACCTGGGTCATCGATCCGCTCGACGGAACGATCAACTACCTCTATGGGATAGAGGAGTTCTCGGTCTCGATAGGTGCTCGTGTGGACGGGCGAAGCATCGTGGGAGCCGTCCACAATCCGGTGAACGGTGAGATGTTCGCCGCCTGCGAAGGAGAGGGAGCGACGCTGAACGGCCGCACCCTCCGGCTCGAGCCCTCGGGCCGGACCCTCGCCGAAGCGCTCGTCGGCACCGGTTTCACCTATGTGTCCAAAGACCGGGCCGATCAGGCGCGCATGATCCCGGTCATCCTGCCCGCGGTGCGGGACATCCGCCGCCGCGGTTCGGCGGCGCTCGACATATGCGCAGTGGCGTGCGGGCGCTTCGACGCCTTCTACGAGGCCTGGCTGCGACCGTGGGATCTCACAGCGGGCGAGGTTGTCGCCCGCGAGGCCGGGGCCACAGTCAACCTGGTCGAAGGGCTGGCCGACGGGTCCTCGACCGTCGTCGTCGCTGCTCCGGGCCTCGGAGGTCCGCTCGTCGAGCTGCTCAAGCGAAGCGTCGCGCACTGAGGGATCGCTCCCGGCCGCCGGCAGGCTTCACAGCTCGGCGTCAACGGGTCGGGCCGCGCCCGCATCGGCGGAAGGCTGATAGCGTCCGCGTCCACTGTCCACCTGCCCGTGCCAAGGACGAGGTCGCCGATGGAGTTCGAGGTCGTCGTTGAAATTCCCAAGGGCCAGCGCAACAAGTACGAGATGGACCACGTCACCGGTCGGATCTACCTCGACCGGATGCTGTTCACCTCGACTCGTTACCCGGCCGATTACGGCTTCATCGACGGCACGCTGGGCCAGGACGGCGACCCTCTCGATGCTCTGGTGCTAGTCGAGGAGCCCACGTTTCCGGGCTGCGTCGTACGGTCCCGGGCAATCGGCATGTTCCGGATGACCGACGAGAAGGGCCCGGACGACAAGATAATCGCGGTCCCGGCACACGATCCCCGCCTCGAGCACCTCCAGGATCTGCGCCATCTCCCGGAATTCGACCGGCTCGAGATCCAGCACTTCTTCGAGGTCTACAAGGACCTCGAGCCCGGCAAGTCGGTCGAAGGAGCCACCTGGGCCGGACGCGAGGCGGCCGAACTGGAGATCGAGCGGTCCCGGGCACGCGCCGAGGAGCACACGTAGCGCTCAAGGTGCACCTGGGTCACGAGCCGGTGTCCGCGAACCTCCGATCAGAGGTGCAAGTTCACGTTCCAGGCACGCTCCATGGGCTGCACGAGCGCCTTGGCGAGCAGGTCGTAGCCGGCCGGAAGAAGGTGCACGCCGTCGCTCGAACGGATCTGCTCGTACGATCCGTTGACCGAGAGCCACATGATGAAGCCTCCCCGCCGCGTGGCGAGAACCTTGTCAGAGGGGTAGTAGGTCACGCCCGGGTGCCGACGTGCCTCGATGAGGAAGACCCGGTCCAATTTCTGTGGGAAGCCTGCCGGCACGGTCGAGGCGGCCCCCATCGGCGGTAATCCGACCCACATCACGTGGGCACCGGCCGAGGTTGCCTCTTCCATGACGAGCGCGACCCTGGCCGCGTACGCCCGCCACCAAGTCGCCGAGGCCATCGAGAACAACAGGTAACGTCCGTTGCCGACCGAGAACGACTGCATGTCGTTGGCACCGAGCATCACGACCACGATCTCCGGGTGGTAGCGCCTCAACTCGGTTTCGAGGGTCACCGGCCAGTTGTAGTAGTCGATCCGCGCCAAGCCCGTGTCCTCGAGACCCTTTTGGACGACGCGTACCGCCAGGTCCTGGGAGAAGACGTCTCCGAGGCCGAAACCGAGGTCCTCCCCCACAGAGTCCCCGATCGAGAGCAGGGTCATCGGGCGAGACGGCGTAGGGGAAACGAGCGGCGGCGGCCCGGCTGGCACCACCGGCGGGGGCGGTGGGGGGATGTAGTGGACCCCGGGCCCGAGATGCGGCGCAGCACCGAGGCCGAGATAACCCACCGGTCGCGGCAAGGGGGCGACCACGGGGACGACGGTGGTCAGCGGACCAGTGTCGCACGCAGGTGCCCCGCCGATGCCGCATCTCCCCAAGGCTGAGTCGGCGGCGTTCACAGGTCCGGAGAACCCGATCGCGCCGGCGAACGCGGCGATCGGGCGGAGGAGGGACATCGCCACAGTTCTGCGGACCCCGATCTGGCCGGCCTCGGCAGAGTGGTACAGCTGGTTCGCGTCGAAGAAGAGCCAGACCCCAAAGCAGACGAGACCTACCGCGATTATGCGGCCCGCCGACGCCCGTCTTCTCTTGTCAGTCGGCGCGCCCTCACCATGTGCACTCAACCGCCCTCTCGGGTCCGTGGAGCGGGCGGCCTTCGTGGTGACACCGAGCCGGGCCGAGCGGGCCCGCGCCGATGTGCCCGACCGTCGCGTCGGGACCGGTCCGGACCTGGCCTGACTTGCGCGCCTCACCGGGCGCTGCTGGCCTTTTCGGCTCGGCTCGCGGCCGGCCGATCCGGGTGTGTTTCGCGAGTTCGTCAACTAGCTCGTGCCACCTTCGACAAGATCATCCCAGTCTCAAAAGCGGAAGTAGATGAACGGCGCGACACCCGGAGGACCAAGGGTCGTGATGACCAGCAGGACAGCGGCAAGCACCGCGCCCTGGGCGTACACGCTAAGGCGCGAGAACACCTCTTGCGCGCGGAGCGGCAAGGCCGGGGGTACGTACTGGGACCCAATACCGACGGCGATCACGAGCAGCACCGCGAAATTCACCAGGGGCGAGGGCTGGCTCCAACCGGTGAACAATCGGCCGAACATTGCGAACGCGTTGGCGAACGAGGTGGCCCGGAAGAAGACCCATCCCACGCAGACGAGCTGGAAGGTCGCGAACCGTTCCCATGCGATCCAGCCGCGGCCCTCTCGTTGAGGCGAGAGCCCCCTCTCGACACGTTTGGCGCGACGGTAGTGGCCTGTGCACTGTCCCAGCCCGTGAAGAGTGCCCCACGCGACAAAGGTCCAGGCCGCGCCGTGCCACAGTCCCCCGAGCACCATCGTGACCATGATGTTGCGATACATCGTGGCCCGCGATCCCTGGTTGCCCCCGAGAGGGATGTACAGGTAGTCGCGAAGCCACAGGGACAAGGTGATGTGCCACCGTCGCCAGAAGTCCTGCAAGGACCGGGCGGTGTAAGGGGCATTGAAGTTCTCGGGGAAACGAAAGCCGAGCAGGAGGGCACAGCCGATGGCTATGTCGGTGTAGCCACTGAAGTCGCAGTAGATCTGCACCGCATAGCCATAAATAGCCAGCAGAACCTCGAACGACGAGTGCGTGTGAGGGTTTGCGAACACCGGGTCAACGATCTGGGATGAGACGTAGCTGGAGAGCACGACTTTCTTGAACAGGCCGCCGAAGATGAGGTACGCGGCCTTTGGGAGCGCAATCCTGCGCGGGTCGCGTCGGTGAGCTCTGCGGATCTGGGGCAAGAGGTCGGACCCGCGCACGATCGGCCCGGCAACCAGGTGCGGGAAAAACGCAACGAAGACCGCCACGTCCAACCACGGTGAGGGCTCCAGGCTCCCCCGGTAGATGTCGATCACGTAGGACAGACCCATGAAGGTGAAGAACGAGATACCGACGGGAAGCGTGACTTGGATCAACGGGATCGGGTCGCCCATCCCGAGGTGGTGGACCACGTTGTCGAGATTGAGGCTCAACCACCCTGCGTACTTGAACCAGCCCAGCAGGCACAGCTCGGCGGCGACGGTCGCTATCAACCAGGCCCGCCGGGCCGACGCCACCCCGGACCGGTGGACCAGGCGACCTCCAACAACCGTGCACAGCGTGGATATCGCGAGGAGGAACACGAACCGCCAGTCCCACCATCCGTAGAACACGTAGCTGGCGATGAGAATGAACACGCGCCAGCGCTTGGGGAAAGGCGCGAGCAGCCAGTTGCCGACGAAGACGATCCCGAAGAAGATTGCGAAATCAGTTGTCGGGAACAGCAACCGGTGAAGTCCTTCGTGCGCGCTCTGGCAACGCGGGTCGCGTATACCTTCGGCCGACCGACGATACATATCCTTTGGCCTCAACGGGTGGAGGCTTTCAGCCCCTTTTCGGCCCAGATGACAAGGGGCGTTCCCGCTCCATGTCGTTCAGGCCCGCGCCGGCCGGGGCCGGACGAGCGAGCGTTGTTGGGACGCGACCTGTCGCGGTTGGGCTGTCGGGCCAGTGCCGACACGCTTGGGGTCGCACCTGAGGAGGGTCGAAAACGGCGGGCCCCGGCGAGCTGCACGCTTCCTACAAGAATGCCTCGAGCATCGATGACCGTCCGACCGAGCTCGGCTGTGTCGAGGAACTCCTTGCCAGATCGCACCGAACTTCGAGTTCACATTCCGAATTTGTCGGACTCTTGGTTGACCTGGATTTAGCGGGCGTAAGTCCCCAGGTTCGACCAGGCGGAGCCCAAAAATAAGCGACCAGACTCTCTGACGACCCGGTCAAAACATTGATCGAATTGCAACCCAGTGAATCGGAAAATCGTCCGGCGAACCGGGAGACATTTTTGCACTGCGGGAAGGAGTCGGGCCCACCAATCGGCTGATCCTTTGGGGTGCATCCGAGGCTTGGACCAGCTGTTCAGCCTTCGCGCGGGCACCACGGACGCACGCTTGGGGCCAGGGTCGGACCATAATTCAGGGCTGCACATTCAAACATCAGGCGTAGGACATGGCGGACTCACCTACCGATATTGCCCACGTTGGCCGAGTCGTCAAATGTCGAGGTTCAGTCCGCAGCTCAGGGCGCCGATACAACTAGTTGGAAGAGGGAGCGATGAAAAGTTGTTCGAGGCGCTTTCGGCCCATAGGGAAGGGCCGTATGCAGTTCGCCCACAAGCACCCTCGTTTTGCCCGATTTCGCCCTTCAGGCTGCGACGATCGGGGATCCACCCTGATCGAGACGCTGCTTGGCATCACGCTTCTCGCCATCATCTTGCTGGCCGCGACCAGGGGAGCGATCGGGAGTCTGTCTGCGGCCTCGATCGGTAAGGAGCGGTCGGACGCCACCGGCATCATGAGTGCCGCCATGGCACAAGCGGTCGCGCTCCCGTTCCCCTACCTTGTGAGTGGGCTCAACCCGACCGCTGACTCCTTGGCGAACGACCCCAACATCGTCAAGTCCGGCTCAAGCTACATGCTGGAGTTGCACGGCAATATCGCCCCGACGGCGGCATCGACGATCCCGGTGTCCAACACGAACAGCTCCGAGCCACCCCTTGTCCCCCACGTCACTGCTGTCCTCGAGGGAATCAATTACACGGTTGACACCTACCCGACGACGAGCACCTCTACTCCCGGCCTCGTGACCGTTGTCGTCATCGTGACATGGAAGTCACCGACCGGTGGCAAGGACCAGGTCGTCGGCGAAGACGGGATCGCAGCGCCGTGACCTCACAGCCAGCTGTTCGCCGCAGGGTCGCCAACGAGCATCACCGTGCCTCGCACCACAATGCAGGCGGCGACTCGAGCGGGTTCACGCTGATCGAGGTCGTGGTCTCCATGACACTTCTCTTGATCGTCGTGTCCCTCCTCCCGTCGATCCTCGCCACGACGACGACCGCGACCTCGAGCGCACGGGCCGTAGTGACCGGAGCGGCTCAGGCGGAGCTGGCCATGCAGAACCTCGGCACGCAGGTGGCCTCGGCAAGCCAGATGTGCCTGCCGACCCAGCTGACGGCGCCGAAGAGTGGGACACCGCTGACCGCTGCGTCCGGGTTCGCGCTGAGGATCGAACAGGTCACCTCCGCATCAACGTCAACCTGGCGGTGGGAACAGTGGCAGGTCAACACGACCTCGGGCCTGCTGCAGGAGGACAGGTACACCCCCGGGACGGCGGGGGGAGGATGGGTGACGGTCGCCACGGGCATCTCCAACTCGACCGTCACACCGTTCACCAGCACTCCGAATCCGGGCTTGCCTCAGGAGTTGTCGATCGACCTGCAGGTGAAGGAGCATCCCGGCCGCTTGTCGCAGACGCTCGAGATCCGCTCGGCTGTCTCGGCATTCAGCATGGCCAGTTCGTCGTTGCCCACCACGCCGGCTTGTACGACCACAAGTGCCGCACCGACGAGTTGAGGAGTTGAAGGTGCCCCCGTTTGCTCGCATATACGATCGACGGACCGAGAGCGGCCAAGCACTCGTGATCGTGCTCATCGTCGCGCTGCTGCTCATCACGACCCTGGTCGCTGCCTTGGCGTCAGCTCGTGCCGGCCTCGCCCAGTCGAATGGCTACACAGCAGAGGCCCAGGGGGAGATGGCGGCACAGACGGGACTGGCCACCGAGATCACAGCGATGCGCAACGCCTCGACCTACGGCGCCCTGCCCTGCGATCTCACCGGCGCACTCGGCGTGACCGGAGCTACCTCGAGCTACGCAGTGGTCGTGACCTATTCGGCCGCCGGCACGCAGCTGGCGTGTCCTCCTACCGTCGGTACCACCCTAGGAGGCATCACCGCCCCTACGAACGCCACTCTGACCGCTTCTGGCAAGGCTCCCCACGGCATCACGGCCGTCATGAGAGAGGACCTCGGGATCGTGGTGAACTCTTCGACCAGCGCGGCACTCGGCTATGCGATCTTCACCGAGAACAGCGTCAATCTCGTGGACGCGGCCACACTGCAGACCGGAACGGCAACTCCTGACATCTACGCCGGCGGACAGGTCACCTGCGCAAACGGGACCGCGAGCACAGGCAACCTGGTCACCCAATATGCGCAAGGGATCGTCCTGTCTGGCACGTGCTCGTTCGGAGGGAACCTGACTTCGGCAGGACCGGTGAACATGCAGGGCAGCGCTCTGGTCACGGGCAACGTGATCTCCTACGGGGGCAACACCGCCGGCACCTCGTGCAGCGGAGGCTCCCCGTACTACTCGATCTGCCTTAGCGGAAATCCACTCATCGTCGGGAACGCGACCGAGACCAACGGGAGCATCGAAGTGCCGAATGGGAGAATCGCCGGCAACGCGTACGCGACAGGCACCATCTCCATCACCAATGGCGGGACCCTGGGGGGAACCAAGAACCCGAATGACTCAGCGCTGTCGTCACAGACGATGCCCGCAGTGATCGCCTTCCCTGCGATCACCCTGCCGAGCACGGGCTGGAACATCGTGTCGATCCCGAACTCCAGCTACACGTGCGCCACGTACTTCGCCAACATCGACAACGAGGACAGCGGGAGCAGGGTTGTCTTCCCTGACCCGTTCCAGTCCGCGCTCGAGAATCAGAACACGCGGACTGTCTACGAGGCGCCGACGTGCGGGACGCCGGCAAGTCCCGTCACCTACCAGAACTCGCAGGTGTTCGCACTCAACCCCTCTCCTCAGGGCGACGCCATCCTCGAGATCGGGGCGGTGTCGTTCCAGAGCTCCAACACCTTCTGCCAGGAGTCGAGTGCCAACTCCTACGCGTGCTCGTCTGCGGGGACCCCCGGCCCCAATCTCACGATCCTTGCGGGCCAGCCTTCGACGTGCAGCACCTCGTCTCTTGACGCAAGCTTCAGCGGCTATGTCGACTTCGAGTCGAACATCGCCACCCTGGTGTACTCGCCGGGAGAAGTGAGCTATTCGAACTCCTCGGCTATGACGGGACAGATTCTTGCGTGCGGGGGCTTGTCCGACTCGAACTCGTTCACGCTCTTATTCAACTCGGCAGCCGCCAAAGAGGTGATCGGGTCGTCCGGCGCATCATTGAGCCTGACGACCCAGGACAAGTACATCGCGACCGGCTGAGTGGACGCGAGCGACCGCCGCGCCTCGGCGCCGTGCGAAGAGACTCATCAACGCACCGGGCCCCTAGCCCCTCAAAGACCGAGGAATTGCCCGACCGGATCGTGACGCTCCGCGGAGAAGGCCAAGTCTTCGATCTCGCTCCCGTCCTGAGTCCGGGCTGAGGTGGACCTGTCGGCACCCAAGTCAGCGCTACGCAGAACAACGCCGACCAGGCTCACCGGCGAGCCCTGATCGCCTCTATGAGCCTGGGGATCACCTTGGTCACGTCACCAACGACACCGAGGTCCGCGATCGCGAAGATGGGAGCTTCCCGGTCCTTGTTGACCGCGATGATGTACTGCGCGGCCCTCATGCCCACCACGTGCAGTGTCGCTCCGGAGATCCCGCAGGCGATGTAGACCACCGGTTTCACTGTCTTGCCGGTCTGGCCGACCTGGAACGCGTACGGTGCCCAACCGGCGTCGACGACGGCGCGCGATGCGCCCGGGGCGCCGTTCAACAACTGCGCAAGCTCGGTGATGAGCGCGTAATTGCCGGGCGAGCCGAGACCCCGGCCGCCGGAGACGACGACTGTGGCCTCGTCGAGCTTGGGGCCGCTGTGCTCCTCCTCGTGACGGGTGACCACTCTCGCGGCGTCGCTCGGTCCCGTGTCGGGAACCTCGACCTCGACGATCTCAAGGGACCGCTGCTCTGCCGCCTCGGCGGCCTCGGCGGCGAACGACTTCGCCTGGACTATGAATAGGCCCGGGACGGCGCCGGTGAACTCGGCCCGCACCACCGTCGAGCCGCCGAAGATCGAGTGCTCGGAGGTCAACCGCCCTCCCGAGGCGTCCATGCCCACGACGTTGGCGAGCACCGGCAGGTCGAGCCGCGCCGACAGCCGCGCTGCGATGTCACGACCGTCGTGGGTGGCGCCGATGAGAATGGCGTCGGGACGGCTTTCTGCGGCGAGTTGGGCCGCGATGGCGGCTGCGACCTTCGGACCGGGCAGCGACTCGCCGATGTCACCCAGGTTGTACAGCTTGGTCACTCCGTAGCGGCCGAGGACAGCGGCCGCGCCCGCACCGCCCGGGCCCCAAGTGACGGCCTCGACTACACTGCCGAAGCCGCGGGCGGCGGTCACCAGCTCGAGCACGATGCCTGCCGGCGTCCCATCGCGCTGCTCGGCGAGAACCCAGGTCTTGTCCACCGGTGGCCCGCCCTACAAGATCTTGAGCTGCTCGAGGAAGCTGATCACGCGCTCATGAGCTTCACCTGCATCGACGACGATCTCGCCCGCCTCGCGCGCTTTGACAGCCCTTACCGAGATCACCTGCTGGCGGGCACCGGAAAAACCGACTTGCGACGGGTCCAGCCCCAGCTCCACCACCGTCAGCTCCTCGACCGGTTTCGACTTTGCCGCCGCGAGCCCCTTAAAGGAGGGATAGCGCGGCTCGACGACACCGGCGGTGACCGTCACGACGGCCGGAAGAGGGCAGGTGACCTCCTCGTATCCTGTTTCGGTCTGGCGCTTGACCCGCAGCGCGCGATGGGAGATCTCGACGTGCCTCGCGAAGCTGACCGAGGGCCAGCCCAGCAACTCCGCGACCTGTACAGGAGTCGTGCCCGTGTAGCCGTCGGTGGACTCGGTTCCTGCGAGCACCAGGTCCGGGCCCAGCCGGCGGATCACCGCCGCCAGGACCTTCGCGGTCCCGAGGGCGTCCGATCCGGCGAGCACGGGATCGGACACCAAGATGGCCTTCGCGGCTCCGGTCGCAAGCGCCGTGCGAAGCCCGCGCGTCTCGCCGCACGGAGCCATCGAGACCAGCACGACTTCACCGCCACCGGCTGCTTCGACGAGCTGGAGGCCCATCTCCACCCCGAAGCTGTCCGACTCGTCCATTACGAGCTTGCCGTCACGTACGAGGGTGTGATGCTGCGGGTCGAGCGCGGGAGGCTCTGAGTCGGGAATCTGCTTCACACAGACAGCAACGTTCACACAGCGATTCTCCACGACTCGCGGCCCCGCGGCCAGCCTGGAGGCGGGAATGGTCAGCCGGGGCTTGCGGGCGGCGCTCCGCCCGACAGATCGGACCGCCCGAGCGATCGACGGGCCGCCGCCACGTCGTTGGTGATAACAGCGTGGACGCCCAGCTCGGCGAGCGAGACGATGGAGGCCGGGTCGTCCACGGTCCAGGTCCTGATCGCCATGGCGCTGTCAACGGCAGCTTTCATCAATGCCGCGTCCACCGAGACGAAGAACGGGTGCAGGCCGCCGTGTCCGTGCTCGCGCGCCGTCGCCAGCCCCGCCATCGGATCCTGGTCGACATCGATGAGAAGTGCAGTCTCGAGACTCGGCTCGAAGCCGCGCACGGCGTCTATCGCTTCGAGGGAGAAGGATGAGACCACGATCCGAGAGAGCTCCCTACGGGCCGCCAGAAGTCTTGCCACCTCGAACGCGAGCGACGCGTCGCGCTCAGATCCACCGTCGATGTCGTCCTTTTTGACCTCGACGTTGACCTTGAGTGGCGAGCAGGCATCGAGTGCCTGGGCGAGGGATGGAAGCCACTCGGGCAGCTCGGCCGACACGAGGCGGCCGAACGGGCCCAGCCCCGGCACCTCGCCGTCATGGTGGACCACGACCTTGCCGTCGGCGGTGAGGTGAACGTCAAGCTCGATCCCGTCCGCGCCAAGCTCCCTGGCGGCGAGGAAGGCCGCGACGGTGTTCTCCCTGGCCAGTTGAGCCGATCCACGGTGGGCGTAGATCTCGGTCACAGCACGCTTCCTCCCCGAGTGTGGCCGCCCTGGCAGGAGCGGTCGCAGCGACGGTAATCGATTATTCCCAGATTGTGATCGTGATCACATGCTTGCATGATGGTGAACGCTCCCGTAAGATTAGGTATCGCAGCCCGGTAATCGACCGCCTCTTCGCCGGCGTCCAGCCCGCAGTATCGGTTTGGTTGCTGGATGCAAAGTTTTGTGAACCTGTTCACGGACGCGCTTGGACGGCCATGAACATTGTCCGCGCTTCCAAGCCCAGAGGAGGCAGCGTGGCTCTGACCTGGACCCGCTCGAGCGAGTGGGACAGCGACGATTGGCGCAAGGTCGCCGAATGTCGAGACACTGACCCCGACCTGTTCTTTCCAATCGGGACGACAGGTCAAGCGATTGAGCAGATCGACGCGGCCAAAGCCGTCTGTTTCTCGTGTGAGGCCCGGGAGGCCTGTCTCGAGTTCGCTCTCGCCACAAATCAGGAATCGGGTGTCTGGGGCGCCACCTCCGAGGACGAGCGCCGCAAGCTCCGCAAGGCGTGGCTGGCCGCCCAGCGCCGCCGCGCTTGTTGAGCCGCTGTCTCCTAGCTCGCTCGACGACTCACCGGTATCTCTAGGCTGACGACGGTTCCGCCGTCGGTTTCCATACTTATCGTGCCGCCCAGCTGACTTCTGACGAGGTCACGGACAATCGACAACCCGAGACTGCGTGTGCGGTCTATGTCGAATCCCGCGGGCAACCCACATCCGTTGTCCCTGACCACAACCCCCAAGGCATCGGGCCGCTCGTCAAGCACGAGGTCGACACGTGCGTCGAGTACCGAGGCCGTTTGCAAGTCCCCCGCCACCTGGCTCGGCGTTAGGGGTCCCGGCCCGGGAGCCCAGGTTTGTGAGCCGCCCGCATACAAAGGCTCGGGGAATGCATGCTCCACCGCATTCTGAAGCAGCTCCGCGATCGCGACCGCGAGCGGGGTCGCCACCTCGGCGGCAACGTCTCCGAGCCCCCCGTCGACCTCGATCGTCACCGGGAACGAGATCGTGCTCGTCTCGCGGATCATGTTGACGAGCGCCGAGACGATCTCTTCGAAGGGCACCTGCTCGGTCACGTCGCGGGCCAAGATGTCGTGAACCAGCGCGATAGCCCGGATCCGGCGCTCGGCTTCGAGCAAGGCGATTCGGCCCACCACCTCAGCCTCGTCCAAGCGTCGCGCTTGGAGCCGGAGCAGTGACGAGATCGTCTGGAGGTTGTTCTTCACGCGATGGTGGACCTCACGAATGGTCGCGTCCTTGGTCAGGAGCAGACGGTCCCTGCGACGCAAGTCCGTCACGTCACGGAGCAGGAGCGCTGCGCCTGTCAACTCGCCCCTGGCGATGAGCGGAATGCACCGGATCATCAAGATGACGTCGGGAGGCCGCTCGACTTCTTCGATCGCGGGAAGCTTGCTCGAGAAGGCATCGTTGAGCACCGAGGTCTCGAGGCCGAGCAAAACCAGGCTCGAGCCGACTATCGACGAGGTTATCGAGGCACGGTGCAGTGCGTTGACCGCGTTCGGTGAAGCGTAGGTGATGCGCTCAAAGGCGTCGACGACGATCACCCCGTCGCCCACCCGGGGCGCCTCCTCGACCGCGGCGTCGTCTGCCACGAAAGGAAACAGGCCGTCTCTGACCATGACTGACAGCCGCTCGAACAGATCCAGGTAGACCCGTTCCAGGGTTCCCCGGCGCCGGGTGGTCCGTGGCGACCAGATGCGACAGAGCACTGCGAGGACCTTGTCGCAGTAGCCCACGGGGATGTTCGTCACGCGCACCAGCGCGTCGGAGGACTCGCCCGGCTGCTCTCCGCGGACGATCACGCCGGACCGATAGGCCTCCACCAGGTTGGGCAAGCTCTCGGCCGACTGGACCTGCCCGACGAGGTCGACTTCATAGAGGGTCTGGCTCGTCGTTGGCCGTATCTGTCCGAGGACGACGAACTCGCCCGGGCGCTCGGGCCCGAAGGCCTCAGACGAACCCGGCTCGCCCTGCGCCTGGTCTCCTTCGCCCCTATCACCGGTGACCGGCGCGAACAGCAACAGGTCGGAGAACGAGAAATCGGCGAGAAGGCTCCAGAAGGCCATCAGGCTCTCCAGATGGCGACGCTCGGGGCCTTCCAGGGCCGTGTAGCGGCGGATAAGGTCGGGCGCCGGCACGATCTTGACCGGAAGTGGAACGAGAGAAGGGTTCATCGGACTCGGTCAGCCCGGCTCGCAGAGATCCATGGGCACCGACCCGGTCCCACCTGGCCCGGCCTGTGCGGGGCGATCTCAGGCATCGATGTACTCCGTCCTCTTTTTGAGCCAGTGATGTCCCGGCGTGCCGGCCGGTTCCAAAGAAAGATCATGGCGCGCCCGTCGCGACCGGTGAAGACCGTCAAGAACCGGCATCGGATCCAGGCTCCTTCAAAGGAGTCTTGCCGACCTCTACCGACGCTGCGGTGTCGCGCACCATCGAGGTACCCGACTTCGAGCCGCGACCCGAACCATGGCTGCTGCGGCTGCGACTAACGGCGCGCGATGCTGCTCCACCGCTGGCCACAGCAACCTCGTCGCCCCAGACCTTGGCTCCCACGTCCAAGAGACCGTGCAAGTCAGTGACGTGTCCCGGGTGGTAGGGAACCGTGGCGGTCACCTCGTGGGAGGCGGAGAACTCGTGCAACAACTCCGCCTCGCGTGTCGCCACGAGCCGGAAGTTGGCGAAGCTACGAGCCACTTCCGCGAGCACACGGCCGACCATCTCGCCCGAAGGACGACCCGCGGTCTCCGGGTCCGACGGCAAGCGGTCCACGAGAACGCTCGCCAGCTCGAATGCGCGCTCGCCCAAGAGCTCGGCGGTTCGCCCGACGGGCGGGTCCGAGAAGGACGCCGGCAGGACCTTGTTGCAGACGAGCAGGCCGAGATGCAAGTGGCGTTCCCGAAGGCTCTCGATGAGCTGTTCGGCATCCACCGCCGGGGTGGCCTCGAGCGTCGTCACGACCACGAAGGTCGTGCGCACATCCCGGATTAGTCGGTTCACGGCCTCGGCGCGGGCAACGAAGCCGTCCCGCATGGTTTGGAAGAGAATGAAGAAACCAGCGAGGTCCTCCAGGAATTGACTGCCCAGGATGCGATCCGCAACCTGGTAGAAGGGCCGGGAGGCGAAGTTCACGAGCCGGGAGCGGTAGGGCACGATGAGCCACCGAAGCAGTCTCGACGAGAAGAACTCGGCCATGCGCCCTGGTGCGTCGAGGAGGTCGAGCGCGTTGAGCGAAGGCGGCGTGTCGACGACGAGGAGGTCGTACTCACCATCTTCGTGAAGCTCGAACAAACGCTCCATGGCGATGTAGTCGTGGCCCTGCGCAAAGCGCCTCGTGATGTTGCGGTAAAGCGGGTTTGCAAGGATCTCCTGGGCAGTCGCGGCATCTGGCGCATGCCGGCGGACAAGCGCGTCCCACGACTCGCTCATGTCGAGCATGGCCGCGTACAGCTCGCCTCTCGGGCGCACGCCTGCGGCGGCGAAGGCATCGTCGGGTACCCGGCGGGCCACGTTTCCCAACCCCCCGACCCCGAGCGCGTCCGCAAGGCGACGCGCCGGATCGACAGTGAGAACAAGCACCCGGCCACCGAGCCGGGCCGCAGCCGTGGCGGCGAGCGAAGCCGCGATAGTCGTCTTTCCGACGCCGCCTGGCCCGCATACGACGACGACCTCCTTGGCCGACAGGAGTTGTTCCAGATGACGCGTCTGCTCCAGTTCAGGCGATGGCCCAGCCCGCCCGGGAATCGGACGACTCCGGGCATCTGAGCCGATATCGCGCTCGGACCGGCTCACGTCACGAGCTCTTCCGACAACGCATGGGCAACCTGGCGAATTGCACGAAGCCCGTGTGCGCGCGCGAACAGGTATGGCAGGTACAACAGCGGCACGTCCGACGCGATCCCGGCGCGCAGTCGCTCCAGATGGGCGACACCGTCGCGCCGGACCGTGACTGCGAGCCTGGCTGCTGCGAGCACGTCTTCGACCAGCTCGCGCGACGTCTGGAGATTGCGGGCCACAAAGTCGAGCGTCGCGGCGCGGGTGAGCTCGTTGAAGACAAGCTCCTCGGAGCGGCCGAAGAGCTCGGGCAGGACGCGGTTCGCCACTACACAGGCAAGATGAACCGGCGTTTCGGCGGCGAGGCGGGCGGCGAGGTCCACGGCCTCTGTTACGGGCATCTCCTCGGGCGTGGTGACAAGCACGGCCCCGGTGCGGGCCGGGTCGCCGAGTATCTCCAGTATCCAGTCGGTCTGGGAACGAACGACCCCCACCCGGATCAGCTCGTTGATACCGCTCGGCGCCGCCAGCTGTCCGACGACGTTGCCTGTCGAGGAGGCGTCGACAACGACGAGGTCGTACCGGCCGGCCCGGATCTCGAAACAAAGCTTTCCGACCGTCAGGATCTCCCTGATCCCCGGCGCGGCGGTCGCCACGAAGTCGAAGGCCCGGGCAACCGGGCCGATATGTCCCATCTTGGGTACCTTCGCGACTACCCGCAGGTACTCACGCAGCGACGCCTCGGTGTCCATGGACATCGCCACCAGGTCGTCGCTGATGCGCCGCCCGCTGAAGGGGGTCGGGCCACACTCGTAGGCGCGGGCCAGGTCACCTTTCGGCTCGGCCTCGCAGACGAGAGTGCGGCGACCCTGCTCGCTCGCCAACAGGGCGATCGCGGCCGCAACAGTGGTCTTGCCTACGCCGCCTTTACCGGTGACAAAGAGCAGCTGGTAGGCGAGGAGCTCGGGCACCGAGCTCGGGCGTCAGTTGGTTCCGAAGCCGACGCGCCGGTCCTCGCCCCCGCCGCCGATCTCGATGTAGGCGACCTTTGCGGACGGCACTCCCACGCGACGGCCTCGCTTGTCGGTGAACCAGAGCACGCCGTCGGGCTGGGCAAGGATCTTGTCGACGTCCGCGACGACATCGGCGTGCGTAGTGCCCTCGGGGAGCTCGATGTCCAGCTCCTTCAATGAATGGATGATCCCGATGCGCACGTCCACGAGTGCTCCTTCCGCTTCCCGAGTCATCGTAGGGGACGAGCCAGCCGTCGCGGTTCACAACGCCCCGGTGCTGGCTCCGCGCGGACCGGGTCCGGGCACCCGACGCATCCGCCGTCTCGCGCGACGCGGATGTGCCGTGCCGGCGAACATGAGCCTGCCTGCGCCAGGAGCCCAGACACAGCGCCGAAGGACCGGCTGCACTCTCAAGGACACTCGCGGGCTGGGCGCAGTACATGAAGCAGCGTCCTTACAAGGTCGAGGTGGAGACGGCGCCCGGTGAAGTTGGCCTGTTCGCCTGGTACGAGCCCAGACTCTAAGGTTGTCACTGTGACAAGCGACGACGAAATAATGGCGCTGTCGCAGAAGATCGACGCAGGTGACGCCACGCCCGAAGACCACGACCGTCTCGTGGCACTGCTCCAGGTCGACAAGGTGAACGACATCGCTCGCGCGCTGCGCGTCATCGATTGTTCCTTGACCGACCCTCGACTAGCGATCGACTGGGATACCGTGTTCGCTGCCGAGAACGTCGAGTTCGACATCGAGGGACTCGAACCGGTCATGACCCGTGTGCGGCGCCTCTTAGCTCAACTAGGGCAACTTGTCACTGTGACGAGAGACCACAACCCGAACTGCCCCCGTTGCGGCAAGCCCATGACGCAGTGGCAGAACAAGCGCACCGGCGTCTGTGGGTTCAAGTGCACCCGCTCCTGTCGCCAGCGAGCCTATGAAGCTCGGAAGGCCGGCTCCGGGACCTAGCCAGCCCGATGGCGGCTTGACACTTACCTTCATGCTCCGGGCAGGATGCAAAGTCGGCGTTGCTCCGAGCGGTTCTTTCGTCGGCATCAACTGGTTGCAAATCCTGGATCGCCTCGACACATTCTGGACGGTGCCGAGTTTCCTCCCTGCACTTCTAAGGGATTCGTGGCTCCCACCAGGGCGGGAGCAACCATCCGAGAAGCTCGTTAGCTTTTGTGCAGGCAAACCGATCTGTCATCCCGCTCACGTATCCGACCGCGGCGCGAACCGTCTCTTCATCGCCTGGCGCGAGCTCGGCTCGCATCGGAAGCGCCGACGGGTGCTTGACGTAGTGATCGACGAGGGCCCGCAGCAAGTCGACGACCGCCGACGACTGGTCGACCGAGGCCTCACGGAGGTAGATACGCTCGTAATTGAACCGTCGCAAGGACTCGAGCGCCTCGCCCATCGTTTCGCTGATCCCGACCATGCCCGAGGACAGCGTCGTTGCGACAGCGTCGGTCACGAAGGCGTCGAGTTGGCTCCCCCTCGATGTGCCGCAGTGCTCGGCGACGAGCGGTGGAAGCTCATCGCTGGTCACGATCTGAGCGTGGACAGCGTCCTCGAGGTCATGGGCGCAGTAGGCGATCCGGTCGGCGAGCGCGACGACCTCCCCTTCGGGCGTGGCGGGCGACGGCCGCGACCAGGAATGGTTCCGGATCCCGTCCAAGGTCTCGGCACACAAGTTGAGCGGCGCCGCGGTGACATCCGCGCCCCAAACCGCATGATCGAATCCCTCCGGCAGGAACGGTGACAACGCCTCCTCACTGGCGTGTCCCCCAGGACCGTGGCCGCAGTCGTGACCTAGTGCTATGGCCTCTGTGAGCGCGACGTTCAAACGGCACGCACGCGCGATCGCATTCGCTATCTGCACGACTTCGAGGGCATGAGTCAGCCGGGTCCGCTGATGATCGGCCGGGAAGATGAAGACCTGGGTCTTGCCGGCCAAACGCCGAAACGCCGTCGAGTGCAGGATCCGGTCCCGATCGCGCTCGAAACAGGTCCGCCACGGATCGCCTTGCTCCTCGCGTGCACGGTTGCCGGCCCCGACCGAGCGCGTCGCTCCCGGCGCCAACAACCACTCCTCCTCTGCCTCGCGTGCCTCGCGGTCGAGGACCCCCAACGATCCCCCTAGAGGTACCGCCGGGTGGTGTGCCGTCCGAAGGCGGGGGTCGTCTATAAGGTGACCGCTCATGGTCGACGCCCACCGCCGCGCTTGTTCGCTCATCACCAACAAGGATGCCGCTTCCACGACTCGAAGACTACGGGCAGGGTGTCGCGCTCCCCTATCGCCCGGATCGTGTCCGCCTCAGCCGATCGAGAGCTCCGACCGGTACACCCTGCCTGGTCCCAGTGCCACGACCCGCTCCGCGAGCGATGCGAAAGCCTGGCCCGCCTCACCGTCGGGGTCGAAGGCCGCCACCGGAACTCCAAGGTCGCCGGCCCGGCGCAACGCGGGCAGAAAGGGGATCTGGCCCAGCAACGGCACGCCAAGAGACTTGGCAAGCATCTCGCCTCCACCTTTGCCGAACAATTCGTAGCGTTTTCCGTCGTCACCGGTAAACCACGACTGGTTCTCGACCACTCCCCTGACCGGTAGGCGCAGTTGGCGGGCTAACACGGCAGCGCGCTGTGCCACTCGCTCGGCCGCGACCTGCGGCGTGGTCACTACCAGCACTTCAGCGCGGGGCACGAACTGCGCGATGGACATCGCGACGTCACCTGTGCCCGGCGGGAGATCGAGCACGAGGAAATCCGGCCGGCCCCAGTGCACGTCCACGAGGAATTGCTCGAGAGCCTTGTGCAACATCGGGCCCCGCCACATGACGGCCTGGTCCTCGTTCACAAAAAAGCCCATCGAGATGCACCGGACGCCGTGGGCGACCGGCGGGATGAGCAGGTCGCCGATCAGGGCCGGTGGGCGGTCGATGCCCAGCATGGAGGGAACCGAGAAGCCGTAGACATCTGCGTCGAGGATCGCCACCGAAGCCCCCTGGCGGGCCAGGGCGACGGCGAGATTGACCGTTACGGTCGACTTGCCCACGCCACCTTTGCCCGACGAGACAGCGATTACGCGGGTATGGGACGCCTTGTCGGCAAAAGGGTTCGGGCGGGCCGAAGCACCGTGCCCGTCCCCACCGGAACCGTCGGACCCGGCGACCTGGTGCGGGACTGAACCGAGGTCGCGAAGCCTGTCCTGGAGCTCTTCCTCCTCGGGCGCGGTCAAGTCGACGAATTCGAGGGCCAAGGGGTCGCCCCCGGCTGCGGCAACCGCTGCTGCTACTTGCTTGACGAGCTCATCAGGTGCAGGGTGACCGGCAGCGGGAGCTGCGACCACCACTTCGGTACGGCCCTCGCGGACGGCGACCGACCGGAGCAGCCCGAGGTCGCCGATGGTATGGAACAGAGCCGGGTCGACGACGCCCCGGACGGCCTCTTCAAGCTGCTTGCCGGGACTCGTCATGAGCCTGTCGGAAGTCCGGTCATTCACGTCCTCGGTCGGTACCGGCGTCGTGCTCTGCAGCAGAGCAGCCCCCGGTACCATAACGGTGTGGGCGAACTCATGCGCCAGTCACAAGCACCGGCAGGCACCGACGAGGGCTTCTCGGCGACGGTGGCCGCGATCACCTCTGCGTTCGGAGACAACACCCGGCGCCAGATCTACCTGTTCGCTCGAGAACGCCAAGGCGTGACCGCCACCGAGGTGGCCGATCACTTCACCCTTCATCCGAACGTGGCTCGCCATCATCTCGACAAGCTGGCCGCGGGCGGTTACCTCGATGTCTATGTCGACCGCGACAACGCCGGGGTTGGTCGTCCGTCAAAGCGCTATCTCGCGGGCGTCGGAAACACCACGGCCTCGGTACCGGCGCTGCGGGATGATCTCCTCCTCGCACTGCTCGGCCGGCTTCTGGCGATAGTGGACCCCGTGCAGGCCGAGCAGATCGCTCACGAAGTCGGTGCCGAGTACGGCCGTTCGCTCGCCCTACAGATGGCCCCGGGCGACGCCCCAAAGTCGCTGCGCTCTGCGATGCAGTCGGTGGCGGAGGCTTTGACTGCACAAGGATTCGCAGCACACGGCGGAGTCGCCGGATCGCCCAACTCCATCGTCCGGGACCATTGCCCCTTCGGTGAGGCCGCCATCGATCATCCCGTGCTGTGCGCTGCCGACAGGGGTCTTGTAGAGGGTCTGCTGAACGGTCTGTGCCGGGACGGTGTGCCGGTTCAGCTCTCGTCCCGGGCGCGCGGTGACGAGGTCTGTGCCACTGTCGCGGGCTGACTCCACGCCACCGGCGGGCCGCACTGAAGCGCAGTTGAGCAACCGCCACTATCTCGACCACGCCTCGACCTCCGTCCTTAGGCCCGAGGCGGCCGAAGCGATGTCCGAGTGGCTCTTTGCCCGCTGGGCGGGCGATCCGGGTCGCGTTCACGCCGAAGGCCACGCGGTGCGCGACGCCATCGAGAGGGCACGGGAGGCAGTCGCACAACTGCTCGGAACAACGGCGAACCGCGTCGTGTTCACAAGTGGCGGCACAGAGGCCGCCAACGCCGCCGTCTTCGCAGCCGGGCAGGCTCGCGTCGGTGCACCAATGATCTGCGCCGACGTCGAGCACTCCTGCGTGCGCGAGGCCTGCCTGCGCCACCGAGCCGTCCTCCCCGTCGATGTGGACTCGACGGGCCGCATCGATCTCGACCATCTCCAAACGCTGCTCTCCGACAGTGCAGCCGATCGGCCGGCACTTGTGAACTGCCAGTGGTGCAACCACGAGGTCGGGACACTGCAGCCGGTGGCCGAAGTCGTGGCGAGCGGGCGGTCTGCGGGCGTGCCCGTGCACATCGACGCTGCCGCGGCGCTCGGTCACGTCCCCATCGAGTTCGATGCGCTCGGCGCCGACCTGCTCTCGGTAAGCGCTCACAAGCTGGGCGGGCCGGCTGGCATCGGGGCGCTGGTGGTCCGTCGTGGCATGCGCCTCGAGCCGTTCATCGTGGGAGGTGCACAAGAGCGGGCGCGCCGCGGCGGCCTCGAGAACTTGGTCGGGATCGTCGGATTTGGCGCAGCGGCAGCCGCATTGTGCAAGCCCGGTGAGCTGGCGAAGGAAGCTGCCGCCGCTCGCCGCATGACTAACGCGCTCGTCGAGGTGGCGATGTCGCTCGTCGATGTCGTGGTGCTCGGCGACACCACAAGGCGCGTGCCGCACATCGTGAACCTGGCGGTCGGCGGCGTCTTGGCAGAGGCTGTCCTGCTCGGCCTCGATCGGTCAGGCGTCGCCGCACACTCCGGCTCCGCGTGCTCGTCCGAATCAATCGAGCCCTCTCCGGTCCTCGCTGCGATGAAGGTCGACCCGGACCGTT
The DNA here is from genome assembly GCA_003140595.1 of Acidimicrobiaceae bacterium. Taxonomy (GTDB): domain Bacteria; phylum Actinomycetota; class Acidimicrobiia; order Acidimicrobiales; family Bog-793; genus Fen-455. The sequence continues at coordinate 41,765 of PLKG01000095.1, read as the reverse complement.
CTCTCCGGCTCTCGGTCGGCTGGTCGACGACCGACGCGGATGTCGAGGCGTTTGCCGCAGCTTTCAGGCCGGTGGTGGAGCGGCTGCGCTCTCTCGGGACGTCTTGGTAGAGCGCTCCCGGCCTGAGGCACCACGACCACCGGCTGTGTCAACCTCAGCCGGGCGGGGCCTGCATCGCGGCGCTCCTGGCGGCAGCGCCGTAGCGGGACGGCAACGGCTCCCTCGAAGCCGCGAAGGCTTTCGCCGCTATCGCGGCGACCGACATCAGCAGGTTCTTGGAGGCTCGCGTGTCGAGCGCGTCCCGGAACTGGACCGAGGCGGCACCCGGTCTACCGAAATCCTCGTAGAGGATCACGCCGAAAAGTGCGTGACCGTCGGGGTAGGCGGGCGCGATCTTGACTGCCCTCGCGACTGACGCGTCACCCCGGGCGACCACGAGCTGATTCTTGGACGCGAGCCCTGCGAGGCGAACCAGCCAGCCGCCGTACACAAGGGCGTCGGGTTGGTTCGGGTCCTTCTGCAGCACTTGGTTGTAGAGCTGAACCGCCTCTGCCACCCGACCTTCGCTGCCGAGGATCGCGGCCCGGTCGAGCGTCTCCTGCTCCAGCTGGGCCGACGACACCGACACCGATCCCGTCGCTGACTCACCCGGGAGGCGGACACCGGCGAGCGACGCCGCCAGCAGGATCGCCGCCACGGCGAAACACACGGCCGCGCCGATCCCGACCAACAGGCGCGTCCGCCGGCCCGCAAGACACCGGCGCATCCGGCCAGCCGCCGATGCGCGAGCAGCGCCGTCGAGCCGGTTCGCAAGCAGGTCAGTGCCGCCGGGGTTTCGGGCGCGCTCGGGCGCTGCGGGGCCGGGGGTCTCAAGAGCAGGTGCCGGAAGGTCCGCGATCGCAGCTTCGACCTCGGCGAGGCGCCTTCCGTAGCGCGAATCGAGGACTGCGAAGTCCTCCTCATCGACCTCGCCCGCCGCGCGCTGGTCCTCGAGATCCTCCATCGACTGGAGGAGGAACTGCCGCTCGTTCGCCAACGCGTCGGGGCTCGATCGACGCGACCCGCTCCCGGCACCCCGCCGGCCGCTCGCGCTCTTGAGGTTCACCGGGACGCCTCGAGGCGCCGGCGCCTCCACAGGTACACGGCGAGTAGAACCCCTGCACCGCCGATGGCGACGACCGGCACGGCCCACAGGAGAATGTCTGCTCCCGACCCGGAGGGAACCAGCAGCGCCTGTTCGCCGAAGCGCGCGACGACCAGTTCCTTGATCCGCGCGTCGCTCAGCCCCTCATGGACCCACGCGGCAACCTCGGCCCGCAACCCGACTGCGATGGGCGCGTCCGACTGAGCAATCGACAGGTCGATGCAGCTCGGGCATTTGATCACGCTGTCAAGGTGGGCGATCCTCGCCGATGAGCTGGGCTGTGCCGGGTGCACGCTTCCAAAGCCCAGCGCGAGCACGGCAATAACGGCCACGATCACCCAAGCCGGTCGGGACGCGAGAACAGAGGCGACATGCTGGCCGGAGCGCCAGCCGTTGTGCCGCGTCGTCGGTTCGACCTGCGTTGTCACTCGTGCGCCGCGACGCCGTGCGCGACAAGTCGGTCCAGGCCGTCCGCAGTCGCTCCCCCGAGGATCCTGTCCACGACCTTGCCATCGGGGGCGATCAGGAATGACTGCGGAGGATCGTCGACGCCATAGCTGATCGCGATCGCCTCGTCCGGATCGACGACCGACGGCCAGGTGGCTCCGGCCTGTCGCTCGAAGGCCGCGGCGTTGGCCGCCGTGTCGCCGAACACGACACCCATCACCGCGACTCGCTGCCCGGCTGGATGGCTGTACGCAAACCTGACGAGATCAGGTGACTCGCTCCGGCATGGGGGACACCAGCTCGCAAAGAAGTTGAGGACCACCCAGCGACCGCGAAGACTTGCCAATGACGAGACGCCGCCTGCAAGATTGCGGCCCTCAACGGGCGGAGCGGGCTTGCCGATCAGGAAGCTCGAGGCCGTCTGAGTCGCGGCGGGCCGGCTCGCCAGCACCGCGACGAGCCCGAGCACGCCGAGACCGACAACGCACGCGGCCCATCGCGCGAGCCGCACGTGGCGACGCAGGGCGATCACGAATTTGCTCCCGCACCGACGGGCGCTTGGGTCACGTCGTCGGGGCCCGGTCCGTGATCCTGGACCGTCTCAGCAAGTCGGATCTCCTGCGAACCGGTCAGCTCTGATGTCCCGGGCACTGCGCGCCTGTCCTTGGAACCTCGCCGGCGCCGACTGGGGATCGCGGCGAGCACTGCCCCGAAAGCCGTGATGGCCCCGCCGACCCAGAGCCACAGCACCATGGGCTGGATGACGACGTCGATGGTCGCCGGGCCATGCGGCGAGACGTCGATGTCGGCGACGGTGAGATAGGTGTCCTCGCGGACCGACGAGTCCACGGCCGGGGTACCGATCCCCTCGCTTCCGGGGAAGACGCTGATGGCCGGTTGGAAGGGCGCCCCGTCCACTAAGACCGTCGCTATCTCGCCACTCTTGTTCGGCAGACTGAATCGCTTCGAGCCCACGTAGGTGAAGATGTGACCGTCGTAGCGAATCGACTGACCGGGCTTCAAGACCAGTTGTGTCCGCTGGCCATAAGAGCTGGCCGCAGCGAGGGCCACCGCAACCACGACGACGCCGAGATGCACGATCATCCCGCCGTTTGCACGGCCGAACAGTGCCCGCCATGGTCCCCCGCCCGCGTTGTGTGAACCGACAGCCGCGAGCACCACCTGGCGCACCGCGCTCGCCCCGGCAAATCCGCCCAGACCAAAGGCAACGAGAGGGGTCAAACCGCGCACGCCCGCGAGGACGCAGACCACGATGACACCGACCCCGATCCATGCCGGTATCGCGAGGCGGCGGCGAAGCACGCCCGGCGCCGCCTTTCGCCACGGGAGCGCCGGCGCGACCGCCATGAAGAACAGGAGTGCAAAACCGATCGGAAGGGTCATCGTGTCGAAGTAGGGCCGCCCCACAGTGATCTGTTGGCCGGTCACCGCCTCGACAAAGAGCGGGAAGACGGTTCCGAGGAGCACGACGAGCGCGAAACCTGCGAAGAGGAGGTTGTTGAGGAGGAATGCACCCTCCCGCGATACGGCGGCGTCGATGGTCCCGGGCGAACGCAGGCGGTCACCGCGCCAGGCGATCAGCCCGATGCTGACGGCGACAACCAGGCCGAAGAAACTCAGCAGCACCGGGCCGACCGTCGAGTTCGAGAAGGAGTGCACCGATACCAGCACCCCGGAACGGGTCAGGAACGTCCCGAGGATGGTGAGCGAGAACGCCGCTATCAGAAGTGACAGGTTCCAGACCCGCAGGAGGCCGCGCCTTTCTTGGACCATCACCGAGTGCACATACGCCGTGCCACAAAGCCACGGCAGGAGCGCCGCGTTCTCCACCGGGTCCCAACCCCAAAAGCCCCCCCACCCGAGGACCTGGTAGGACCACCAGGCCCCGAGCACGATGCCGATCGTGAGAAAGACCCATGCGAACAGCGTCCATCGGCGGGTCTCCCCGAGCCATCCCTCATTGAGGCGCCCGGTCACGAGCGTGGCTATGGCGAAGCAGAACGGCACGGTGAAGCCGACAAAGCCCAAGTACAACAGGACCGGATGGAAAGCGATCAGCGGGTTGTCCTGCAGGAGCGGGTTCGGGCCGGAACCATCGCCAGGGATCCTGCCGATGACATGCGCGAACGGGTTCGCGGGACCCGCCATGAGGGCGAAGAAGAAGACGGCCACGCAGAGCCCCACCAGGCTCGACCATGCCACGAGAGGATCGGATGCCCGCTTGCGGAACGCGTGGGTCATCGCCGCCAGGTACCCGGCGAGGATCAGGGCCCAAAGCAGGATCGAACCCTGGAGAGCCGACCACATGCCGGTGATGGAGTACAGCGTCGGCGTCTCACGACTGTTGTTCGCCGCCACGAAAGCGATCGAGAAGTCGTGGGTCAAAAGCGCCCGCTCCATGCCTACGGTCGCAAGGACCGCCCCGGCGAGCACCCAGAAGGCAAATGTGCGGGCATGCAGGAACAGCGACTGGCGACCTGTCGCCAAACCCGCCCCGATCGTGACAACTCCCGCCACCGCCGCAAGCAGGCCGAGCGCGACACCGATCAGCCCCAGAGCCGCGTTCATCTCTTCGTCCCGTTCAGCGCCCTCACCCGGTTCGGGTGCGCCGCAATGTAGCTGTTGGAGTGCTTGACGAGGATCTGGTCCGAAGCAAACCGGTCCGAGGCACCGACGAAGTGGCCGACGACGATGACCGGGATCCCCGGCTGGAACAGCTGCGGAGGCGATCCGGTATTGGTCACGGCGACCTTGACGCCACTCGATTCGACGACAAAGCCCACTGTCGTCCCCGAGCTCTCCCGAATCAGGTGAACGGTCCCCGGTAAGACCATGCCCTCGAGCTGGAAGGTGCTGTTGCCGAGGGTCGCGCGCTGTGCAACGGCTTCGTTGGCGGTCTTGAAGAACACGATCGCGGACGTGAGCCCTTTGAAGACGAGGAAGCCGATCGCGGCGACGATCACAACGCCTGCCACTTCCAGCCGCCGACGTTGACGCCGTTGTTCGGGGCTCAAGATCCTAGGTATGCGCCGAGGCGCGGACAGGGCTGTCCCTGCCTCACCGGAGGCCGACTCGTCCTCGAAGCCGTCCCGCGATGACCCCGGGCGGCCGGGGCCCGTGGCCGAGTCGGCCGTGGTGACACCGGTCGGACCGATGTCGCTCATGGGGCTCTCCCCGGTGCGTCCTGCTCGAGCTCACCAGGCATCACCACCGGAGTATCTCGGGGAGCTGGCGAGGTGAGATCCGTGACGGGGGCATCGGCCGAGGTGGCAATGGACTCCTCGACGGCTGCCGTACCGACTCGTCGCCTGGCGGCATGCTCACGGGCAACGAGGGCCACCCCGTAGGACGAAAGCGTGCCGAGGACCATTATGTAGCCGGCCTCGACGTAGCCGTTCACCTTCCCACCGCTTCTGCTCGACGCTCCGCGAGGGCGATCTCGAGCCCCTCGGTGTCCTGCGCGTCCTGCAACTCGGCAAGCCGGTACCGGTGTGCTACGAGCCAGGTGTACACGAGGGTGAACGACACGAAACCGAGCAGAAGAGTCCAGGCCATCGAGCCGTGGACATAGGTCTTGTGCGTGGTCGGGTTGAGCACCGTCGGTGCCTGGTGCAGACTTCGCCACCACTCAACTGAGAGGTAGACAATCGGAACGTCGATGAACGCGATCAGGGCCCCGATCGCCGACCGGCGGGCTCGAACATGGAACTCTCCGGGCACGCGGCGCAGAGCGAGATAGCCGAGATAGAGCACGAAAAGCAACGCCGTGGTCGTGAGCAGCGGATCCCACACCCACCACACGCCCCAGGTCGGCCGCCCCCAGATCGACCCGGACACCAACGTGAGGCCTGTGAACACGACACCGACCTCGCCCGAGGCTCCGGCAAGGCGGTCGAAGCGCTCGCTTCTCGTTCGTGGCCACAAATAGAGCAGGCTCGCGAGGCTGGCGACGCCATAGGCCAAGAAGGCGACCCACGCCATCGGAGGATGGACGTAGAGAAGGCGCACGAGATTGCCCATGAACTCGTCGGGCGGCGTGACGAACAGACCCAACCACACGGTCGCGACCACCCCCACAAGCGATGCGACACCCAGTACGCGAAGCGCCACAGCGACACGTTCTGACGGCACGGTGCGCGTCGAGGCTCTCATCCGTCCTCCAAGAGCGGCCCGAACGCGACGATGCCGGTGGCGACATAGAGCACGGCGAAGACCGCGAGCACGTCCAGCCAGCCGCCCGCACGGCCGGGCGTTCCCGCGAGCGCCTCGTCCCATGCCTTGGTCGCGGCGAGCAGGACCGGGGAGACCACTGGGAGGAACAGCAGTGGGAGAAGCGTCTCGCGGATCCGCAGTCCGGAGGCGACGACCCCATAAAGCGTGCCGACCGCCGCAAGCCCGAAGGTACCGAGGACGCACGTGCCAATCAGGACCAGAGCGCCCGACAAGCGCGCCCCGTAGAGCAAGGCAACTCCGACGGCGAGCGCAGTCTCCAGAACTAGAAGCTGGACCACCACTGCACCGGCCTTGCCGAGGAAGATCCCGGCCGGGTCAAGGCCGGACAGGCGCAGGCCGTCTCGGGCCCCGTCCACGGACTCGATGGCGTAGCTGCGCTGAACACCGAGAATCGTCGACAGCAGGACCGCTACCCAGAACAGGCCCGCCGAAGCTGGAGCGAGGACCCTTCGGTCAGGGCCGAGCGCCAGGCCGAACAGGAGCAGGACAGCGAGCGCAAATGGACCGATCTGGTTCAGCCCGACCCTGGAGCGGATCTCGATGCGGAGATCCTTCCCCGCGACGAGCACGGCGTCACGCAACATGGGCCGCCGCTTGTTCGACCGACTCGGGGGTCTTCGGCGGCTCGACTACGCGGCCACCCGCCAAGTGAACAGTCCGGTCCGCGATGGCCGTTGCACGCTCGAGCTCGTGCGAGGCGAACACGACGGTGCGAGAAGCGGCCCGTGACCCAGCGAGGAGCTCGTCAAGAAGATCACGGCCGTCCTGGTCAAGGCCCGCGTGCGGCTCGTCGAGCAACCACAACCGGGCACCCCGCGCGACGAGCAGGGCAAGAGAGGCCCGTCGCCGCTGGCCGGCGGAGCACCGTGCCAGCGGAATCGACGCGAGGCGACCCGTGAAACCGAACTGCTCGAGCGCCGGGCGGATTCCCACGACCGGGCCCCTCGAGGCTCGGACAGCGAACTCCAGGTTCTCCTCCACCGTCAGCTCCTCGTATAGGAACGACTCGTGGCCGAGCATGCCCACCTGTCCCCGCACCGCACGCCGATCGGCCACCAGGTCCCAGCCGAGCACGGTCGCCTCGCCCGAGTGCACCGGCAACAACCCGGCGAGGACCTTGAGCAGGCTCGTCTTGCCCGCGCCGTTCGGGCCGCGCAGATGCACAACCTCGCCTTCGCCAACTTCCAGACAGGCTCCTGCGAGGAGGGGGAATCGGCCGGCGAGCGCTACGGCCTCGTGGAGACGAACAGCAGGCGGCATGAAGATCGCCCATGTTACGGGTCAGGCGGCATGCAGGTCACGCGGGAGGCCGACTGCGAAGCGGCCACCGCCTCACGACCGCTCGCAGCGGCCGCGGCCACCTCGCTCGACCACGAATCTACGAGCCGCTCCAGAGCTCAGGAAACCCGGCGGCGCACTAGTTCGAGATCGGAGTCGACCATCATCTCTATTAGCCCTGCGAAGTCGACGTGCGTCCTCCAACCGAGCTTCTCGTGAGCCTTGGCCGCGTTGCCCACGAGGATGTCCACCTCCGCGGGCCGAATGAAGCGCTCGTCGATCTGGACATGGTCCTCGTAGTTGAGGCCCGCCCTCGCGAAGGCAACCTCGCATACCTCGCGCACCGAATGTGTCTCGCCGGTGGCAATGACGTAGTCATCGGGCGAGTCCTGCTGGAGCATCGCCCACATTGCATGGACGTAGTCGCCGGCAAAGCCCCAGTCGCGTTTCGCCTCCAGGTTGCCGAGCCTGATCTCACGATCCAGGCCGAGCTTGATCCGGGCGACGGCGTTGGTGATCTTGCGCGTGACGAACTCGAGACCCCGGCGCGGGCTCTCGTGGTTGAACAAGATCCCCGAGGACGCGTGCAGTCCATAGCTCTCGCGGTAGTTCACGGTGATCCAGTGCCCGTAGACCTTCGCCACTCCATAAGGACTGCGAGGGTAAAAGGGCGTGTTCTCGGTCTGGGGAACCTCTCGGACCCTGCCGAACATTTCCGAAGAGCTCGCCTGATAGAAGCGAATATCAGGATTGGTCAGTCGGATCGCGTCGAGTATGCGGGTCACGCCGAGGGCAGTGACCTCGCCGGTGAGCACGGGCTGGCCCCAAGACGTCTGCACGAACGACTGAGCCGCGAGGTTGTAGACCTCGCTCGGGCGGTGCTCGCGCAAAACCTCGATCATCGAGACCTCGTCGAGGACGTCTGCGGACGCCAGGGTCAACCGGTCCTGGATGTGGGCGATGCGCTCGAAGTTGAGAGTGCTCGAGCGCCGGACCATCCCGACCACCTCATAACCTTCGGACAACAGCCATTCCGCCAGGTAGGAACCATCCTGACCGGTGATGCCGGTGATCAACGCCCTCTTTTGCACCACTCCGTTCTAGAGCCTGGCGCCCGCCGTCGCAAGGAAGCAGAGACCACGGTGGGCCGGCGGTAACGTCCTGGCGGACACCGCCGACAGCTACGGTGCGTTCGTGGGCTTCCCGGACTCTGGCACCTTGGCGGTCGTTTCCTACCGCCTCGGCCGCCAGGACGGCGTTTCGGTGGAGGCCGGCAAGTGGGCCTGGGCCTTCGGCCAGCTCGGGTTCAAGGTGACGACCGTCGCCGGTAGCGGCATTGCGGACCGGCTGGTGCCGGGCCTGGCAATCGACGCCGTGGTCGACGACGTCCCCGCATTGCGATCCGAGGTCGCTGACGCGCTTTCGGGCGCGGACCTGGTGCTCGTCGAGAACATCTGCTCTCTCCCGTTGAATCCTGTAGCCGGCGAAGTCGTCGCCGCGACCTTGATCCACCGGCCTGCGATCCTGCGTCATCACGACCTCGCCTGGCAGCGCCCGCATCTTGCGCGCCTCGGGGCGCCCCCTACCGACACTGCCTGGCGCCATGTCTGTATCAACGCCCGGTCCAAGCGGGAACTGGCGGCCAGACGAATCGACGCCGACGTCTTCTACAACTGTTTCGATCCGAATCCGCCGCTCGGTGACCGCACTTCGGGCCGGACCGCTCTGGGCGTCGCGGACGAGGAGTTCCTCGTTCTCCAGCCGACGCGAGCCATTGCGCGAAAGAACGTCGCCGGCGGGCTGCGCCTCGCGATCGGCCTGGGTGCGGTCTACTGGCTGCTCGGACCTGCCGAGGACGGCTACGACCGGGAGCTCGAACGGCTGATCGAAGCCGCCCAGGGCAGGACACGCGTGCTTCGCGGACCGGCGGTCGCGGACGCGACGATGGCAGACGCCTACGCGACATGCGACGTTGTGACCTTGCCCTCCACCTGGGAGGGGTTCGGCAATCCGAGCGTCGAATCGGCCTTTCACCGGCGACCCTTGGCGGTCGGTCCTTACCCGGTCGGCACAGAGATCAGGAATCTCGGATTTCGATGGTTCGAGATCGAGGATCCGAAACCTTTGGCCTCATGGCTCGCGAACCCCGAGCCTCTACTTCTCGACCGCAACCAGGCGGTGGCGCGGGCACACTTCTCCCTCACCGACCTCCCGGGCCGGTTAGAAGAATGGTTGGCGCGAACGGACTAGTCGTGTCGACTGAAACGAGTGGACTCGGTTTCGGTCGCCGCTGGCAGCCCGGGAGCTGACTCGGTGTCGCTTGCTGCCCAACTCGAGCGACCCACCCGCCAGACACAGCTCAGTCCGCTCTCACCTGGTGCAGCCGGCTTGACGCGCTTGTCGCCCACCATCTCGAAACCCAGCTTGAGGGGGACACGACCGCTTGCCACGTTCGCCTTGTCGTGATGGATCTCGATATGGGAGACGCCGGGAAGGCTCAACCCGATGATCGTCAGCGCTCGCGCCGCACGAGTCGCAAACCCTCTCCCGGTGAAGGCCGGATGCACCCAGTAACCGATCTCAAGGCCGTTCGCGGCGATCCGTCGCATGAGGCCCGCTCCCCCGACGACGCGGTCTCTCCGGAACATCCCGTAGGAATACTGCCTGCCGTTGGCCCAGTCGTCGTCCCAGCGTCTGAGGAGCTCCTCGCGCTCGGCCAAGGTCGTCGGCTCCAACGCCACCCATGGCATGAAGGGGCGGAGGTGCTCCAGGCTCTCGCCCACGGCCGCCGCCAGTGCCGGAGCATCGCCGAGGCTGTAGCGGCGCAACACGAAGCCGTCGAGGAGGACCTCTCCTGGCGGAGCAGCGGGCGATCGTTTCATCGCCTTCACAATAGGGACGGCCACTTCACCGCGTTGTGTCGTGGTGGAGTGCTGTCAATAGTCTGGCTTGGGCGAACCACCGCCCACGATGCCGGGAGGTACTGCGATGCGGGACGAGACGATGGTGACCCACAGATGGGATCCCGACCAGTACTTGAAGTTCGCCGCCGAACGTGCCAAGCCGTTCTTCGATCTCCTCGCGATGGTCGAGCCGGTTCCTGGCGGTGACGTGATCGATCTGGGGTGCGGCACTGGAGAGCTGACGACCAAGCTGCACGCACATACCCGGGCTGGGGCGACCATCGGGATCGACGCGGCAGAGTCGATGCTGGCCCGGGCCCTACCCCTGGCCGGCAACGGTTTGCGGTTCGAATTGGGCGACATCAGCCGCTTCGACTCCCGAGCCTGCTTCGACGTCGTTTTCGCCAACGCCAGCCTGCAGTGGGTGCCCGATCACCCGCGACTGCTGCGGCAACTGGCGGCCGGCTTGCGCCCCGGAGGCCAACTGGCCGTTCAGGTCCCCGCAAATGCCGACCACCCTTCCCACGCGGTTGCATTCGAGCTGGCACAGCAAGCTCCGTTCCTCGAGCACATGGGCGACGATCCGGTCGCTGGCGCGCACGTCGTGTGCGCGCCCCAGCGGTATGCCGAGCTTCTCGACGGGATGGGATTCTCGGATCAGCTCGTCCGCTTGCAGGTGTACGGCCACCGCCTCGCCTCGAGCGCGGCAGTCGTCGAGTGGACGAAGGGCACCACTCTCTTGCGCGCAAAGAACTTGCTTCCACCGGACCTGTTCGACCTGTTCGTGGACCGCTATGAGAGACGCCTCAGCGAGGTCCTCGGCGAGCAAGCCCCGTACTTCTACACCTTTAAGCGCATCCTCTTCTGGGCACGGATCCCGGGATCTCTCTCTTCGGCTCAGTGAAGACCCGCTCGGCTCTGGGATATCACCCAAGCAACAGAGCCCGGCGCCCGGCAAATAGGAATCTTGGGTGGGTCTTCTTGTCCTTTCGCGACAGGAGGCGAGGTGAAAGAGAGCGTGGCGAGCACTCCTCTTGACACCGGGAGGACCCGGCCCTTCCGCTGAGTCGCAAAGAGCGACGCGTCCCGGACTCCGGTGCCGACGACAAAGTGCCGAATCCCCTCGAGATCGCCGTCGACTCCGCGTGTAGGGGTCCGGCCCGTTTGGTCGGACGGAACGAACCGAGTGCGCGGTTACAGCGCCAGCCCGTCGATCACCACGACGCCCGGGAGCCGGGCCAGAAGTGACCCGGGGAGCAAGATCTTGGAGCGGCGCACACCGGACCCGATGAGAACCACGTCGGCCTCGATGACACCGCGGTCGACGAGCACGGGCCAGCCGGACGGAAGGCCGATGGGCGTGATCCCGCCGTATTCCATGTCGGTGAGCTCCACGGCGCGGGCCATCGGGAGAAACGAGGCTTTTCGAACGTCCAAGAACCGCTTGACGACCCCGTTGATGTCGGCGCGGGCCGCAGCGAGCACGACGCAGGCAGCCAGTCGCTCGGTCCCCTCGCGCTTGCCGCCGACGACAACACAATTGGCGAGCGATTCGGGCTCGAGCCCGAAGTGGTGCTGGGTCGTGGCCGTGTCTGAGAGGGCCGGGTCGATCTCGACCACTCCGACGTCGCCGAGGAGTCCGGTCTCGACGAGCGCCCTCCGGGTCGGATCGGCCAACAAATCGGTGCGTAAGAATGCCGGGACACTGGAGAGCCTGCCGAGCCTGAAGGTTCCCATGCGCGCCATCCTGCCACCGGGTGCCGCCGGTGCAGTCGTCGACCGGGCTGAGCAGGGTTACGCGATCGCTCGCCACGCGCCCGTCGAGCACCGATCTGACCGCGGCCCGCATTCCTGTTCTGCTCGCGCGTGGGGATCCAGGACGAACGCGCTTGGCCCGTTTCTGGGGTTCCCGGCGGAACAGCGCTTCGGGGATATCGTTGGCGCACCTTTCCGACAAGACCTCTGGTTCGTGCATCAAGATGGGCAAGATCGTTGAGCATTCCTACATCGCACCTAATCGGCTTCACCCTGGCTTCCCTCGCGATCATCATCGTCCCGGGGCCGAGCGTGCTCTTCACTATTGCAAGGGGCATCGCCTGGGGCAGAACCGTCGCGGTCCTCACCGTGGTGGGCAACGGCCTTGGAATACTGGTTCTTTCCGCATTGGTAGCGGTCGGCCTCGGCCCCCTCTTGGCCCACTCCAAACTCTTCACAACCGTCGTCGAAGTTGCCGGCGGCCTCTTTCTGCTGTGGCTGGGGAGCGACGCGTTGCGGCGCCGGCACGCTCATGCGGCGTCCATGACGAATGTCGAATCAGCCAAACCTCGCGCATCACGAGTCATCCAACAGGGTTTTGTCGTCGGCGGACTCAATCCCAAGGCGCTCATCTTCTTCGTGGCCGTGTTCCCCCATTTCATCGATCGCTCGTCGGGAAACGTGACCGGGCAGCTGCTGGCGCTCGGAGTCATTTTCAGCCTCCTCGCCGTTCTCTCTGACGGCACGTGGGGCCTGATCGCAGGAACGGCGCGCGAGTGGCTCGCGGGCTCCTCCACACGACTGGTGGCGCTCCGCACGATCGGCGGGCTTGTCATGGTCGGACTCGGTGTGCTGATCATTGCATCGGCCTTCGATTGAGTCATCGGCGTCCCGGAGTGCCACGACGCTCCGGCGGGTTTGTCTTCGCAGTTCTCCGAGGGCGCGACGCGGACACAGAGGATCTTGAGGTCCTGTTCAGGCGGGCGAGAAGAAGGGAGCCCCGAGGCTCCTCCCATCCCGGCTCCCACTGCCCCATTTCGCCCGCTCGCGGGACCGGACCCGCGGCGACAGGAGAACGCATCCGAGTGAGGGTTCGTGTGGTGCTGTGCGTCGAGGACCAGCGCCACTGCCGCTCAACAGGCCGCCGGGACTCAAATGCCGGTCCGCGCTCCGCTGCAAGCGGAGATGGGCGAGGACTGATCGTCTGAGTATCCAGCTACGCTCGCCGCCGAGAACGGGAGGGCCCGATGCAGAGAGATAGGCGAAAGTGGCGTGGCGCTGCCGTCGCGGCGGTGCTGGTAGCGCTCGGCGGCGCGGCACCTGCAACAGCCGCCACTGCAAGCAGGACACGGATCGACACGGAGTATCCGTGGACCTCGGCCGGGAAGCTGGACTCGGGGCTGAAGGTCGCCGGCACCGTCAAGGGCACCTGCTGGACTAGCTCCGTCGCCGTCTCTGCCGGCGACGCCTATCGGTGCATGACGAGCGCGTCACTCATCTACGACCCGTGCTTCGCCCCTGAGACCAAGTCGTTCAAGCAGCTGGCGTGCATGGCCTCGCCGTGGGGCAAGGTAACGCGCCTCGATCTCACTGCGTCGATACCGGACGCTGCCAAGCACCCCAATGGCAAACCGTGGGTCTGGGCGGTCCAGCTCGCCAACGGCGTTCGCTGTATCACCGCGACAGGCACTGGCACCGTGGTCGACAAGGTCGCTCTGAACTACTACTGCATACCGGGAACGGGCTGGGCGAGCATTCCCGACCGGACGGCCGAGCCGTGGACCGTGCGGTACGCGAGGAGCTATCAGTCCAAGACCTTGGAAACCGAAAGTCTCACGACGGCCTGGTACTGATCCGAACCGGAGTCGACCCGATCACGTCGTCTCACACGCTGGCGGCGCCAAAGCGAGCACCGTCATATGCATCACTCCCCTCTTCGCTGTCGTCGGCGCCGCGTTCGTGGGCGAGCCAGTCATTCCTGGTACGAGCCTCTCGGTGGCCTCGTCGTCCTTGCGGGAGCGGCTCTGTCACAAGAACGCATTCCTGGACTTTCCAGGAGACGGCGAACCCCGGTCGACAACTGACCGCACCGGCCGCGGGCGATCGGTTGGGCGACATTGCGACTCCTCCCATGCGAAGATCGCCCGATGAAGACCATTGGCCTGATCGGTGGCATGAGCTGGGAGTCCTCGGCGGAGTACTACCGAGTTCTCAACGAGCTCGTGCGCGAGGAGATGGGTGGCCTGCACTCGGCCCAGTGCATTCTCTACTCAGTCGACTTCGCCGAGATCGAACGGCTCCAGGCCACGGGCTCCTGGGAGACAGCCGGAGAGCTCCTCGCGACCGTCGGACGGTCCCTGGAGGCGGCAGGGGCCGACTTTCTTGTGTTGTGCGCCAACACCATGCACAAGGTGGCCGACGCGATCGAGCTGGCAGTGTCCATCCCTCTGCTGCGTGTCACTGACGTCGTCGTCGAGGCGATCCGCGCGGAAGGTATCAACCGGGTCGGGCTTCTCGGCACGGCATTTACGATGGAGCAGTCCTTCTACAAGGACCGGCTGGCAGCGCACGGCCTCGAGGTGATCATCCCTTCCTCTGAGGACCGGGCGGTGGTCCACAGCACCATCTACGAAGAGCTCTGTTTGGGTGTCGTCCGCGAGGAGTCCCGCGAGAGGCACCGGGCGATCATCGACCGACTGGTGGCCGCCGGCGCTCAAGGAGTGGTCCTGGGCTGCACCGAGCTCGAGTTGCTCGTCCGGGCGGACGACGCTTCGGTGCCGGTCTTCCCGACGACCCGCCTGCACGCGGCCGCTGCAGTCAAGAAGGCTCTGGCGAACCAAGGCCGTGATGATCTGGAGCTCGTCGAAGAGTCTCCGGAGAGCGAGACGGCTGGCCACCTGCTCGCCCGATACTACGAGGAGCTCACCGACCGGTTCCCTGGTGGATTCGACCTCGACCGCACCGTTGCCTCTCCGAGCACAGAGCTGTGCCCCCCGTCCGGCTGCCTGTTGATCGCCCGGCTCGGCGGGAGCGCAGTTGGGTGCGGGGCGGTTCGCAAGATCGACGCGACCACTGCGGAGATCAAACGAATGTGGATCGACCCATCCGTGCGCGGTCGCGGCGTCGGCCGCAGGCTGCTCGCCGGACTGGAGTCCGCGGCAACCCGTCTCGGCTACCGGCTCGTGCGATTGGACACCAGCAGCCACCTTCCCGAGGCACTCGGCCTCTATCACTCGTCCGGCTATAGCGAGATCGCTCCTTACAACGACAACCATTACGCCCATCACTGGTTTGAAAAGTCGCTCGGTCAGGCGCCCATCCCGAAATGACCAGGCCTCCTCGAGAGGTTGAAGACGAAGAGGCGCGCGGGCCGATTCAGGAAACCGGGAACTCTGTCACCGACTGGCCGTTCGTGTTCGCCACCCAGACGCGGCCGCCGGCCGTGGCGAAGCCAGAGGGCTCGTCGAACCCATAAGCCGCGCCACTGAAGATCTTGACCAGGCTGCCGGTCGAGGCCGATAGCTCCGTGACCGAACCGCCTTGGTTCACAACCCAGATGTGGGCGCCGTGCGAAGTGATCGTGTCTGGGGCGCCGAACCCGTAGTTGGAGCCCCTGATGATCCTGACCAGGTTTCCGGTCGAAGCCGAGAGCTCGGTGACCGAGTTGTCTCCCTCGTTCGACACCCAGATACCGGTGCCGGCCACAGTGATGCCCGAGGGGTCGTCGAACCCATTCCTCGAGCCGCCGATGACGCGGACAAGGGCGCCACTCAGGGCCGAGAACTCGGTGACCGAGTTGTCAGATGAGTTCGCCACCCAGATATGAGAGCCGTCAGAGGTGATGGCGTCTGGGCCGTCGAACCCGTAAGCCGAGCCGTTGATGGTCCGTACGAGGCCGCCGTTCGACGAGGAGAACTCAGTGATCACGTTGTCCTCGTTCGCCACCCAGACATGGGTGCCGATCGTGATGACCGCATCAGGATAATTGAACCCTAAGGTGAGGCCACTGACGACCCTGACGATCGAGCCGGTTGTGGCAGAGAGTTCGGTGACCGAATATCCGGCCGTGTTGGCCACCCAGATGTGTGCGCCGTCAGAGGTGATAGCAGCAGGACCCTCGAACCCGTAGCCTGCGCCGCGGACGACCCTGACAAGGGCACCGGTCACGGCCGAGAGCTCGGTGACCGAGTTGCCGGCGGAGTTCGCCACCCAGACGTCGCCGCCGCCGAAAGTGAGGGCGTCGGGGTCCTTGAACTTGTACCTCGAGCCGCTCGTGAGCCTCGTGAGGGCCCCCGTCGAGGCTGACAGCTCGGTAACCGAGTTGCCGCCGGAGTTAGCCACCCATATCTCGGTACCACCGACGGCCATGCCGAGGGAACCCTCGAAGCCGTACCTCCGGCCATTGACGACCTTGATCAGGGCTCCCGTCGACGAAGAGAGCTCGGTGACCGAATTTCCGGCCGTGTTGGCCACCCAGAGGTGATTCCCGTCCGAGATGATGCTCGAGGGGTCATCGAGACCGTACCTCGGACCACGGATCACCTTGACGAGGGCGCCGGTCGAGGCGGACAGCTCGGTTACCGAGTTGGCCAAATCGTTTGTCACCCAGATGAAGGCGCCGCTCGATGTGATCCCTTCTGCACCGAGCGAGCCGTCAAACCCGAAGCTCGGACCACCGATGACCTTGACCAGGGCGCCGGTCGAGGCGGACAGCTCAGTGACAGAACCCTCGTTCCTCACCCAGATGTGGGGTCCGTCGGCGGTGATGGCCCACGGGTCGTGGAAGCTGTACGCCGGTCCTTTGATGTCCCTTACGAGGGCGCCGGTCGACACCGACAACTCTGTGACCGAGCTCTCGTTCGTCACCCAGAGCTCCGTGCCGTCATTGGTAACTGCCCACGGGTCGTCAAAGCCGTACGCCGGCCCTTTGATGACCCTTACCAGGGCGCCGGTCGAGGCCGACAGCTCTGTGACCGACTGGCCGTTCGCGTTTGCCACCCAGATGTGGGAGCCGTCCGAGGTGATGCCCATCGAGCCGTTGAACCCGTATTCCGGGCCGCTGATCATCCTTGTCTGGGTGCCGTCGGAGGCAGAGATCTCGGTGACCGACTTGCCACGGTTCACAACCCAGGCGTGTGTGCCGTCGGCGGTGATGGCCCAGGGCTCGTCGAATCCCCATCCGACGACCTCTACGCCTGAAGGTGCCTTCGCCGACGCGGAAGCTCTTGCGGAGCTGTGGCCCGCCGCGCCCACGGGAGGTGCCGCCACAAGCGTGACGAGAACCAGGCCCGACAACGACAGCGCCCCAAAGGCGACGAGGCTATGCCACAGGGGGCCAATTCCTCGCGACGGCGCGAGCATGAAACGAGCGGTGGTGCTCAGCGCCACCTTCGAGCCCGCCTTCGCTCGTGTGACGTGGGCTCGTGGTGGTCTCACGACTCTCTTCCCGCCGTCCTTGCGGTGCTCGCCCCCGAGCGCTCATGAGCTGCGCCACTCCGCGACGCGTAGCTCGCCGTGACTGACAGCGCAGGCTGGCCGGTGGCTGGGTTGATCCGTGGCCGACATGCGGTTACCGGTAAATGCCGCCGAAGGATCCCTGTTCGAGGAAAAAGGCGCCTGTTCACGGGTCTTCGGTGAACGCGATTCGGAAGACCGGGTGCCCCGGTGCGATGCGAAGCAAGTCGGCGTCCGACGCATCAGCGCCGACACCTGCAAAGAAGACACCCACTTCCGCCTTCCACCTCTTGAGGTAGGCGCGGAGAATGTCGGGCTTTTCTGCGTCGGCCAGCTCTCGCCCCTGAAACACCTGAGTCCGGCGTCCGACGCGTAACTCGCCGTCACCAGCGACGCGAAGGTTGCGCACCCACTGCGTCTCACCGCGAGGAGCCACCAAGTAGTGCTCGCCGGCGAAGCTGAGCAGGTTTACCGGCGTAGACCGCCACTCCCCGCTCGTGCGCCCGCGGACCCGGAGCTCGCGCGATCCCCAAACGCTCACACCCGCCCGTGTCAGCGTCGCTACAAGACGATTAGCGACATTGCGCGTGAACCAGCCCGGTTCGGCATACCTTCGAGGAGATTGCGACTCGGCCATGGGAAGATTCTGCCGCGGGCTCGTCACGGTGTCGATTGACCGTGTCGAGGGGTGCGTCCTCGGCACCTTTCGCGTGCTGAGCGCGCCCTGACTTCTCAGCTCGACCGTAGAGAGTCATCAGACCACGCTCCGCCATCTCTGTAGGGGCTAGGTCGTGCTCGTCAACGGCGGCGGTGGCGAACCCCGATGCCTCGCGAACGTCGTGTCCGGCTACGGGAGCGGCTCCGCCCAGGATTTAGGCCGTCGTCATCGCTTGCGCGATCGTGGCCACCACGGTCGTGACCGGGATCCCCGTCCCACTTGTGCACGATGCCGCGCATGATCCGGTCGATCGCTATTGGTTCAAAGGCCATCGTGCCGCCAGCCTCTCGACTACTGGACGTCCACTCCGGATATGGCTCTGGCTATCACAAGGCGCTGGGTCTCACTGGTCCCCTCAAAGATCGTGTAGGCCTTGGAGTCGCGGTGCCAACGCTCGACGGGATACTCGCGCGAGTAGCCACAGGCCCCGAGGATCTGGATCGCCTGCTCGCTGACCCATACGGCCGTCTCGCCGGCGAACAGCTTGGCCATGGAGCCTTCTGCTGCTGTCAAAGCCGTCCCCGACATGACCATCGACGCGGCCCGCATGTACAACAGGCGCGAGGCGTCGATACGCGTCCTCATGTCGGCAAGCTTGAACGCAACGGCCTGACGCTCGATGATCGGACGCCCGAAGGTCTTGCGCTGCTTGGCATAGTCGAGGGCGTACTCGTACGCGGCACGCGCGATGCCGACCGCCTGGGCAGCGACGGCAGGCCGGGTCGCCTCGAAGGCCGCCGTTGTGGCAGACGAATTCCCGTCCGTCACCTCGCGTGCGCGCGCGATCCGCTCGTCGAGGCGGTCCTTGCCACCGAGCAGGCACCGGCCGGGCACCGTCACGTCGTGCAGAACGACCTCAGCGGTGTGGGACGCGCGCATACCCATCTTCTGGAACTTGCGGCCCATCGCGAGTCCAGGAGTCTTCGGCGGCACGATGAAGAACGCCTGGCCACCCACGCCCAGGTCCAGGTCCGACTCCGCTGACGCCGCGACCAGGTGGATGTCGGCGATGCCGCCGTTTGTGACCCAGGTCTTCGTCCCGTTCAGGGTCCACGTATCGCTCGCTGCGTCGTACTCGGCCCGGGTTCTCATGCCACCCAAGTCCGGTCCCGCATCGACCTCGGACACGCACAGGGCCGTGAGCTGAATGCCACCGACGTGACCGAAGCACCGCGGAGCCCATTCGGCCACCTGCTCGGGAGTGCCGGCTGCAACGATCCCGGCGACACCGAGAGTCGAACCGAGGAGCGCGAGAGCGATGCCCGCGTCACCCCAGGCCAGCTCCTCGTTGACCAGTGGGAACAGCAGCCCGGTCGGATCAGCAAAGCAATTCGCCACGAAGTCGAACGAGTAGAGCCCGATCCTGGCGGCCTCCTCGATGATCGGCCAGGGTGTCTCCTCGCGCTCGTCCCACTCGTGGGCCGCGGGACGCACCACGTTCTCGGCGAAATCGTGAACCCACCTGAGAACCTGGAGCTGATCTTCGTTCAGCTCCATCGAGAAGTCACTCATCGCCTACCTCGGGTCCGGGACCGCGTGCCACTTACTCGGCTCCTCCGACGTCATCGACCAGTCGCTGGAGACCGCACGACCCCCGCCGGAAACGGCGCAGCCTCGGCTACCTGTGACAGCGCGCGTGGCCGGCCCCGTCGTCCGAGGCGCGAAGAACAGGCGGCTCGACATATGGAACCGAGCTTTGAGGCCGAGCCCGGTTGGACAGGACCCGACGATTGCGAGGACCGCTGCTCAGCAGCGGATCCACCGGGAGTGCGCGGACTCAGCGCGCCCGGACGTTGGCTGCCTGCAGCCCCTTCTGGCCCTCCTGAACGTCGAATTCGACTTCCTGGCCCTCGGTGAGGGTCCGGTAACCGGACATTTGGATAGACGAGTGGTGAACGAAAACGTCCACGCCGTCGGACTGTGAGATGAAGCCGTAGCCCTTCTCGCTGTTGAACCACTTCACTACGCCGGTCGCCACGGTGGCGTTCCCCTTTGTCTCAGATTGCAGGTTGCAAGTTGCAAGTACAAGAGCACCAGGGTCGGGCTGCCTGACTTGGCGTGGCCGAGATCCGGGATGATGCCCGCAAACCGGGTTATCGCCCGACAACTCGGCAACCCCTCGCTACATCACGATCCGGTTGCTCTGGACCGACAACGTAGCAGAGCTTTCCCAGCGCCTGTTAGCCCAGATCCACTCGGGTCGACCTGCAGCGGCGCTGCAGCGCCGCTGCAGCGCCAAGGCCGTCGAAAACCCAAGCTCAGCGGCGAATTCTCGTGCCCGAAGAGGTGTCCTCGACCACGTAGCCAAGTGCGACAATCTCCGAACGCAGCACGTCAGCGTTGGCGAAGTCACGCGCGGCACGGGCCTGGTCTCGACGCTGGCCGAGCTCGAGCACAGCCTCAGGAATCTCGCCGGATCCCTTCGCCTCGAGTCCGACGGCTCCGAAGCATTCGAGCACGGCCCGGGTCAGCTCGGTGGCTCTTTGCGCATCCCGGGCGTCGAAAGCAACGTTCGCGCGCCTTATCGCGTCGAAGAGCACAGCAGTCGCGCCCGGCGTATCGAGGTCGTCCTGCATCCTCTCGACGAAAGCGCCCTTCACCTCAGGATCGCTCCGCTGGATGTCGAGCCGGCCCAGCTCGGCCACCCGGCCGCTCAGGGCATCCAGCCGGCCGAGCGCCGACACGGCGTCACTCAACGTCGTGGCTGTCACTTCGATCGGCGCACGATAGTGAGACTGCAGCACCAACAAGCGGTACGCGCGCGGATCACTCTGCTCGAAGAGATCTGACAGCGTGAGAACGTTGCCCAACGACTTCGACATCTTCTCTCCCCCGCGCGCTTCGACCATGCCGTTGTGCATCCAACAGCGCGCAAACGGCCTGCCGATCGCTTCGGCTTGCGTCCGCTCGTTCTCGTGATGCGGGAAAATCAGGTCTTGGCCGCCGCCGTGGAGGTCGAATCCATCGCCGAGCAGGGCTAGCGACATGACAACGCACTCTGTGTGCCAGCCGGGCCGTCCGGGGCCCCAGGGAGAGGCCCACCAGGGCTCAGCAGGTTTTGCCTTCTTCCATAGGGCGAAGTCCAACGGCGAGCGCTTATTCTCATTCACCTCTACGCGAGCGCCTGACCGCAGCGAGGCAAGGCTCTGGTGCGCGAGCAGCCCGTAGTCGTCGACCGTCGCGACGGCGAAGTAGACGCCGTCGACCGTCTCATAGGCACAGTCGCGCGCCACGAGCCCGGCGACGAGCTCCACCATCTCCTCGATGAAGGCAGTCGCGTGCGGGACCTGCGTTGGCAGGAGGCATCCCAAGGTGCCCATCGCGTCCCACCATTCGGCCTCGTACTGATCCGCGATCTCCTCCGGCCGTCGGTGCTCCTCGTTCGCCCGAGCGATGATCTTGTCATCGATGTCGGTCACGTTGGAGACGTGGTCGACGACGATCCCCGAGTACTCGAGATAGCGCCTGAGGACGTCATACACGAGTGAAAAGCGGCCGTGACCGATGTGAGGCGGTCCGTAAACGGTCGAACCGCAGATGTACAAGCCCATCCTGCCAGGCTCGCGGGTCTCGAGCTCCCGGCTGTGGCCTAGGGCCGTGTCATGAAGGCGCAACACAGGAGTACCGTACTAGGCCAATGGCTACTCCCCGCGTGCCCGACCGACCCTCGCTGGAGGGCCTCGAGGATCGTTGGGCGACGCGCTGGGAGCAGGACGGCACATACCGCTTCGACCCGGCCGGGGGCCGCGCGGGCGTGTTCTCGATCGACACACCGCCGCCGACGGTGTCCGGTTCGCTCCACGTCGGTCACGTGTTCTCCTACACCCAGACCGATATCGTCGCCCGGTACCAACGAATGACCGGCAAGGCGGTCTTCTACCCGATCGGCTGGGACGACAACGGCCTGCCCACCGAGCGCCGCGTTCAGGACTACTTCGGGGTCAGTTGCGACCCGTCGCTTCCTTACGACGCGGACTTCGTGCCACCCTCGCTTGAGCACAAGCGGGACAAGAACGCCCGTGCGGTCCCGATATCGCGGCCGAACTTCATCGAGTTGTGCAACGTCCTCATAGCCGAGGACGAGCAGGCTTTCGAGCGCCTGTACCGCAAGCTGGGCGCCTCGTACGACTGGACCCAGCACTACACGACGATCGGTGAAGTTTCGAGAAGAGCCTCGCAGCGCGGTTTCCTGCGCCTTTTGGCCCGCAGTCAGGCCTACCGACAAGAAGCACCGACGCTGTGGGACGTCGACTTCCAGACCGCGGTCGCCCAGGCCGAGCTCGTCGACAAGGAGGACCCTGGCTTCTACCATCGGCTCCGCTTTGCAAGAGCCTCTCAGCAAGGTCATCCCGTCGAGATTGAGACGACGCGACCCGAGCTGGTCCCGGCTTGTGTGGCGCTCGTCGCCCATCCGGGCGATGAGCGTTACCAGGCCTTGTTCGGCTCCGAGGTCCTGACTCCGTTGTTCGGTGTGCCCGTCCCAGTCCTTTCCCACGAGCTCGCAGAGCCGGACAAGGGATCGGGCATAGCGATGATCTGCACCTTCGGAGACTTGACGGACGTGACGTGGTGGCGGGACCTCGCTTTGCCAACGCGCTCGGTGGTCGGGAGGGATGGTCGCCTGGGTCCGGCACCCTTCGGAGCACCGGGCTGGGAGTCGGTCGACCCCGGGCGGGCGAACGCGAGGTACGCGGAGATCGAAGGCCTGCCGATCAAGCGTGCCCAGGCGCGCATCGTGGAGCTACTTCGTGAGTCCGGCGACCTGCTCGGCGAGCCGCGTGCCATCACCCATGCCGTCAAGTACTACGAACGGGGTCGGCGGCCTCTCGAGATCGTCACGTCCTCGCAGTGGTACGTGCGAACCCTCGACCGCCGCGAGAAGCTCCTCGAGCGGGGCCGCGAGTTGCAGTGGCACCCCGCTCACATGCGGGCCCGCTACGAAGCCTGGGTGGAAGGACTGACAGGAGACTGGAACATCTCGCGTCAGCGATTCTTCGGCGTTCCCTTCCCGGTCTGGTACCGGCTCGACGACGAGGGCGACGTCGCGGTCGACGGTCTGCTGCTCGCCTCCGAGCAGCGCCTGCCTGTCGACCCGTCGACTGACGTCCCAGAGGGCTACACCGAAGGACAACGCGGCAAACCTGGTGGGTTCGTCGGCGACCCCGATGTAATGGACACCTGGGCCACCTCGTCTTTGACACCGCAGATCGCGGGCAAATGGGAGGAGGACCCGGACTTCTTCGCCAAGGTCTTCCCCATGGACCTGCGACCGCAAGCGCACGAGATCATCAGGACTTGGCTGTTCTCGACGATCGTGCGCTCCGAGCTCGAACACTCCGCACTCCCGTGGCGCCACGTCGCCATCTCGGGATGGATCCTCGACCCCGATCGCAAGAAGATCGGCAAGTCCCTAGGCAACGCCATCACTCCTCTCGAGTACCTCGAGAAGTACAGCACCGACGCCGTGCGTTACTGGGCGGGATCAGCTCGCCTGGGCGCCGACACCGTGTTCAGCGAGGAGCAGATGAAGGTCGGCCGGCGGCTCGCCATCAAGATCCTGAACGCGAGCCGTTTCGTGCTGTCACGATTGGACGGCTCCGATTCCCCTGCACCTGTCTCGCCAGCAGCTCTCACGGCGGTCGACGCGGCCATGCTGGCACGCCTCGCGGCCGTCGTCGACCAAGCGACGGCCGAATTCGACTCCTACGACCATGCACGGGCCCTCGAAGTGACCGAGTCCTTCTTCTGGTCGTACTGCGACGACTACCTCGAACTCGTCAAGGCCCGCTCCTACGGCGAGCCGTCCGAGGCTGGTCCCGCGTCCGCCCGGCACGCGCTGGCACTGAGCCTGTCGGTGCTGCTGAGGCTGTTCGCGCCATTCCTCCCCTACTGCACCGAGGAGGCATGGTCGTGGTGGCAGTCCGGCTCGATTCATGGTTCCAGCTGGCCCTCCGGCGCTCAGTTGGCGGCCGAGGCCGGCCCCGACGCGCGTCCCGATCTCGTCGAGGCAGTAGCGGTGGTTCTCGTGGCTCTGCGGCGGGCGAAATCCGAGGCTAAGGGCTCGATGCGCACTCAGGTCGCCCGGTGTCGCGTGACTGGGCCTCCTTCGCTCGTGGGGCTTGTCGAGCTCGCCTCCGGCGATCTTTCGGACGCCGGCGCCATCGTGCAACTCGAACTCGTCGGTGACCCGGGCGCAGCCGCTGTTTCGGTCGAGGTCGAACTGGCGACCGAGAACAGCCCTGGGCCAGAGCCAGGGAGCTGACGAGGAGCCCGACTCTCCTGGGACCTATCGCAGCCTCGGGAACACGCGGGCGAACACGAGCGAGCGCGGGATGCGACCGAGGACCACAGTCGCCAGCAACACCAGATCGCGCTGACGGATGACGACCACGGCGGTCCTGCCCGTAAGGCCACTCGGGCTCCAGCCCAGCTTGACGTTCGAGGTGGTGAAGTGGCCCTCAAAGGCAACAAGACACGTGGCAACGCGGGCCGCGTCCTGCAAGGTGTCGGGCACCACAACGTCATGCAGGTCGATGATCAGCGAGCGCGGCGGCAGATATCGCTCGCCGGCGAACCGGCCGTGGCCGTGAACCGCAGCCACCGCCTCCGGGTAGACCCTGAAACAAGCGCTGTCACGTGTGCCGAGCCCGTTGCGGGCAGCAGTGCAGCCACCGAGCAACCCGGTCACCGTCACGATGGCGACGAACCCGACGAGCTTGGCTTTCATGAGCGGTCCTCCTCACGACTACAGCACAACACCGCTGCGCTCGCACGAACGACGAGGCGCTCCCGACGCTCCACGGACCCGTGCGCGCTGCGAGTCATTCCGGAAGCTCCGAGGCCCAGTGCTCGCCTGAGTCCGATGCGGCACGCGCCAGGGCGACAGCACGATCAACGCGGCGATTGTGCCAGGTGAGGCCGCCCCAGAAGGCCCATCCGACGGGGAGGAATCCCCAGAAGCTCACGATCCGGTACAACAGGACGGCCGCGACGGTGCTGATCTGGCCACCTCCGAACGCGACGAGCGCGATGACGAGGCTCCCCTCGACGACGCCGAGGCCGCCTGGGGTGATCGGGAGGTTCGCGGCCAACTGACCCGCCCCGTAGGCGAGAAGCAACCCACGCCAGGGCACACCTGCTCCGACTGCGAGATAGGCGAACACCAGGCATGAACAGTCGAGGGCCCAGTTGGCGAGCGACCAAGCGAGGACGACCAGGAGGTCTCGCTTGCCGAGAACGACCTGACTCAAGCTGGCCCCGATTTGGGAGACGAGCGCGTCAGCCGGCCGACGCGGCAAGCCGGTGAGGCGGCGTGAGGCTTTGAGCGTCAATACGAGGAACCTGGCGAGTGCCCGTCGCTGGTACAAGACGGCGGCCCCGGCGATCGTGATCGCGAAGACTGCAACGGTGACTCCTACAAGGTCGAAAGCCGAACCTTGGCGCTCTGCGACAACGAGGCCGGCGGTGGCAAGCAGAGCGAGCCCGAGTGAGGAGAACACGAGCGTCGCCAACAACGCCCAGGCTGAGAGCGCCTCCGACGCGCCGAGGCGGCGAAATTGCCGGAAGCCGAAGGCACTCGCGACAAGCGGTCCCGCCGGTAGTGAGCTCGCGATCGCACCAGCAGCGAACGAGATCACTGTGAACCGCCCGATTCCGGAGTGAACTCCGCCGCATCGGAGCAAGAGCTGATCCATGCGAGCAAAAGCAACAAGCGACAGCGCCTCGACTCCCACCGCGACCAGCAACCATCCAGCGTCGAGATGGGAGAGCTCGGTCGACGCCCCGGCCAGCTCAACACCTTGACCGGAAACCGCCCAGAGAGCGACGCCGCCGAGCGCGATCCCTGCGAGGAACCGAATACGCGGCCAAGCCCGCCTGAGCCAGGCCTCTCTGGGCCACTCTCCAGCTGGCAGCATCTCGGTCACGACGGCTCCGGCCCGGGCGCCGAGGCCAACGGAGGATCTGGAGGTTGGAGACCGAATCGTGAGCGGTCCTGGGCGACCCGTGAGGTCAACTGGCGTGGAGGACGGCAGAGTCCCAAGGTGCTACAGCTGCAGCGACTTGGTCTCGAGGTACTCCTCGAGACCGAACTTGCCCAGCTCTCGACCATGGCCTGACTGCTTGAAGCCGCCGAAGGGCGCCAACGGGTTGAAGCCGCCACCGTTGATGTCGACCTGACCCGTGCGAATACGACGAGCAACTTCGACTGCGCTCCTCTCATCGGCCGCCCACACTGCGCCGGCCAATCCGTAGATCGAGTCGTTCGCGATCTCAATCGCCTCGTCCTCGGTGTCGTAGGGGAGGATCGACAGGACCGGCCCGAAGATCTCCTCCTGGGCGATCGTCATGTCGCGCCGGACCTCCGAGAAAACCGTCGGGCGGACGAAAAAGCCCTTCTCCAGGCCTTCCGGGGCGTCGACCCCTCCCGTGACGAGCTTCGCGCCTTCTTCGATCCCTTTGAGGATGTACGCGCGCACACGGTCCCGTTGGGCTGCCGAGACAAGCGGGCCGATACGTGTCGTGTCGAGGAAAGGGTTGCCGGGCGTGTAGGACTCGGCAGTCCGCGCGGCGATCGCCTCGACCTCTGACAACCGGTCGCGGGGCACGAGCATCCGGGTCAAGGCGCTACAGGTCTGGCCCGAGTTCAAGAGGCACATCGCGACCCCAGCGGTCACCGCTCGGTCGAAGTCGGCGTCCGGAAGGATCACGGTGGCCGACTTGCCGCCGAGTTCAAGGGTCACCCTCTTCGCCGTCGCCGCGGCCAGCTCTGCGACCCGTCGCCCGGTTCGCGTGGAACCGGTGAACGACACCATGTCGACTTCCCGATGGCTGGCGACTGCCTCGCCGACATCCGAGCCGCTCCCCGAGACCAGGTTGAACACTCCGGGTGGAAGCCCGATCTCGTGTACGACCTCGGCCAGAACGAACGCGTTCAGTGGGGCAACCCCGCTCGGCTTGAGCACCACGGTGCAGCCGGCAGCCAGAGCCGGCGCGACCTTGGCAGCTATCTGATGTAGGGGGTAATTCCACGGCGTGATGGCGCCAACGACACCAACCGGCTCACGAACGACCAGTGAATTGCCGACGGACTGCTCCCAGGTGATCTGGCCGACGAGATCGGCCATGGAGCCGAAGGTCATTATGGGCAGGCCAACTTGGATGACCATCGAGACATTGACCGGCGTGCCCACCTCCCGGGCGATCAGCTGGCTGACCTCGGTCATGCGACTACCGAGGGCCTCGGCTATGCGCGACGCGTACTGCGCCCGTTCGGACGGCGCGGTCCGCGCCCAGTCGTCGAACGCGCCGCGTGCCGCCTCGACCGCACGTGACGCGTCTTCGGCGGTGCCACGCGGAACACTGCCGATTATCTCCTCGGTCGTCGAGTCGAGAACCTCGATGAGGTCGGTGCGCACGGGAACGACCCAAGCGCCACCGATGTACAGCCTGTCCCGGATCTCCAAGTCGCCTCCCGATGGGACTGCTTCGAGCCTACCTGCGCGATATCAGGGCCCGTTGGTGACCGCGTACCAGTTTGAAGCGCAGTGCGCCTGGTTGTTCGCGCCGATCAAGGCCCCCAGTGCGAAGGACGATGCCGGGACCTCGGTGCCTGTCGTACCGACGATCTCGACGGTCACTACCCGGCCGCCGAACGACCCCACGCCGTTGCGCTGTTTCACTTCCACTTCGGCGAGCTCGCCGACAGAAGGGAACGCCTTCTCGATAGCGCTCACAGGTATCGACGCCCACCACTTGTGGCACGGATTGCACGAGTAGAACCTGCTCTTGATACAGACCGCGTCACCTCGGTCGACAACGCCTGGGAACTCGCCGCTCGCGGTGTAGCCACCGGACGACGCGGAGTACTCGGCAGACACGGGCGACCAAGCCGTACCTGGTGTCGCGGGCACCGCAAAGGTGCCCGGTATCCCGCCTGAAGCGCCCGGCACGCTGGTCGCGGCGGGCTGCTCGAGGATCTCGCCCGCCGTGTCAGACTCGGCGGCGTTCGACATGGGGTTCTCATCGACCATGCCCGGGTACGACTGGCAGTAGGAGTCGCACGCCGTCGCATACGGTGCCCAGCCACCCGAGACGATCTCGGCCGCTACGTACGACCGCGTGGCGACGGCCTGCGCCTCGAGCGCCTGGAACCCCCACTCGTGATCCTGGGGGGCGTCCGTCGTGCCTCCGAAGAGCCCCCACGACCACGACACCTCGGCGGAGATGACGCTGCGGACGTATTCCTCAAGCGAAAGGATGCTGAGGGTGACGGGCCCGCCCGGCGCGTCGTACGCCTCGACGGTCCCGCGAACAGGAAGTTCGACACCGTCGCGCTCGCATATCGTCAGCACCTGGCTCAAGGTTGCAGAGGGCTGCACCGAGGAGGGCACTGCGATGGGATTCACGACGTCCGACGCGACCGGCAGCCACTGTTTCGATGAGCACCCGGCCGCGTCCGAGAGGGTCCACGTGCCCTGCGACGCAACGGCTCGCACGGCTTGACCGCCGGGAAAGAGGACCCCACCGAACGAGAACGCGGATTGAGACGTGACGACTACAGGATCTCCGTCGTTCTCGTTGAGATCGACCGAGACCATCGGGTCTGTCGACACCAAGCTGTCGCTGTAGGACAAGGTCGTCCCAGGGTAGTAGTGAGCGAGAATCCACTGGAAGCTCTCGTGGTCGAGCGCGGCGTATCCGAAGGCGCCCCATTGGCTCATGCCCGCTCCGGAGCCGTCACCGAGCCCGACAAGGTGGAGGTTTGACGCGGGAAACGGCGCGATCGAAAAGTGATCCGTCGCTGCCGCGCCGGGGACGACCATGAGCGGCCCGGCGAGGATGCCGAGCGACACACATGCAAGTGCGGCGGCACAACGCCTGATGTTGCGGATGTGTGCCATGTTAGTAGTGGGATCCTAAATTCTTGTTGCTTCGCAACCTTCGGCACGCCTCGTCACCTTGGGATCTCGCGGGACGAGCATGTCCACCCGACGCTCCTCGCCGATCCCCGTCGGGCGACGCGACTTCAGGCGCCTTGGAGCGCCTGCTCTATCGCCCGTGCGAAAGCACGCCTCGCGCCCTCGAGAGTGAACGACCGGCTTCGCCTCAGGCCCGCGGCCACAAGGCTGTCGCACAGGCCGTGATCGGTCAGCACGCGCTGAACCGCTGCGGCGACCAACGCCGGCGACTTGGAGGGCAAGACGATCCCGGCGTCGAGAAGCGTCTCGGGGACTGCCGTGACGCCATAAGCGACGATCGGCAGTCGGTGGTGCATCGCTTCCAGCAGCGGTACACAGAACCCCTCGTGGTCCGAGCAGCAAACGAACACGTCTGCGCTCGCGTAGTACGCCGAGAGCTCACTCGGGCTGATCGAGCCCACGAATTCCACGGCCCCGGTCAGACCGAGGGCTGACACGAATCTGCGCAACGCGTCCGCATAGGCACGACAGCTCTCCCTGCCGACCAGGTGCAGGCGGGCCTCCGGATCGAACATCTTGCGGGCACAGGCAAGCGCCTTGATGACGTCGTGATGCGCCTTGTGCGGCAGCATCTGGCCGACAAAGAGCCAATCGTGCCCGCCGCGCAGGCGCGCCGCTTCGAAGCGATCCACGACACGCTGGTCGGGGGGAGAGTAGAAGTTCGCAGTGTCGACCATTAGTGGAGCGACCATCGTGTGGCGACAGCCGGCTTGCTCGAGCTCGGCACGATTGAACTCCGAGTCGGCGAAGCCGAGCTCGGCGACAGGCGCCAGTTCAGCCAGCTGCCTACGCCCGAGTCGGACCTCTTCACCTAGGTGGGGCATCCATCGTTCGATGAGCTCTGAAGGGCTGATGTTGTGATAGTCGATGAGCTTCAGGCCCGGGTGCGACCCGACCGTGTCCGCGGCAGGAGAGCCGATCGACGCCTGGTAGCAGACCCATTGACGCTCGCTCGTATCGCGGGGAAGGTCCGAAAGGGGGTGTACCCGACCGGCCAGCCCGGGACCCATGCTGCAGGCGTAGATCTCCGAGACAAAACCCATCGAATGCAGAACTCGCTGGGCTTCCAAGGTGTGGTGGCTGACAGCGTCACGCTCGACGATAGAGGGAATGACCTGGTCGATCCGGGTCGGTCTGGTCCTCAAGGACTGTCCCTGCCGGCAAGTTGGGGCGGCGCGAGACGCTGTGCGGAGACGGCGAAGACGTCCGGCTCACTCAGGTCTGGCTCGAATGTCGCCAGAACTGAGAGTCCGTAACGCGCCAGCAGGTGGTACCAGGTGACCGGGTGAAGCGGGCGGCCGTGTGCGAGGTCGGCGGCAACCGGGTCCATGGCGATGACGGCTTCGGGTCGCGTGCTCACAAGCACAACAACGCCCCCGGGGGAAAGACAGCGCGCCGCCAGCTGTGCCAACGCACGACCCCCACCGGGGCGGAGGCGATCCACGACGCCGGTCAGCAGCAGGCCGTCGACGGTCCCGGGCAAAGTCGCGCCGAGGTACTCCAAGGCTCCCGCCGCCACGATCCGCGTGTCACCGTCGGATCGCACGGGCGCACGGGGGTCAGCGCCTCGCGCGTCGAAACCTCGGGCCACGAGCGCCTCAACGACCCGCCCGTCACCACACTCTGCATGCAGCACCCGAGCTGGCTCCCCTCGACCGCCCTCGGGTGCCGCGGCACCCAGTCGCTCGAGAACCCAGGACAGAAGTGGGCCCTCGATCGTCGGGTACATCGTCGCGACGGCCGACACGCTCGAATCACCGGGACGGGCTCTCGCAAGGACTCGTGACGCCCGAGGCGAAAGTGCGGCGATCCGTTCCAGATGGTCCACCGTGACGTGGGTCCAAATCGACACGGCTTCGCCCGCCCTGGCTGTTGCGAGCGCTGCCTGGCGTTCCAGGCGGCGAAGCGACGGCCCGCAGCGCCGGCGAGCGACCGCCGTTGCCTGCTGACGGAGTTGTGCAAGACGCATCCGGCTCGCGGCACCGCCGATCGTCTTGCCGCTACCGAGCCCGGAGCCTTGTGCCACCATCGATTCATCGGCCGCCAAGCTCTCCTCAGCGACCTTTTCGAAACACGTGTCGAGATCGTCCTCGAACCCTGGCGGGACTTGCCCCGTCGCACGCAACCGATTCACCTGCTCCACAATTTCCGCCACGACCTCAGAGGTCACCCGGCAGCCGCCCTCGCCGAACCGGATACAGGTGAAGAAACAAGTGCTATCCGAAGCGGCAACGCCACAAATCCCGTAGCGCCCCCGGGGTTCACGACCTCGAAGGCGGCCGCGGGCTCGAGACGGGCATGAACGACACCGCCACCGGCATCTTGGATCCGGGCGTTGATCGTAAAGGAACCGTCGAGAAGCGGAAGGCGGTCGAAGTCGTATTCCACTTGGTAGCGCCCGGGCGGGAGATCATGAACCTGGCGGATCTCCGGCATCGCGCTGTCGCAGTTGAACACCGGGGCGCCGCTGGAGTTGATCACCTCGCAGCCGAACGCCACGTTGGTGAGCGGCTCGTTCACCTGGAACTGAAGCTCGAGACGGAAAGAGTCCCCTGGAACGAGGTAGGCGCGGCCCGAGGGGCCGGAATGCCGGGCCAAGGTGTTGGTGATCACGACGCGTCTCTCGGCCTGGACGACGACTTCGACGGCCCCGGTCGGATCAGGCTCATCTGCGGGCAACGCGACGGGAACCTCGCCTGCAAGCAGGCAGTCACGAAACGCCCTGATCGCCTCTCCGGGCGGAGCAACTGTCACGACCTTTCCCGTCTCGAGCACGACGACACGATCGCAGACCTGTCGCACGACATCGGCCGAGTGCGACAC
Source organism: Acidimicrobiaceae bacterium (assembly GCA_003140595.1). Lineage (GTDB taxonomy): Bacteria > Actinomycetota > Acidimicrobiia > Acidimicrobiales > Bog-793 > Fen-455. The sequence goes on along the minus strand of PLKG01000095.1, from coordinate 10,010 downwards.
GAGGATGATCGTCCGGCCCTCGCTTTGGAATTGGTGCACTCGTTCCATGCACTTTTGCTGGAACCGTTCATCGCCGACCGCGAGCACTTCGTCGATGAGCAGCACATCGGGCTCGACGTTCACTGCAACCGCAAACCCGAGGCGGACGTACATGCCCGAGGAGTAGAAGCGCACCTGGTTGTCGATGAAGTCCTCGAGCTCCGCGAAGGCGACGATCGCGTCGAAACGGCGCTCTATCTCGCGGCGCGAGAGGCCCAGCAACGAGGCGTTCAGGAAGATGTTGTCCCTGCCCGACAGTTCGGGTTGGAAGCCCGCCCCGAGCTCGAGCATCGCGGCAACCTGCCCACGGACGACAATCTGGCCCGAGGTGGGCTGCAGGATGCCCGCGATGCACTTGAGCATGGTCGACTTGCCGGAGCCGTTCCGTCCGATGATCCCAAATGTCTCGCCGGTGTGGACTTCGAATTCGACGTCGCGCAGTGCCCAGAAGTCGTTGAAGGGCACGTGCCCGGCGTGCAGTATCCGCTCCTTCAAAGAGGTGTACTTCTCCTTGTAGAGGCGGAAGCGTTTCGAGACCTGCTGGACGTCGATCGCTGTTTGCAGGGGTACTCAGAGCTCCTCGGCGAAGTTGCCTTCGACCCTGCCGAACACGAGCATCGCGAGCATGAAGAGCAGCACGGAGACGACGAACACGATGCCGAGCACGAGCAGGTACCACTGCTCGCTATAGGTAGCGAGCGGGTATGGGATGTCGCGCGGCGCCACCGTTCCATAAATGAAGCGCTGGAAGGAGAGCACTATTGAGACGAGGGGGTTGCAAAAGTAGACCCACAAGATGCCGTGCTGCGCCAACTTGTGGCCGACAGTGGAGAACGGGTAGACGATCGGTGCGCTGAAGAACCCCGCCACGAGCGCAACTTCGATCAGGTGCTGGACGTCGCGTAGGTAGACGGTGACCGCCGAGAGGAAGACCGCGAGCGCCGCCGACAGAACGATGTCACACACGAGAGCGAAGATCATGACCGGCGCGTACTTCCAATCGGGCATGACCCCGAACCCGACGAGGAAGGCCAGCATGATGCAGGCCTGAAAGAAGAAGTAGCACATCGCGGTGCCCACCTGGGCGAGGGCGAGGATCTCACGGGGGAACGACACTTTCTTCACGATCCCGGCCTGGGCGACGAGCACGCCCGCCGAGCTGAGCAGCGAGTTGTTGAACAGGTTCCACGGCAGCAGTCCTGCGAAGAGGTAGATCGCAAAGTACGAGATGTGGTTGTTCAGGAAGTACTTGAACACCACGTAGTAGACGCACAGGATCAACGCCGGATTCAGGAAAGACCACAAGAAGCCGAGGACGCTGTTCTTGTAGCGGACCTTCAGCTCTTTGCGAATGAGAAAGACGACGAGCTCGCGCGCCTGCCAGATCTCGATGAACCGCTTGCGAAGGCTCACCTTCGCGGAGACGACTCGCGATGGGAGTTGTCGCTCTTTGCCACCATCCGCGGCAAGAAGCGGGTTCACCTGTGTAACTTCCATCCCCCGCACCCTAGCCAAGAACGGCTCTTCTCGGCAGGCCAGCAGGCCCCGGCGCAACCGGTGTCACCACCTGACCTGGGCAGTAGCCGGTAAGCTCCGCCGCAGAACGAGCGCACCGAAGGAGACGACTGACCGTGGCGTCCATCGGCCGACGAGGTTGGCGCCAGGCGAGCACCAGCTTGACGGCAAAGTTCGACAGACGAGTCACGCTGCCGCTCGCGGACGTGCTCGAGCACGTTACCGAGCTCCAGGACCAGGTTGCCGAGCTGACCGACATCGTCAAGGTGCAGGTCGAGATGTGCAACCAGACGACCGAGCTCCTCGGGCGTCTTCTCGCGACCGCTTCAGGGCGCCTCGAGGAGGTCGAGGACTCTCTCCGTCAGGTGACCGAGGTGACGCCGCTCGGGTCCAGGAAGACCGCGGAGAAACAGCCCCGCGGCGACCCAGCAGTGTCTTCCGCCGCCGAGGACCCCCCGCAGCACTGAGACTCGACCCTTTCGCAATGGCCCTCGGTCCGGTCGTACTCGACCTTCAAGCGCTCCAGAACCCGGGCCTGCGGGACCGGGGCGTGGCCCGGTACTCCTACGAGCTCGCGGTTGCACTCGAGCGCGACCATCCTCACCTGGTGGGCCACTACCTGCTGAATCGCGACCTGCTCCCGCCGGGGGACCTCGGGCCCCTTCTGCGCTCGGGAAAAGTCGGTTACGGGGGGGTGTCGCAACTGCCGGAAGCCCGCGTGCTTCACGTGTTCTGGCCATTCGCCCCCTGCGTGCCGATAGGCCGCACATGGCCTCGATGGGCCCATGAGCAGGGCGTGCGGTTCTGCGCGACCGTGTTGGAGCCGCTGCCTCCCGCGCATCACGGCTCATCGCTCGAGGACCTCAGGCACCTAACGGTGAATTCGGGCCCTATGGAGGTCTTGCGCGCAGCCGACGCACTTCTCACGATGTCTCCGGCACAGAGTCGGTCGCTCGTCGGCGCTCTCGGCGTCGACCCGGGCACGGTACGCGTCGTCGGAGCGGGCACCGACGAGGAGCTCTTGCCCCCGGCATCACGCGACGGCGCCGGCGCTGCGGCACGCGCACGGGTTCCCGGCCTCGAGGCGTCGTTCGTCCTCTACCCCGCCTCCCACGACGATCTGGACAACCTCGAGGCGCTCATCGGCGCCTTCGCACGCCTGCCCGAAGCCTTGCGCGACTCGCGTCAGCTCGTCATCACCGGCTATCGTCCCGAACCGGCTGCCAACCGCTTCAGCCACCTGGCTACAGCCGCGGGCATCGGCGGTCGAGTCCTCTGGGCCGGAGCGGTGTCGAAGGAAGCGATGCGTAGCCTCTACCAGGCGACCGAACTGCTGTGCTGCCCGTCCCTTTCCGGCGACTACGGACTTCACGTTGCGGAGGCGATGGCATGCGGCGCCGTCGCGATCGTCGCCGATGTGGACCTCTTGAGGGACCTGGTCCCGCCTGAAGCCGTTTTCGACGCCTCAAGCTCGGCAGCTGTCAGTGCCTCGATCGAACGAGGACTGTGCGACGAGGCGTTTCGCGAGGCTTCGCGTCGGCACGGCGCGGCCACGCGAACAACGTGGGGAGACGTCGCGGATCGGACCGCGGCTGTCTACGAAGACCTGCTGGCCCGACCCGGCCGTCCCTGGCACCGTCGTCGTCGCATCGCGATCGTCTCGCCGTTCCCGCCCGTGCCCTCTGGGATCGCCAACTACAGCTTCCGTCTCGTCGAGGAGCTGGCGTCTCTGGCGGACCTCGACATCGACTGCTTCGCCGACGGCCTCGAGTTCTCGCCCGGGTCGCCAAGGGTGCCGCCGGGGCTTGCCGTCTACGACGCCCGGCGCCTTCTCGGTGTCGAGGCGGCAACAGGCGGCTACGACGACATCGTCTACGTGCTCGGCAACAGCGAGTTCCACTCGGCCGCACTGGCGTCGCTCCGCCGCCGAAGCGGGACCGTCCTGGCCCACGACGTGAGGTTGAGTGGCCTGTACCGCTTCGCCGACAACTCGGGGACGGCCGTGCCGGACGGGCTTGCCGGCTCGTTGCGCAGGATCTATGGGCCGCTCCTTCCTGACCGACCGGCTTCGCCCGGCGACCTCACCCAGACCGGCGGGGAGCATCACGGCCTGCTCATGGCGCGCGAGATCATCGCTCTCGCCGACCGCTTCCTGGTGACCTCCGAGGCATCCGCGCGCCTCGCGCGCGTCGAGGCGGGACCCAACTTCGCTCAACGCGTCAAAGTCGTGGGCTTTGCCACCGAGGGCCTCGCCGGCCAGGGCAGTCCGCCTTGCGGGAGTGCCGTCGTCGAGCCGGGCGCCCGGGTGCTCGCAAGCTTCGGGATCGTCGACCCGATCAAGCAACCCGACAAGGTCCTAGGTTGCTTCGCGGCCTTATCGGCCAAGCACCCGGACCTGGTTATGGCTTTTGTGGGCCCCATCAGTACCGACTTGGCTGACAGCCTCGCCAGGCGCGGTGACGAGCTCGGCCTGGACGGGCGGCTGTACATAACCGGCCGGGTCGAGGCCGCGCTATACCTGGACTGGTTGACACGCGCGGACCTCGCTGTGCAACTGCGAGCAAGCTTCTCAGGTGAGGCGTCCGCCGCGGTCGGCGACTGCCTCTCGTGCGGAGTGCCGACGATCGTGACCGACATCGGATGGATGGGCGAGCTGCCTGACAAGGTCGCTCTGAAGGTCCCGGCGGACGTCACGTCGAACGATCTCGCGGAGCTTTGCGAGAGGCTCCTCGACGATCAAGCGGCACGAGACAGCCTCGGCGACCAGGCACGTCGTTACGCCGGCGCCCACAGTTTCAAGGTCGCTGCACGCTCACTTCTCGACGCGCTCGACGAGACCTCGGTCGTGGCCGGATGACCTCGACAGTGGGCGATCACCCAAGTTGGGAGCACTCAGTCTGACCGTTGCGGACCCAGCGCGGCCTTAGCGATCCGGTACCCAACACGAACAGCCCGCACCCCCGGGCGGAGCAACTGTTGCCGGTCGGCGAAGGCAAGAACTGAGCGAGCACGGTCGCCGAGCCCGCGCGGCGCCTCGGGAGCCTCAGACCCGTTCGAGTCCAACTCGGTCAACGCGATCCCGGAGACCGCAAGCCTGTCCCAACCGGCAAAGCGCGCCGACCCGGATGCCGCAAGCTCTCGTCGTTCTCGAGCCGCCCTCTTGCGCACGAGCTCGAGCACGTTCTCTGCCGCCACGTCGGCTCCCTCGTCCCATCCGCCGTCGTCGGCATCGACGGTGTCTGCGGCGTGCTCAACAGCAGGATCAATAGCCAATGACTCCGCCGATCTGCCGAGCGCAGCCACAAAGGCCGCTCGTTGATCGTCACCTGCGACGACAATCCGCTCGGCGCTGTGCCAGAGACGAAGGGCCGCGCGGCCGCCGGGGCCACCGGGAAGATCGTCTGGGCATTCGAGGCGAATGACTACGTGACGCGCGCGCCGCAGCGCCAACGACAACGCGACCAGGGAAAGCCCCCGCTCCAGTTGTCCCGCACGCTCGCGTACCGGCAGGCCCGGCTGCAGTTGCACAACGACCGAGTCGAAGCCCGGAATCATCGTCGCGAGCTGCATGCATCCTGGTATCCCACCTGTGGCCATGTAACGGTGAGCTGTCGCGACCGGATCCAACGCGACCACCTCGACCGTGTGCCCCTCAGCGAGAAGCCGCACGACTTCTTCGCGCAGAGCCTCCGCTCGGTCCCCTCCCGGCGGAGGAAGCGACCCAATGACGAGGACCCTCACGACTGGTACCCGTCGTCGCCGCCGTCTCGCTGCTGTGCCGATCTCACAGCAGACCCTCGAGCGAACGCTCCATGGCGTCGAGCACCGACGGCCACCTGTAGTTGGCGAGCACGTAGTCGCGCCCCTTGCGGGCAAGTTGCGCGGCCTGTTCTGGAGCTTCGGCGGCAAATCGCAAGCACTGGCCGAGCTCGAGCTCGTCGGCGTAGACGAGGCCACCACCGGAGCGCTCACAGTGCCAGGTGACGACGTCGCTGGCTCCGCTCGCGATGACGATCGTCTCGGCTAGCCAGGCCTCCATGATGGTGCGCGAGAAGCTCTCGTTCGCGCTCGGCTGCACGAACGCGTCCGCGGCGGCAAACGCATCAGGCACCTCGGCGGGCGCAAGGTATCCGAGATCGACTATCCGGTGCTCGAGCGATGACGGCACTTGAGCGTGGCCGACACCGACAGTAACGAGATCGAACGGCAGGTCGTGGCGGCGAACTGCGAGCCCGAAGCCGGCCATCAGTTCCTGCCAGCCCTTCCCACCCTCGCGTCTGCCCGCATACAAGACGTACGGGCGCACCAGGTTGTACCGCTTGCGGAAGCCATCGGAATCGTAGGACTCGGGTATCTTGACCGCCGCGCCGACAACCGAATGGTGGGAAGCAACCGGCGCGAGGCGATGGGCCAGCTGGTGCTCCGGCTCGGAGAGAAACCAGACGACGGCGGCGGACGCCAGCGCGGCGGCGACGGATCGGAGATACGCGTACGGCTCGTCGTGCAGGCAGGGCATGAGAACTGTCCGCTCGGGCGCTATCCCAGCACAGTAGAGGGTCGTCCAGAACAAGTAGGGCGAGAATACGATCGCGGCGTACTCCGAGGCGTGGCCCGAGAGGTACAGGTAGAGGTCCGGGACGCGAAAGCGTCCGTTGCTCCACGCGAGCTCGTCGGCATCGTCCAATTGGTCGCCCGACAGGAGCCTCTCCTGCACCCGGTTCCAACGATGATGGTCCCGGTTCTGGAATGTTGCGAACCGTCGAATCGTGACCAACCCGTCTGCTGTCTCGCCTGGTGGGAAGACGTTCGCCCAAGTGAAATGGTCTTGGGCGCAGGTCGTCAGCACATCGACCTCGTAGCCGCGCTCAGCTAGGCCTTGCGCGGCCTCGCGCACGACCGCCTCAGAGCCGCCTACGACGGCGTCTCCGTATCGCGGCGTCACAAAGGCGATGCGAGCCTTGCCTGTGCGGGATATTCCCACTTTAAGCGTTGGTGTAACCACTAGTAGTGACAAAAGTGACTACAATGGGGTCCATGGACTCTCGCCACATGCGCCATTGTGACATGGGTCGAAGTCAGGCGACCGCACTCCGGAGCTTGCTTCCGTTCCTCGCTACTGCCTGCCTTGTCACCGCTCTGACCGTCCCCGCGTTCTCGTCGGCTTCCGCCATGGTGCGAAGCCCGGCCTCGAGAGGTGCTCCCCATCGGAGCGGCACTGCGAAGATCCTCGAGTTTCAAGATCCGTCATGGACGCTCAAGAACCTCGGCTCGGTATGGATGAGCTCACCGGTCGTCGCGACGATCGACGGCGTCAAGGCCGTGGTTCTCGGAACGCTCTCCGGCGAGATCTACGTGGTCAACGCCAAGTCCGGGCGCGAGCTGCCAGGTTGGCCCCAGTGGGTGCACATCAACAGCCCTACTCCGACAGCCGTGGACTCGAGCCCTGCAGTCGCTTACCTCGACGGTCCTGACAGGCCGCCGTCGATCATCGTCGGTGCCGGCTCACTATGGAGACCCGATCAGCAGGGCGGGCTCGAGGCCTTCTACGCCAGCGGACGGGTTCGTTTCGTGTTCCAGACGCGACGCACGTTCAACCCCTGGGCGCGGACCGCCCCGGACGACTACTCCGACCCCGTCTTCGCGACACCGGCCGTCGGCGACATCACCGGGACAGGCGAGCTCGACATCGTCTTCGGATCGTACGACCACAACATCTACGCACTGAGGCCCAACGGGAGTCTCGTGCCCGGCTTCCCGATCCAGCGCGCCGACACGATCTGGTCGTCGCCGACCTTGGCGGACACGAGCCATACCGGCCGCGACGACATCATCATGGGCGGGGACTCGAGCGGCTTCAAAGGGTGCCGCGGGGGTTGGATCGTCGACTACCGCTACGTCGCTGCCGGCCCCAAGCTCGTTTGGCAACGGTGCACCCAGGAGACAATCTGGTCGAGCCCAACCGTCGGCATTCTGAACGGCACCGGACGACCCGCCGTCGTCGTCGGGACCAGCTTCTACCACGGGAAACTCAACCCCGCGAGCAACGAGATCATCGCGGTCTATGCCGACAACGGTCGCAACGTGCCAGGTTGGCCGGTCACCGCACACGGGCCGACGTTCGGCTCACCGGCCATCGGGCGCGTCGACGGCCAATTGGCGGTCGTCTCGACGTCCTGCGCCCAGTGCATCAAGGGCCCTGCGTCTGTGAGCGCGTGGAGCGGCTCGGGACACGAGATCTGGTCCCGGGTCTTCGATGCTCACAACGAAGCGACGTCCTCCCCGGTGCTCGCGGACCTCACAGGTGGGGCCAACGACGGAGACGATGTGCTGGTCGGTGCAGCACGGGGGCTGTACGTCCTCGCGGGGAACACCGGGAAGGTCCTCTCAATCTCCGGAGGCAAGCAGCCCGCCCTCGAGCCGGGCTGCGACACACCCGGCAGCGCTGCCGTCGCCTATGTGCCCGGCGCTCCGGGAAACGGTTGGATGCTGTACTTCGCCTGCGGCGGGCCGACCATACCGGCAACGATGGTCGCGTACCCATTTCCGAACGCACCGGCCACGACCAACCCGCCGGCATGGCCCGAATGGAGGGCGAACGCGGATCGAACCGGGATCGCCGACCCGCTCTCGGTGCCGCAAACTTCATGTGCTCGGGCCAGTGGCGCGAACGTCGGGTATCGCCTCGCGACAAGTGACGGGTCGATGTTCGACTTTGGCAATCTCGCCTACTGCGGCGGTCTGAACACGACTGTGCTCCCCTCGAACGTCGTTTCGATGGCCACCACTCCCGACGGAGGCGGTTACTGGCTCCTGCTCGCCGACGGCTCCGTGTACGCCTTCGGGGATGCCAAGTGGTACGGGGACCTTCGTGGCAGTGACTGGAGCGGCGGACCGGTGCCGCCTGGGTCCCCAGTGGTCGGCATCGCCGCAACCCCTGACGGAAAAGGCTATTTCGTCCTCTCGGCCAACGGCTCGGTGTACGCGTTCGGTGATGCTGACTACAGCGGCTCTCGGGGCGGGCAGTGTACCGACGGGGCCGTCGTCGGAATTGCGGTCGACCCCGTGACCGGGGGCTACTGGCTGGTGACTTCCAAGGGCGCGGTCTACCCGGAAGGTGCCGTCATTAACTACGGCTCGGCTTCCGCGCTCCAACTGAAGTCACCGATCGTCGCCATAGCCGCCGCACTGAACGGATCTGGCTACTGGCTCGCCGCCCAAAACGGTGACATCTACTCCTACGGCGTAGCAACCGGGACCTCTGAGTCTCACGTGAAGGTCTACTCGCCAGTTGTCGGCATTTCCGCGGACCCGTCGGGACATGGGTACTGGCTCGCCTCGGCGGATGGCGCCATCAGCAACAACGGGACCACCCGCTCATACGGTGAAGTACCCTCCGACGCCCGCTCTGACCCCATAACGGCCTTCAGCTCAGTGTCGTAGGTCCGGACTCTTGTTCAGGAACCGTCGGGGAAAGGGCAGTCCCTGAGCCTTCCGCGCGCAGAGCCAGTCGTCGCTTGTGAGCTCAGGTCGTCGCCTTCAAGGTGGAGCGGTCGATCACTCGGTCGATGAAGCCGTAGTCCAACGCCTCTTGGGCGGTGAACCACCGGTCACGGTCAGAATCGGCCTCGATCCGTTCGATCGTTTGACCGGTGTGAAGGGCGATTCTCTCGGCCATCATCTGCTTCAGGTAGATGATCTGCTCCGCCTGGATCGCGATGTCCGCAGCCTGCCCTTGCATCTGACCAGACGGCTGGTGCATCAGGATCCGGCTGTGTGGCAGGGCATACCGCTTGCCTGGCGCGCCGGCACAGAGCAAGAACTGACCCATCGACGCGGCCAGACCGAGGCAGATCGTCGACACGTCGCAGCGCACGTACTGCATCGTGTCGTAGATCGCCAGGCCATCGGTCACCGAGCCACCCGGCGAGTTGATGTAAAGCGAGATGTCCCGTTCCCT
>PLKG01000095.1:0-480 GCA_003140595.1 Acidimicrobiaceae bacterium | reverse complement strand
CTGATCGTCACCGCTTCGATCCCCGTGGCGACCGGATGGGTGGACATTGCCTTCCTCCTCGTCGGGCCCGACATTGATCGAGCCGCTATCGCAGATTACCGGACCGGCAGGTCGGCACAGACCTACCGGCGCACCACCGGGCAGCCGAGCCGGCGGGAGTACGCTCGAACGAACCACGCGGGCGTGGCGGAATGGCAGACGCGCCGGGTTTAGGTCCCGGTCCCTTCGGGGGTGGGGGTTCGAGTCCCTTCGCCCGCACAAGATGGCCGCTGAGCAGGTATCCCAGCTCATACTCCTCATACTCAGTTGAGGGAACCCGACGTGTCGATGAGCACCCGAAACGGTCCCGGGTTGGGATTTATAGAGGAATCTGTATAAAACTAGAAAATCGTTAGAAACCTTGGTCAGTTTCCTCGAAGGGTCGCAAGGTCGGGGATCCACCGCTTCATGAAATGGTCGAACAGCGGAACGGTGAAATCA
>PLKG01000118.1 GCA_003140595.1 Acidimicrobiaceae bacterium | reverse complement strand
GGAACCCCTTTTGGACCAGGGCATCTGCCAGGTGGCGAGTTGACTTGGACGTCCAGGCGAGCAGCGACATCGGGTTGCCGCGGGTGTCGGGATGGACGAGCTCGTCGAGAGCCTGCAAAAGCCCCGGCTGCTTGTCGATAAGCGGCCGATCCCCGCCCCCCGCGGCTCGCAGGTGTTCGGACGGCTCGATGCCGCCTTCTACCTCGCGCTCAGCTTTGATCACGGTGTTGCGGCTCATGTGAGAAGCCGAGGCGACGGCGCTCTTGCCGCCGCGTCCGAGCATCTGCGAGCAGGCCCCTGCCATGACACGGCGCTGGCGCTCGTTCAGATGTGGCCGGACGACCTCGAAGAATCGCGCGAGCGCTTCCGGACCGACCTCCACATCCTCAGGTTACTACGCGCGTTCTAACCTGCGGTGGACCCTAACCGCGAATGGTGTCTCAAGCCTCGATGCTGGCCTTTGCGGCTCGTTCTGACGAGGGCGTGCGTTGGGTCAGGTCATCCTGTCAGCTGGTCCCCGAGCTCGCCGCAACCGATGCTCCTCGGCGAAGCAAGCCTGCGACACGAGCCACGGCCGCGCTGCCGTCGATGATGCAGTTGCGGATCGGCTTGACGCCTGCCGCGCAACCCGCGACGAGAATGCCCTCCCTCGTCGAGTCGTGGGGGTATCTGAACCATTCGCGGCTGGCGAAAAAGCCGTCCGGCGCTCGCCCGATCTGGAGCACGCCGGCAAGGTTGTCCACGTCGAGGCACGGTCGCATGCCAGTGGAGAGCGAGACCATGTCAAAGCGATCCGAGAAGATCTTCTGGATGAGGGTGTTCTCGGCCCGGACCACTATGTCCCCGCCGGGCAGTTCCTTGCATCCCGACACACGTCCCCGGATGTAGCGGATCCCCCGCTCCTGGGCCAGCGAGTACATCTCTTCAAAGCCGCGGTCATAGGTCCGTACATCCATGTAGAAGCATGTGACCTCGGCGCCCGGGTTGCGGTCGAGCACGGTGAGGGCCTGCTTGGTGCTGTAGGAACAGCAGATGCGTGAACAGAATGGCGCCCCGATCCGCCGGTTGCGTGAGCCGACGCAAAAGACGATCGCCATCCGGTTGACCGTCGTGCCATCGGAAGGACGCCTGATCTCGCCGTGCGTCGGGCCACGTGGGTTTAGCAGCCACTCGAGCTCAGGTCCGGTCACTACGTTCGGGTAGCGGCTGTAGCCGTACTCCTCGAGGTCCGAGGGGTCGAAAGGCTCGAATCCGGTGGTGATGACGACGGCGCTCACTTCCTCGCTCGTCTGGTCGCTCAAGATGGCCCGGAAGTTGGGGAATTCCCCTTCTAGATTGACGAGGGTCGTCTCCATCCGCACGTCCACACAGCGGTGAGCCCTCATCTCGGTTTCGACTTCAGTGGTGAACTCGAGCCCATCGTTGAAACCGTCGTCATCAAAGAAGGGGAATGTGCGCGACAGCCGACGCACGCGACCGCCTAGCTTCGATGTCTTCTCGAGCAGAATCGAGGGATATCCCAGTTCGCCGAGAGCCGTCGCGACGTGCATGCCGGTTACTCCGCCGCCGAGGATCAATACAGGGCTGTTCATCTCACCAGGCTCCCCGCTGCCCTCAGGTTGACTGCGGTCGCGATTTCCGCGTCGTCGCGCAGGTAGGCCGGCTGCGGCGACTGAGGGATGCCAATTCTCTCCAAGAGGGTTTCCACAGGCACGGTATGGCCCTGTATCCCCACGACGTCGTAGGGGTCCCAGCCGAGAAGCAGACCTGCCAGCTCTGCGTAGTTGAGCACGGGGATCTGGAACTTGGCGCCCGTCAGCTGGTTGACGGCCCATTGTTCGCGGTCGAGGACGAGGCCACAGCCCGGACAGTTGGTGACGATCAGGTCGGGCGTGAAAGGGGCCATGCTCTCGAACTTCTTGCGGGCACAGGCCACAGTGAAGCTGCGGTTCGGGCGGATCATGCATTGCCGAAATCCCATGCCGCAGCAGTGCCGTCGTTCCGGGTAGTCGACCTCGTCGCCTCCCCACTCGCGAATCATCGCTGTCAGGACGTCGCAGTACTCGGTTCCGCCGACGGACTTGCTGGGAAAGATCTTGTTGTAGTGACAACCGACGTGATCCACCACCTTCAGCGGTTCACCAGTGGTCATGTCGACCAGCCGGTATTTCATTAGCTGGGCAAGCTGGCCTCGATACCGGTAGACGACGTCGCTGCAATGCACGATGTGCCTCGGGACAACCAACCGCCGTCCGCAGGCGTCATAGAGGGCCCTGTCCACCTTCTCAGCCAAACCTGGCTCTTTTTGGATCAGCTCGAGGATCTCGTTGTGGATAGCGAACGATGTGACGCACGCCGTTGTGATGTTCTCGAGGCCCGCCTCGGCGCACACCGACCAAAGCCGGGCCACGACAAGAAGTGAGCTTTCGACCGTGAAGACGTTGCCGTGTGTGACTATGCCTGAGCAGCACGTGTTCAGCGACGCGGATCCCGTCCCGCCCATCGCCCAGCGCCGGCCGAGAAGATCGTAAAGCCGCGCGATGAGAGGCTCGATCGAAGGAGAAAAGGTTCCCATCACACAGCTCGTGGTCAGGTAGTAGCCGTCGGCGGGGATCGGCTTCAGATCGCGTCGGGTGGTCACATTGGCCTTGCGCGGCTGGCCCGCCAGCCTGCTCGGCGCCTCCGTCGTGATCATCGTGTCAGCGGACCTCAAGACGGTCATCCTTCCGACCTCACTTTGTCGTAGTACTGGTCGATGTCGAGACCGCGCCTCGCGGCATCCGTCGCGGCGTGTTCCTCGATCTTGTTCCATAGGAAGAGGGCGCCCCCGGCACGGATGCAGCTCCGCAGTTCCGCCAGGGTCTCTGGCGTCACTTTGCGACCGGCGAAAGTGCCGTCCATGTCCGGCTGGCCGCCGACCCGAATGAACTGTTCTTCCAGCTCTGCCTGCCACCGCGCGTATCGCGGCCCGAAGTCCGGGTGCTGTGCCGGATCACCGTTGCGGAAATACAGGCTGAACGCCCGGTTCCAGAGGTTGGCGGCCCACAGGTGGCGTCCGGCGTACTGTTGCCTGCCGCGCACGCTCTCCAGGTGGTAGCCCTTCAGCTGCGCCAGAGTGCGCAGCGAACCGACGAGGCCCATGATGTCGTTCTGTTCGGGACACTTGGAATTGCACGAGCCACACTGCGCGCAGTACCAGATGATGTCGGACTTGAGCAGATCGACGAGGCGATCCTCGTCGCCAGAGAGAACCGCGTCCACAATGCAACGCGGGTCGTACTCCTCGAAGTGCTCGGCTGCAGGGCAGACCGATGTGCACATGCCACATGACAGGCACGTGGTCAGGGCATGACGGGCGCTGATATGGTTCTCGATCCACCACGTGCAGGGCTGCTCAGCGGCCTTTTCGTACCACGCCTGCCACTCGGTCTTTTCCGACTCCCCCACCAGGGCCCGAACCTCCCGCCTGTCCTTCTCGCGCTCGAAAGCCGTGCCCGCAAGGTGCTTTATGTTCGGGTAGTAGCTGCCCCCCTCCCCTCGCGGCTCGACCTCGTCGCGCAGCGCGTAGTAAGCCGAGGCGATTTCGTCGTCCGAGAATGCGGCGAGTTCGGTGTGGCCCATCTCAAACATGTGCTCCGGTGAGAACGAAGACTCTTCGACCAGTTGGAGGGCAGCCGCCCCCCGAGGGCGTGCACCGTCGCTCGCCGGCCGGAACCGAGCACGGTCTGCAGACGACGAGTCTGTGGCTAGGAGCACCTCGTACTTCCTGCCCGCGACCGCCAGAACGCGGTAAAGCGCGTGAGCGAGCTTTGAATACGGAAGAGTCAAGGCCAAAGCCAGGACGATTACCAGGTGGGTGAAGTACACGGGATAGGCCCACGTTCGCACGTTTGCGACGCGGAGCGCCTCGGTGGCAACCCCGGTGAACCCCGCGAGCAGCACGTTCACGATGAAAGCCCAGTCGAAGAACGTGCTACGGCTGCCGTGGGAGGCGTCCCTGGCGCGGGCCCACAGGAAGTAGCCGGCGCCACCGATCAACAGAGCGGCAAAGGCGTTGCTCAGGACCTTGAGCGGGTTGCCCAACGACAGCGGGTAGGCACGTCCCGCGAGCAGGAGCAGCGATATCACCCCCGAGATCGCCGCGAGGCCCAGGACCGAGAAGAGGACCGCCCTGTGAGCCCAAGGCCTCAGTCGGCGCTCCTTGCAGGTCGAGAACCTCTTGTGCGTGAGGATCTCCGCGACCGCGTCTTGGACAGAACGCCCAAGAAGCCTCGGCCTGGTCGTCCAGAGCGAGCCTTCGTACCAGGCGCGCCACGCCCTATCGGCGCCAACTCCTGCGGCAATCAGCGGCAGGGCGGTGAGGACGGAGAACACAGGTATGAGCGCCGCGTCAGGGATCATGCCTGCGTACCGGAGAGGCCCAGCGGCGGGACTGAATGCGCCGGTGAGCGCTATCAACGCGGCTAGGAAGGCCGCGATGCCGGCGTAGACCAGCCAGAAGGAACGCCAATCATTGACGACACGCGCCAGCACACGTGGGCACGCGAAGCGGTCCGTGGCGAATTGCCTGAGGGCGCTCATTATGCTCGCCGGCTTGGCGTTGGACGGGCACTGCGTAGAGCACTCGGTGCAGCCGTAGCAGTGCCAGATCTGCTGGTCGGTGACGAGGCGGTCTTGTAGGCCGAGCCGGACGAAGGCCACCTGGCGGCGAGGAAAGAGCCCCTCCTCGCCGGCAAGCTCGCATGTCGCCGTGCAGGCACCGCACTGCAGGCACGACTGCAACGTTGCCACATCGAGGCAGTAGGGCTTGAGGAAGGAGCCGTCGGGGCTGGCGGCGAGATCTAACGACCTGTCCTCGAGCAGGTCGACCGGCCTGCCCCGAAGGAGCCAACCGAAGCCATTCGGGCCCATCGTTTCGAGTTTCGCACCCTTCGTGCCCATGATTGCCAAGTTACCGCAATGCCGTGGTAACCAGTGAATCAATAGAATAAGAAGTGATAGTGTCCCAATTTGGGCTGCCACCGGCATGTCCGGATCGGTGTTGATGGCTAAGTTCAAGGGCACCGGCGTCGAGAGATAGGAGCATCGTGACAACGTTTCCCGTTCGCCTGGTCGGTGACGGGATGCTCGTGCCGTGCGTCGACGGCAACGAACGCCCATATGTCGCGCTCGACACCGCTGCGTCAACGGGCGCGCTCGAGCCCGTTCTCCGTCGCGTGAATGAGTTCCTCCCGGTGTATTCAGCCGTCCATCGCGGCTCGGGTTACAAGTCTCAGCTTTCGACCGACGCTTATGAGGATGCGCGTCAGGCAGCACTCGGGTTTGCCGGGCGCGAAGGCCGCGACGACGTCGCTGTCATCTGTCGAAATACGACCGAAGCCCTCAACCATCTGGCCTACAGCCTTCGACTGTGTCCCGACGACATCGTGGTCACCTCCGTCGCGGAGCACCACTCCAACCTCCTGCCGTGGTCCCGCGTGGCGACGCGCCGCTACGTCGAGTGCCAGCCCGACGGGACCTTCACCACAGCCGATGTCGTGGCCCAACTGGACCGGTCCCCCAAGCCGCGACTGCTCACCATCACCGCTGCCTCAAATATCACCGGGTGGCTACCGCCGATCGACGAGATCATCGATGCCTCTCACAGCCGGGGGATCCCAGTCGCCGTGGATGCCGCCCAGCTGGCGCCTCACCGGCCACTACCCCAAATGGCCGATTTCATCGCTTGGAGCGGACACAAGATGTACGCACCGTTCGGTGCGGGAGTACTCATCGGCCCTCGCGACACATTCGCGGACGGTGAGCCGTTTCTGGTCGGCGGCGGCACGGTCAACCTCGTAGAACTTGGCGGCGTCGCGTGGAACGAACCGCCCGACCGCGAAGAGGCGGGTTCACCGAACGTGGTCGGGGCGGTGGCGTTGCACGCAGCGATCGCCACGCTCGCCGAAATGGGCTGGCCGGCGATCATCGCCCACGATCGCCGCATCGGTCGCATGTTACGGGACGGCCTGGCGAGCATCCCGGGAGTGCGCCTCCTCGGGCCGGACCTTCATACCGACACCTTGCCTGTTGCGACCTTCACCGTGGATGGTCTCTCGCACGGCCTCGTGGCAGCCCGGCTGTCGGCCGAGGACGGAATCGGCGTGCGACATGGCTGCTTCTGTGCCCACCCTTACATGATGCGGCTCCTCGGCCTCGAAGAGGACGAAGTCACCGACTTTCGTAACGAGATGCGACAAGGTGACCGCACCCGGATGCCGGGCGCGGTACGGGCAAGCGCCGGTATCAACACCTCGGAGACCGACGTCGGTCGCCTGATCTCGGCAGTCTCTCGTATCGCGGGAGGTGCAAAGGCGCCTGTCACCTACATCCAGGATGCCCGGTCAGGTGATTTCAACCCTTATCTCAACTCGATGCCGTGGTCCGGGAACACCCGATTGACCGAAGATCGTGTTTCCAGGGCGCCTGTGCCTTCGTAGCATCACCGGACTTCCTTGACCGAACAAGGGCACCACGGGCTGACGGGTCTCAGTCTCTGAGTCACCTCTTCCCCGATTTCTATACCCTACGGGGTATAGTGAGATGATCGGACGTCCTGCTGCCTTTCCCCAGCCCGAGCCCGAGACGAGGAGAGGAGTTCTCAAGTGCAGCTTCCCGAGGATGTCATAGACGACGTTCGCAAGCGCCTGCGTCGAGCCGCCGGTCAGGTCCAGGGCGTGGAGCGCATGCTCGACGAAGGCCGGGAGTGCCGCGATGTCGTCACGCAGCTCTCCGCGGCATCCAAAGCACTCGAGCAGGCGGGCTTCCGACTGGTCGCCGCCGGTCTCACCTACTGCGTGGAGCATCCCGAGCAGGCAGAGGCGGACGGCTATCCCATTGACGCCGTGCAGAAGATGTTCATGAAACTCGCCTGAGCGGCGGGTCCAGGCACGCCGGAAGGACCGAACTCCGCCTGACGCGTCCCAGGGTCTTCAAGCTCTGCGAACTTGTGCTTCTCTCTGATACCCTGGGGGGTATGTGTAGAGCCATTACATGTCGGGACTGTGGCAAGCCAACCTGGAAGGGATGCGGTGCCCACGTCGAGCAAGTGCTCGGTCACGTACCGCCAGCCGAGCGTTGCCATTGCCAGTCCGCAAACACGTCGGACCCGAAGCCCGCCAAACACAAGTCCTGGTTTGCGCGCAGATGAGGACATGAGGTGATGATGCCTGAAACTCCAAAGCCCACGCAGTCGCCGACGAACATCGTGATCGTTGGGGGCGTCGCGGGAGGGATGTCGACCGCAACGCGTCTTCGCCGCCTCGACGCTGGTGCCAATATCATCGTCATCGAGCGCTCCGGTCACGTTTCGTTCGCCAACTGCGGTCTGCCGTACTTCGTCGGCGGGCTCATCGAGGAGGAGGAGGACCTGACGCTCCAGACTCCGCAACAGCTCTTCGACAGCTTCCGGCTCGATGTCAGGGTGCACGACGAGGCCGTCGCCATCGACCGTGCGGCACACACAGTCATCACCCGGTCGACGGTCACAGGCGAGGAGACCGCCGTCTCCTACGACAAGCTCGTTCTCAGCATGGGAGCTGCTCCTGTGCGCCCGCCGATCCCTGGTTACGACCGCGTGCGCACTCTTCGGACCGTCGAAGACGCGGCCAGGCTCGCACGTGATGTAGAGGTCGCTCCCGTGACGGCCGTCGTTGTCGGGGCCGGGTTCATCGGGCTCGAGATGGCAGAGAACCTCGTCGGCCAGGGGATCGACGTCACGATCGTCGAGGCTGCCCCGCAGGTGCTTGCCCCGCTCGACCCGGAGCTTGCGATTCTCGTTCGCGACGAGCTCGTTGCCCACGGCGTGAGGGTCGAGACCGGAGTAACCCTCTCATCGGTCGACGAACACACGGTGACCCTTGCTGACGGAAGGACCCTGGCCGCAGATCTTGTCGTGGGCGCCATCGGCGTGCGACCCGACGTCCGACTCGCCGAGCTCGCAGGCCTGGAGCTTGGACCGAGCGGTGGCATAGCAGTCAACGAAGCGAACCAAACGAACGACCCGGATATCTACGCAGTTGGCGATGCGGTCGAAAAGCCAGACGCCGTCTCCCGTGCGACCTCCCTAATCGCGCTGGCAAATGTCGCCAATCGCCAGGGTCGCCGGGTCGCAGATCACATCGCCGGACGGTCTTCGCATCCCGTCGCTTCGCTGGGGACCGCCATCGTGAAGGTCTTCGACGTCGTCGCTGCGACAGTCGGCTGGAACGAACGGCGCCTGCGGACAGCGGGCCGGCCCTTTAGGGCAATCCACTCACATCCCTTCGACCATGCGACCTACTACCCGGGCGCGACCCGCATGGCCGCGAAGCTCATCTTTGACCCGGAGAACGGAGCGATCCTCGGTGCCCAGATTGTCGGCCGCAATGGCGTCGACAAGCGGATCGACGTGATCGCGACCGCGATGTCGGCCGGGCTGACTGCCGACCGTCTCGCGGACCTCGAGCTCGCGTACGCACCACCGTTCTCCTCGGCCAAGGATCCTGTGAACCTTCTGGGCTACATGGCAAGCAACGTTATGAACGGCGACTGCGACGTGGTGGACCCCGGGGAGATCGACTCGTTGATCGAACACGGGTGGAGACTTCTCGACGTGCGCACGCGAGCGGAACATCTCGCTGGCGCCATCACCGGATCGGCCAACGTGCCTGTCGACTCGCTCCGGGATGACCTCGACGTGCTCGGAAAAGGCCCTTTCATCGTCTATTGCGAGGTTGGTCAACGTGGCCACACGGCTACAGCCCTCCTTCACGAGCTCGGGATCGAGGCGCGCAATCTCGACGGCGGCTACCAGACCTGGTCGGCGTTCGTCCGCGCTCGGCGAAGGCCGACAACTCGGCCAAGTCGGTAACGCATCGTCACGGCGCGCTGGACCCAAAGGAAATGGTCCGGCGGCTACATCCGCCGTCTTGTGGCGAAAAGGCCGGAAAGGGTAGTGCGGACACGGTACCGGCCGCCTGCTCGTTGGTTGTCGACGCGTTGTCCGGCGAACTAGCGGATCCACGCGGCAGTAGCTGTGCTGCCGGCCGTGCCGGCTCAAACGGCGGGAGGGTCACAGCCGATTCTGTTGCGGCTGAACTGAACCAGGCCCGCTGCCACCGTCCGCCATCACGACAACCGCGAGCCGGTGGCCATCTGTGTTGACAAGCGGCAGGCCTTCGTCCCGTCGCGCCGCGGGTCACAAGGCGCGCACTGCCCGTACGAGAGCATCGATGGCCGTCACCTCACCGGCCTCGTTGACCACGGCACGGGTGACCCGCTCAGCCCGCTCGATATGAAGTCCGGCAAGGTCCTCGGCGAGCTCGTCTGGCCCGAAGAGGACTGCCGGGTCCTGTGGGCCACCGGTTCCGTGCACGAGGTTGGTGGCGTCATGTCCGACCACGAGAATGACGCCGCCAGGTGCCAAGGCTTCAACGGCCCGCCCAAGCGCCCGGCGGCGCTGCTCCGCGGGAAGGTGGAGGTACATCACCGTGACTGCGTCGAATGAAGCCGGAGGAGGATGCCACTCGACGACATCGGCCTCGACCCAGGTCACTTCCACTCCTCGTTCCGTTGCCAGTCGCTGCGCCTTGGCCAGTCCAGCACGAGAGAAGTCGACACCAGTCACCTGCCAACCCTTGGAGGCGAGCCACACGGCATTGCGGCCCTCGCCGCAGGCGAAGTCGAGTGCCCGTGCGGGGGCGAGAGCGGCCAACTCCTCCACGAGAAAGCGGTTCGGATCCGCCTTCCAGATCAGTTCCTCGGTTGCGTAGCGCTCGTCCCAATGCTCACGGCTCACAAGAACCTCCCTGCCGCGCTCCGCCATAGCGCACAGAATATGGGGAACACCGCCCCGAGAGAGTCCTTTCACCACGGGAGCTCAGGGACCAGGTGCCAAACCTCAGGTTGGCCTCGGCCGCGCCCCTACCTGGCCGGTGGCTGTGGCAGCGGCGGTGACGGCGCTTAGGACACACTCCTCCAGGTCTCGCCCGCGCACCCACTGCGCGACGAAGCCGGCGCAGAACGCGTCTCCGGCACCGGTGGAGTCGACGATCTCGGCCGGCCGCGCAGCCATCGGGACCCGGCGCCCGTCGCCCGCGGCGACAAGCGCTCCCTCCGCGCCGAGCTTGAGCGCGACCACCGGATAATTCTCGAGCAGAGCCGCGACGATCTCGTCCGGCTCGTCGCGACCTGTCAAGAGTCGGCCCTCATCCAGGTTGGGAAACACGAGCTGTGCTCCCGAGGTCCAGTCCAGAAAGGACTGGCGCCCTACCTTTCGTAGACCGGCGACAGACGCCGGGTCGACCGAAGTCGGTATGCCTGCCTCGAGCGCGGCCGCCCACAGGCCGCGGACCGCGGACCTCGTCCCCGGCTCAAAGAGCTGGTACCCCGACACGTGCAACAACTTGGCGTCGTCGAGGAGCAGCGTAGGCAAATCGGAGGCCCGCAAACCCAGGTTCGCCCCGCGGTCTGTGAACATTGAGCGTTCGCCATCGGGGGATACGACTACGACAATCGTGCCCGTGGCGACGTCGTCATCGGACGCGAGCCAGGCTTCGACGCCGAGTTGTTCGAGAGCTTCCCGATGGTAAGCGGCGTCCGGCGCGCCCACCCGGCCGACGAAGCGCACCGGCGTGCGAAGTGCTGCCAACCATGCGGCCTGGTTGGCCCCCGAGCCTCCAGGTGACCGCTCGATCTCCGATGGCGTGTCCGTGCCCACTTCTATCGGACCCTGCGGTCGGACGATGAAGTCGTTGATGACGTCGCCGACGACCACGACCACCGGCGGTGACATCACCCGCTTGTCTCGGCCCACGCCCGCGCGATGCGTGCCGCCAGAGCCACGTTGTTGCGCACTGCCCAGATATTCGCTTCGAGGCTGGCTCCGCCGGAGGCAAGGTAGATGTGGTCGAGCAGGAAGGGGGTGACGGCCTTGCCGTGGACTCCCTCTCGATCCGCAGCGGCGAGCGCCTCGGCCAGCAGCGCGTCGTGAGTCCCTGGGTCCAGCTGGTGCTCAAGCGGCACCGGGTTGGCGACAACGATCGCGTTGGCGAGACTGAGCCGGTCTGCCGCCCGCATGACCTCTGCGATCTCGTCCGGGGCAGAAACAGCCCAGTCGAGATCGAGGCCCGAGTCGGCAACGTAGAACCCCGGGAATCGCAGGGTCCGGTATCCGACAACGGTGACGCCGAGCGTCTCGAGGCGTTCCAGAGTCGCCGGCACATCAAGGATCGACTTCACACCGGCGCACACGACCGTGATGGCGGTCCGGGCGAGAGTCGGGAGATCGGAAGATTCGTCGAAAGTCTCGCTGGCGCGTCGGTGGACACCGCCGATCCCGCCGGTCGCCATAACACGGATCCCGGCAAGGCGCGCCAGCGCACATGACGAAGCAACAGTCGTGGCCGCGTGCCGTGAAGCCGCAACCGCCAGTGGCAATTCCCGGACGCCCACCTTGGCCACATCTTCTGAGGTGGCGAGCGTCTCGAGCTGCTCCGGGTCCAACCCAACGGTCGGCCGGCCGGCCGTCACGCCGACGGTTGCTGGCACGACCCCAGCGGCTCGAAGCATTGCCTCCAGCTCAAAAGCGACCTCGAGGTTGCGCGGCCGCGGCAGCCCGTGGCTGATGATGGTCGACTCGAGAGCCACGACAGGCCGCCCCTCGTCGAGCGCCGCCTGAACCTGCGGTGCCACCGTCAAAGGAAATGGAGCACTCATGACAACCATGATCTCGCGTTCACCGTAGCGTCTGGCAAATGAATGATGATCCCTTCGCCGCTGACGTGACAGTCATCGGGTTCGACGGCGACGACACGCTGTGGCACAGCGAAGACAAGTTCGCCAGCGCCCAGGAGTGGCTTGTCGATCTGCTCGCCGCTTATGCGACGGACGCGGACGCCCTGGCCCGGTTGCAGCAGATCGAGACACGCAACCGCGAGCTGTACGGCTACGGAATCAAGGGATTCACGCTGTGCATGATCGAGACAGCGATCGAGGTGAGCAAGGGAGACGTAGCGGTGAGCGATGTCGAGCGCCTGCTCGCGACCGGACGGGAAATGCTCGCGCGGCCGGTGGAGCTGCTCGCGGGTGTGGCGGAGACGCTGCCTCTCCTCGCCGACAGCTACCGCCTTGCGCTCGTCACGAAGGGCGATCTCGTCAACCAGGAGAGCAAGATCGCGCGCTCTGGGCTCGCAGGTCTGTTCGAGACGGTCACGATCTTGAGCGAGAAGACCTCGGACTCCTACCTCGAACTCTTTCGGCGGCTGAAAATAGAGCCCGAGCAGTTCGTGATGGTGGGCAACAGCGAGGCTTCCGATGTGTGGCCGGTCATCGCCGCTCAGGGGTGGGCGGTCCTGGTGCCGTACCCGTTGACCTCGATGCACGAAACGGGGTTCTCGCGCGATCTGTCCTCACCTCGACTGCGGACCGTGGCGTGCATCGACGAGCTCCCCGCCCTTGTGTCCGGCGCCGGAGGATCGTAGCGACGCCGTGCGGACAGTCACCTTCCTGCGATCATCGCGAGACGAGCGCCAGTCGTTCGCCACCTGAGCCTTGGATCTCCGCCAGCAGCCCAGGCGACCGCGAGGCTTCGATCCGCACCGCGCGCTCGATGCCAGAACCGGGACAAGCTCTAGAGCCGAACCGGGACTGGGGTAAGCAGCACCAGCTGATCCAGTCTCAGACCACCCGAGGCAGTCGCCGCGAAATGCGGGCTGTCTTGCCAGTCGATGGGAAACGGGAGGACTGTCGCGCCCACAGACTCCTCTGCGATTGTCATGACCCAACGCAGTTCCTCTCCGTCGCGCTGGGATCTTGGACCCGACGAGGTGCTCGCGCGTACGGCGTGGGACCCACCACTGAGAGACCATCGCGCTGGAAGGCGATTTGCCGTCCGTCGCCTTTCACCTGTCATGTGAGCGTCCCAAGTCGAAGTTCCTTGAGTCCAGAATGCGCGCCGCGCGCCTCGATTACTGCCGTTAGTTGACAACATTATTTCAATAATGTTACGATCACTTTATGAGAACACACTCCACGAAAGCAGCGCTCATCACCCTTATCGCCGCGGCGAGCATGTGCTTCGTCTTTGCTTCCTCGGTTCAGGCGCAGTCCCTGCAATCCGGCAGCTCCGTAAAGTTCCAGAAGGCACAGGAGGCCGTCGAGCACCAGATCATCGCCCGGCAGGTCCAGCTGGCCCTGTTGGGAACCGAGGTTGTCAACGCCGCCCACCTCACAACCACCGACAGTTCGTCATTGGTCGGCATCATCACAAGCGAGCAGACCGCTCTCGAGACCGACGCCAGCAACGCGGCCGCGGCAACCACTTACGCTGAGCTAGACGCGGTTCAAAAGGCCGTCGTAGCGGACGAAAGGGTGTACGCGGTTGTCACCGACCAGGTAGGTCTCGTAATCGGTGCCGACAATGACACGGTTACCGAAGCCGGCTACACCGGCCTCGCGGCTGAACTTGCGCCGATGGTGGCTGAGCTCGGCTCGACGCACGCAACTCAATTGCTCGCCGACATCACCTCCCGGGTGGCGGCGGCCACGTCGCTGACCTCTGGCGTCTCAGCTGAGGCCCTCGCTCTCACTCCGGCGGGCTATCCCGGCAACGAGAGCCAGATCAAGACCTGGACCTACCAGCTCGGCCAGGTTTCGAAGGATCTTGCTATCGCCAAGGCCGACGTGAAGGCCATTGAAGCTATCGCCTTGAACACCCACCACATCCACATTTTCAAGCCCGTCACGACCACCACCTCTACAACCACGACGACCACCAGCTAGGTCGTAACGCTCGTCGGGTGTGACCTCCTCGCCCTCCCGCCGAGCCGGCACAGCAGACATGCCCCCCACCTGATATCAGGTGGGGGGCATTTGCGTTTGGTTGTTCGGGTGGGCTTGCCAACTCGGCAGCCGCAAGGCTCCACCTGGTGGCGGCCTCAGTTTGGATCGCCGCCATGCCGACGCACGGGGACGATAGGCAACCGAGGCCGTCTGCGCGGCACTGAGGCGACCCACAGGGGGT
>PLKG01000171.1 GCA_003140595.1 Acidimicrobiaceae bacterium | reverse complement strand
AGCTCGTCGAGAAGATGCGGGCATCGATCGTCGTTCTTGGCCCTCTGCTCGCCCGTTACGGCACCGCCAGGGTCTCGATGCCGGGGGGCGACGACTTCGGCGAGCGACCGATCGACTTCCACCTCAGCGCGTTCGAGAACCTCGGGGCGAGCTTCGTGGCCGAGCACGGCTATGTGGACGGGCACTGTGACCGGCTCGTCGGCGCGCGGATCGCCCTCCAGTTTCCGAGCCACACCGCGACCGACAACATCTTGATGGGTGCGGTACTCGCCAAGGGCACAACCGTGATCGAGAATGCCGCAAGGGAACCCGAGATCAGCGACCTCGCGTCGATGTTGACCGAGATGGGAGCGCGGATCCACGGTGCGGGGACCTCCCACATCGAGATCGAGGGAGTGGACCAGCTGCGTCCCGCTGATCACCGGGCGATCCCCGACCGGGTGGAGGCGGCGACGCTTGTCACAGCGGTCGGTCTTGCCGGCGGAGAAGTGTTCGTCAAAGGGGCACGACCCGAGCACATGGACATGCTCCTCGAGAAGCTCCGCCAGATGGGTATGCACTGCACTGCGACCGACGGAGGCCTCTTGGCCGCCGCCGAAGGACGCCTCAAGTCGGTCGATGTCGCGACCCTGCCCTATCCGGGAGTCGCGACTGACTACAAGCCGCTGCTCGTGACCCTGCTCTCGGTCGCAGACGGGATCGCGATCGTGAGCGAGAACCTGTTCGCCGGCCGTTTCCGCTACACCGACGAGCTGAGGCGGATGGGGGCCAAGATCAAGACCGAAGGCCACCACGCGATCGTGCGCGGCGTGCCCAGGTTGTCAGGAGCCCGTGTTCGGGCATCGGACATCCGCGCAGGGGCGGCGCTCGTGCTTGCCGGGCTGGCGGCCGAAGGCGTCACCGACGTGAGCGGTGCCGAGCACATCGACCGCGGTTATGAGCGCCTCGAGGAGCGCCTCAACTCACTAGGCGCGAACATCGAACGCGTTTGCTCCCCGTGAAGCCCCCCCGGCCGCGCGCGAGCACAGCCGAGCTGTTCCAAGCGGCCGTGGCAGGTGACCGAGGTGCCCTGGCGCGTCTCCTCTCGGTTGTCGAGAGAGGCGGGGACTCCGGGCGCGAGCTTGCCGGCCTGACCTTCAGGCGGGCCGGGACCGCTTACTCCATAGGCTTCACCGGCGCCCCCGGCTCGGGAAAGTCGACCTTGGCGAGCGCCGTGCTCGCAGGACTGCGCGAGCGGCACGACACCCCGGTTGCCGTGCTCGCAGTCGACCCTTCCTCGCCTGTGACAGGCGGCGCGATTCTCGGCGACCGTGTGCGAATGCAGGAGCACGCCCTCGACGACGCCGTCTTCATCCGATCGATGGCGACAAGAGGCCACCTCGGGGGCCTCGCAGCAGCCGTGCCCGAAGCCGTACGACTGCTCGATGCAACGGGATGGCCTCTCGTGATCGTCGAGACCGTCGGTGTCGGCCAAGTCGAAGTCGAGATAGCAGCCACGTGCGACACCGTGGTTGTGGTGGTAAATCCCGGTTGGGGAGACGCCGTGCAGGCCAACAAGGCAGGGCTCCTCGAGATCGCAGATGTCCTGGTCATCAACAAAGCCGACCGGCCCGGCGTCCAGGAGACCGCGCGTGACCTGAGGCTCATGGTTCAACTCTCGGGAACCCTCGAATGGACGCCGCCGATCGTGAAGACCGTCGCCCCGACCGGCGAGGGCATCGCCGAGCTCTGGGACGCCATCTCCTCCCACCGTAGGCACCTTGAGGTCCATGGAGTGCTCCAAGTAAGGCGCGCCGAGCGGGCGCGCGATGAAGCGCTCAGGATCGCGAAGCGGCGTTTCGACGCCGCTCTCGACGCGGCGGTCGCCGGTGCCGCCAGCGCCGGGCTGCTGACAGCGCTGAGGGAGAAGCGGATGGACCCCGAGCAGGCGGCTGCCCGGCTCGTCGGTGAAGTCTCGCGTGAGCTCGGGGCTGAGTCGGGGCCTGTTCCTACCTGATTCCTCCGCCGTGAGCAGAGGACGGGTCCTTCGGGGTGTTCTCGTTTGGACCCTCAGGTGAGGATCCTCCAACCGCGACGACGACCTCGCGCTCCATGACGACAAAGTCGTGGTCCTCCCGCCACTTCGGGAGGTTTGCTGCGACCACATAGCCGCGATCTGCATAGAACCGTTCCGCACGCCCCCCCGATAGGGTTTCGAGCCGGACCAGGCCGCAACCTCGCTCGCCTGCGAGATGCTCCAGCGCACGCAGCAGGTGCGAACCGAACCCGAGGCTGCGCCATTCAGGGCTGACGATCAACCGGCCGATCCGCAACACCGGGCCGCGGACCTCACCGTCTGCGAACCCGACGAGTCGGCCGCTCGACCTGACGACGAGCGCGTACGGCTTGATCGGGCGCACCAACTCGCCATAGCGATCCCTCGAGTAGCTGGTCCACTGCTCCTCGGCCCAAGCTGTGGTCAGGGGATCGGGCTGATCTACCACTGAAAGCTCGAGATCGATGCTGCCTCTGCCTGCGACAGCGGGCCTGCCCAAGGCGGCGTCGGCCAAAGGCTGCCAACGATGGCCGGCATCCTGTTCGAGAACCGTGACCCGCTCGAAGCAGTACGACGCTCTGAAGTCCGCCAGAGCGGCCAACGCGTGTGACAGACGACCGGGCTCGATCCGTTGGTCGAGGGTGAGGTGCGGTACGAAGGCGCGCTGGGACCGCTGCGGGGGTGGTGCCAACGGACCATCACCGAGATTGCTCCGGAGCACCCTCATGGCGTCGAGGTCTCCGCTGACGGCCAGGTAGAGTACCGGCGTGCGGGGCCAGAACGTCGCCAGCGGCCCCAGGTCCACAGCGATGGGGGCGCTCTTTCCGGCGGCGGCGCGGACGTTCGAAAGGACCGTCTCGAGACTCTCCTCCCGGATATTGACCGGAGGGATGAGGGTGCAATGCGGGGCGATGCGGTGGAGAGCCTTGGCTCCGAGGGCTCTCCGCAGGCCGTCGATCTCGTTGGCAAGCGCACCTGTTACCACGAGCGAGACCGTCAGCCTGCGTCTTTGTGGCACTTCGCGAGGTTAGGACTCGCCGTGAGCTAGTGGGGAGATGACGGTCGCGCCCGGGACATCGAGCGGGCAATCTGCACGGTTCAGCTCACCGAGATGAAGGCCTCTGCCAACGGCTCGAGCACGGCCGGCGTGAGGGGCGGGCGGAGATAGACGATCGCGAGCTCGGCGCCGGCGTCGGCAAGCTCTGCCGCAGCAGCCGCCGCCGCGGCGGGGTCGCCCTCGAAACGGACGTGGCTCGACAGCAGTATCTCTCCCGGGTCTCGCCCGAGGTCCTCGCAGTGTTCGCGGAGCACATCGCGCTTTCGCGCGAACTCTTCGGCGGTGCCGCCGACGAAGTTCCAGTGCTGGGCGAATCGGGCCGCAGTGCGCAACGTGCGTTTCTCGCCGTTTCCTCCGATGCAGATCGGCGGATGCGGCCGCTGGATCGGCTTGGGGTTGCAAAGGGCATTCGTCAGCTCGTAGTAGGTCCCGCTGAACGAGGTCGTGTCGTTGGAGAGAAGGCCGATGATCACCTCACATGCCTCTTCGAAACGATCGCTGCGCTGCTTGGGGGTGCCGACGGCAATGCCGTAGGCGCCGGACTCCTCCTCGTTCCAGCCTGCCCCGATACCCAGCTCGAGGCGGCCCCCCGAGACGACGTCGAGCGTCGCCGCCATGTTGGCTAGCACGGCGGGGTGTCGATAGTGGACTCCAGTCACGAGCGTCCCGAAACGAAGCCGTTTCGTCGCCTGGGCGAGGGCGGTGAGGGTGACCCATCCCTCGAGGCAGGGCCCGGTCGCATCCGAGTAGATCGGGTAGAAGTGGTCGAAGAGCCAGCCGGACTCGAACAGCTCGATATCGTCGGCTGCCCGCCAGACTTCGATGAGGTCGTGCCAGGTGGTGTTCTGCGGTGCGGTCTTGAAGGCGAGGCGCATCCCAGAAACTTACGCCGGAGAGAGTGAGCGCGAGCCGCGGTCCGACAGGCGACTTAAGTCGCTCTTCAGCCTGACGGCGGCTTCTATCCGCACCCGCGCCCTCGCGGCAGCCGCTTCAGCATCAACCGCTTCGCCGGCAGAAAGCTGACCCTCGGCAGCTTGGAGCGCGCGCTCAGCTCGCTCGACGTCGATCTCCTCGGCAAGCTCGGCGACTCCGGCCACGATTGTCACCTCGTTGTCGGCCACCTTGACAAAGCCGCCGTGCACCGCGGCGCGGAGCTCGCCGACTGGGTCCGGCTCGCCCTGCGCGCCAGGGCCGCCCGAGGCTCCGTCGGCCTTCACACCTTCGAGCCGCAGCACGCACACATCGACGGCACCGATGTAGTCCATGTGGTTGGCGAGAAAGGTCGTGTCGGCCCCGTCGGCGCGCAACACGACTGCTTCGGCCTCGCCCGAGAACAGCACGCGTTCGGGCGTGATCAGCTCCACGTGGGTCAAGTTGGCCATGAGCCTGGTCAGCCCCGCTCGATGGACTTGGCCTTCACGATCACGTCGTCCACGCCACCTGCGTTCAGGAATGCCTGCTCAGGGACATCGTCGAGGTCGCCACCCACGAGCGCCTCGAAGCTGCGCACGGTCTCGTCTATCGGGACGTAGATGCCGGGCAGGCTGGTGAAGACCTCCGCCACGAACAGCGGCTGGGACAAAAAGCGCTGGATCTTGCGCGCCCGGGTCACGCTCAGACGGTCCTCTTCGGAGAGCTCGTCGAGGCCGAGAATGGCAATGATGTCCTGAAGCTCGCGGGCACGCTGCAACACTTCTTGAACCCGCCGTGCGCACTGGTAGTGGCGATCCCCGACAACCTCTGGAGCGAGGATGTTGCTAGTCGATGCGAGCGGGTCGACGGCCGGATAGATGCCGAGTGCCGCGGTCTGACGCGACAGCTCAGTGGTCGCGTCGAGGTGAGTGAAGGTCGTGAACGGTGCCGGGTCCGTGTAGTCGTCGGCAGGGACGTATACGGCCTGCAACGAAGTGATGGAGTGGCCCCTCGTGGAGGTGATGCGCTCCTGGAGCTCACCCATCTCGTCCGCGAGCGTGGGCTGGTACCCGACGGCGGACGGCATGCGGCCGAGCAGCGTCGAAACCTCCGAGCCCGCCTGCACGAAACGGAAGATGTTGTCGATGAACAGCAGCACGTCCTGGTTCTTCACGTCCCGGAAGTACTCCGCCATCGTCAGGGCCGAGAGCGCCACGCGTAGCCGCACACCCGGAGGCTCATCCATCTGGCCGTATACGAGGGCGGCCTTGGTGATGACACCGGACTCCTGCATCTCGAGCCAGAGGTCGGTGCCCTCGCGGGTTCGCTCGCCCACGCCCGCGAAGACCGACACTCCGCCGTGCTCTTGTGCGACGCGGTGGATCATCTCCTGGATGAGCACGGTCTTGCCCACACCGGCTCCACCGAACAACCCGATCTTGCCTCCCTGCACGTAGGGCTCCAGAAGATCGATGACCTTGATGCCGGTCTCGAACATCTGCCGCCTCGGCTCGAGCGTGTCGAAGTCCGGGGCCGGACGGTGGATCTCCCACCACGCGTCGGGCTCGGCCATCTCGCCGGCATCCAGCCGCTCGCCGATCACGTTGAACACGTGACCGAGCACGGCGTCGCCGACGGGAACGGTGATGCCGCGACCTGTGTTGACAACCGTTGCGCCGCGGGCGAGCCCGTCGGTCGGCTTCAAACAGATGCAACGCGCCCGACCCTCGCCGATCTGCTGGGCGACCTCGGCGGTGATGAGCACCTCGTTGCCGTCCACGACAAGGGTCACCTCGACGGCAGTGTTGATCTCGGGCAACGCGTGGGGAGGGAACTCGACATCGATGACAGGCCCCGCGATCGCGACGATGCGGCCGTTCTCGAGTTGCTTGGCAACAGGGACTTCGGGGGCCACGGTGGTCATCGGTTCTGCTCCTCGGTTGCTTGCGGATGAGTGAGGTCATGGGGGGTGTCGCCGGCCGAACGCAGGGCCTCGGAGCCTCCGACGATCTCCATGATCTCGGTCGTGATGGAGTCTTGGCGGGCGCGGTTCATCACCCGCTTGAGCGTCTTCAGCAGCTCTTCGGCGTTCTCGGTGGCTGCCGACATCGCCCGTTGGCGCGAGGCGTGCTCCGAAGCGGACGCCTCCAGCAGCGCGGCATAGATCGAGGCCTCTGCGTACAGCGGGATGAGCTGCGCCAGCAGCTGCTCGACATCGGGCTCGAACTCGAAGAAGCCGAGCTTTCTTTCGGACCCCGCCGAGCCGTGGTCGCCAGCCGCTGAGACAGCGGTCGCAGCGGACTCGCCGGCCGTTTGCGCAACGCCGGAGGGCTTGGGGCCAGACTGCTTCGGGCTCGGCAGCACCGGCAGCAGCTGTCGAGTCTCCACGACCTGGCTGCTCGCGGACCGGATCCTGGTCGAGACGATCTGCACGAGATCGACCTCACCGGCGAGGAACGGCGGAACGATGACCGCGGCCACTCGTCGCGCATCTTCGTAGGTGGGACGGTCGGACATGGCGACAAACTGCTGGGCGACCGGCTGGTGGCGAAACCGGAAATAGGCCTGAGCCTTCTTGCCGATCGCCATCACCGTGAAGCCGCGACCCTCCTGCGACCGGGACCGGATCAGGCGTTCGGCTGCGCGCAGCACACTCGAGTTGTAGGCGCCCGCCAAGCCCCGGTCCGCGACAATCACGAGCGCAAGGACGTTCTGTGGTGACTCAGGAATCCCGAGCAGACGCGTCGAGCTCCCGCCTTCGCGGGCGGTTTCCGCCAAGATGTCCGAGATCGCCTTGACATAAGGGCGGGAACCGGCGATGCGGCCCTGGGCGCGGGAGATCTGTGAAGCCGCGATGAGCTCGAAGGACCTGGTGATCTTTTTCGTTGACTCGATGGTGCGGATACGTCGACGAAGGACCCGCTCCTGACCGCCTGCCATGTGCCTACTCGGCCTCGTTCTCGCCCACGACCGGGGCGGTCGCCTCGGTCTTGCCTGCAGCTCCATCCCCACTTGGTGCTCGTGTGCTGGCGCCCTCAACCGCCGCTGGAGCCTCCGAGGGGCTGAAGCCACGTTTGAACTCCCCGATCGCAGCTTCGAGTTCGACCTCGTTCGAGAGCGTGCCCGATAACGCGATCTGCTCGAGAACCTCAGGGTGGCGCGCCCGCATGAACGCTCGCAGCTCAGACTCGAAGCGCCCCACGTCTTCGACGGCCACGTCGTCGATATGCCCGCGTACCCCCGCGAAGATGACGACTACTTGCTCCTCAACGGGCAAGGGAACGTTCAGGCCCTGCTTCAAGAGCTCTGTGAGGCGATAGCCACGGTCCAGCTGTGCCTGTGACGCTTTGTCGAGCTCGGACCCGAAGGTGGCGAACGCTTCCAACTCGCGGAACTGCGCCAGGTCGATCTTTAGCGTGCCGACAACTGCCTTCATCGCCTTGATCTGGGCCGCACCGCCGACTCGTGACACCGAGTTCCCGACGTTGAATGCCGGGCGCACCCCCGAGTAGAAAAGCTCGCTCTCGAGGAAGATCTGGCCGTCGGTGATCGAGATGACGTTGGTCGGGATGTAGGCGGAGATGTCACCCGCCTTGGTCTCGATTATCGGCAGCGCTGTGAGCGAGCCACCGCCCATCTTGTCGGAAAGCTTCGCCGCCCGCTCCAAAAGGCGGCTGTGGAGGTAGAAGACGTCACCGGGGTAGGCCTCCCGACCTGGCGGGCGACGAAGCAGGAGCGAGATCTGACGGTAGGCCTCGGCCTGTTTGGAGAGGTCGTCGTAGACGACGAGCGCGTGCTCGCCGTTCTCCATCCAGTGCTGGCCCATCGCGCAACCCGCGTAGGGCGCGAGGTACTTGAACGGCGCGGGCTCGGACGCTGGGGCCGCAACTACGACGGTGTAGGCCAAAGCTCCGTGCTCCGCGAAGGTCGCGACCGTCTGGGAGATCGTCGACCCCTTCTGGCCGATCGCGACGTAGATGCACTTCACATCCTGGCCAAGCTGGTTGAGGATCGTGTCGGTCGCGATCGTGGTCTTGCCCGTCTTGCGGTCGCCGATTATGAGCTCGCGCTGGCCGCGACCGATGGGCGTCATCGCGTCGATGACCTTGATGCCGGTCTGCAACGGTTCGAAGACGGGCTGGCGCGACACGATGCCTGGCGCCTGAATCTCGAGACGGCGATCAATGGTGGCACCAAGGGGGCCTTTGCCGTCGATCGGCTCACCCAGAGGGTTCACGACGCGGCCCAGCAACGCGTCCCCAACCGGCACGGACAAGATCCTGCCGGTCGAGCGGACCACCTGCCCCTCGTCGAGTCCGTCCATCGTGCCGAGGATGACCGCGCCGATCGACTCCTCGTCGAGGTTGAGGGCGAGGCCGACGGTCCCGTTCTCGAACTCGAGCAATTCGTTGACGGTGGCCCCGGGCAAGCCAGTGACCCGTGCGATGCCGTCACCGACCTCGGCGATGCGGCCAACCTGCTCGGCCTCGGTCCCGGTCGTGAATTCGCTGACATTGCGCGCCAGCGCCGCGGCGATGTCTTCGGCGTTGATCGTGAGCTCAGGCATCGGTGGGAGTCCTTTTGTCCTCTTCGTCTGGTTCAGGAACGGTCATGTTCGGAGGTCGACAGGTCGCGCAGGGCCGTCGACGGGGCCAGGGCTTCGCGGAGTTGGTCGAGCCGGTGCCGCACCGAACCGTCGATGACGGTATCGCCGATCTCGACGGCCATCCCGCCCAACAACGAAGGTTCGATCTGCACGCGGACTTTGACCGGATGGCCCGCTGTACGCTCGAGTGCCTCGACGAGCCGCGCGTACTCGTCGTCATCGAGCTCGACGGCCGAGCGCACCTTTGCCACACGCCGTCCTCGCTCCTCACCGGCAAGCCCCGCGACCCATTCGAGGGTGCCTACGAGATCCCGGCTGTGGCCGGCCTTCAGCACGTACGCGGCCAACCGAGCGGTCGCAGGCAACACCTTGCCCGAAAGCAGATCGTCGAGCAGGGCGACCCGCTGCGCGACCGGTGCTGACGGGTCTACGAGCCCACGACGCAACCCAAGACTCGAGTCGACGATCCTCGCAAAACGGACCAGTTCGTCCTCGATGTCATCGATGAGCTCAAGCCGCTCGACTTCCTGGAACAACCGGTCGGCATAGCCACGGATGCGCTCGCGCACCGCGGTTCGGCCACCAAGGAGTTCCTCTGCCGGAACGAGTCGCAGGTGGCCTGCCTCCTCGGCGTCTGCGGTCTCGAGAGCGAGCTCGACCAGCTCTAGCACGGCAGCTGGGAATTCCGCCGCGGGCTCCACAAGCGCGGCCCAGCAGGCCAGAGCCTGGGACTCGGCCGCGGCCTTCTCATCCAGGAGATCGTGCACGACACCTCGACGTGCCCGGGCCGGGATGGTCGCATCCGTGAGCACGTTGCGGAGCGTGTCTGATTCGGTAAGGGCCAACGAGAACGCGCGTAGATCGCCCACCATCTGGCGCGCGCGGCCCGCTTCGGCCGCCGACTCCAAGATCGCGGTTGCGTAGCCGCGTAACAGGTCTCTCATACCATCGCCTCGGCGGCGTCAATCGTCTCGCCGATGAACACCCTCTGGAGCGACGAGTCGATCTCGGCAGCGACGACCAGTTCGGTCGCCGCCATCACGATCGCGCCGACCTGCCGCGTGACTTCCTCGCGGGCGCGCTGGCGTTCGAACTCGGCCTCCGCGGCCGCGCTCACCACGAGCCTGTCGTACTCCTCACGGCCATGGCGTTCGCCCTCGAGAAGGAGCTGGGCAGAGGTCTCGTGCGCGCGCTCGGCTATCGCCGTCGCTTCCGAGTGCGCCGCCTCGAGGGCCGCGTGTGCTTCCTCGAGCATGCGTCGACTGCTCTCCAACCCGGCATCTGCTGAGGAAAGCGACAACCGGATCGACTCGGCTTGGCGGTCCATCAACTTCTTGAGGGGCGGCTTCACATAGCGGTAGATGAAGACCCCTAGCAGCAGGAAACCAACGACTTCGGCCAGATACGACGCCACCGCTAACCCGCTCCCCCGCCGGTGGCCGTTGCGATCGACTCGTCGATCAACCCGCGGTGCTGGTCGACATCGATCCGGGTGCCGAGGACGCGCTCGGCAGCGGAGGCCACAAGCGTGTCGAGCCGGCCTAGGAGCTCGTCACGGGCTCGTCGACCCTCCTCCGCAGCCTCGGCCCGGGAGTCTGTGACCAACCGGTCGTATTCCTCCTGACCTCGCTGGCGACCGTTCTCGAACGCCGAGTCCGCGCCCTGATTCGCGTGGTCGACGATGGCACGAGCCTGGGCGCGGGCCTCAGCCAGAACACGTTCGCGCTCAGCGATCACGCGCTGGCTCTCGGCACGTGCCTGCTCCGCCTTGGCCAGCGCGGTAGCGACACGTTCCCGCCGCGTGTCGACCACGTCCCGGAGGGGCGGCAGGATCCACTTCGCGATGACACCCAGCACGACCAGGAAGATCACCAGCTCGACGACAAAGGTGCCGTTCGGGATGAGGAAGTTCCCACCGTTGCCGGAGCTTGCGGCCCCAGCGCTTGCAAACAGCATCCAGCAAGACCTCCGTCGCTACTTCTTGGCGAGGACGAAGACGAACAGGACCATGAAGACGAGATTGATGAAGTACATGGCCTCGACGAGACCCACGATGATGAACATGATCGTGAACAGTCGGCCTTGTGCCTCGGGTTGCCGGGCGACGCCCGCGATCGTCTGGCTGCCGGCCAGACCGTCGCCGACGGCCGCGCCGATAGCGCCACCGCCGAGGGCAAGTCCGCCGCCGACCATGGCGCCGGCAAGCTCGATCGCCTGGTTGAGGTTATTTGCCATTGGGTTTACCTGCTCCCTTTCTGAACGGGTTGGAGATCTGCTCGAGGCTCGTTCCCACGATCGGGTCGCGCCGCTCGGTGACGTTGTGAGTGCTCAATGTTCTCCTGACAACGCTGTCTGGAAATAGAGGATCGTAAGCAGGGCGAAAATGAAGGCCTGTATCGGCGCGACGAACAGGCCGTCGAAGATCTTCCAACCCAGGTCGCCGATCGGGACGACGAACCACGGTAGAAGAGCCCAGATCAGCAGCAGCATGATCCCGCCGGAGAAGATGTTGCCGAAAAGTCGGAGGGCCAGCGTAAGGGGCTTCGCTATCTCCTCGATCAAGTTGATCGGGAAGAGCACCTTGTAGGGCCGGAAGTAGTGGCCGATGTAGTGGCCGAGACCTTGGGTCCTGATCCAGGTCACGTGCACGAGGATGATCACTGTGAGCGCCATCGCGTAGGTCATGTTCACGTCGCCCGTCGGGGCCGGCAGCAACTGGGGAGCGTGACCCGTGGGGATCATCTCGAGCCAGTTGCAGAACAGGATGTACAAGAACAGCGTCATCGCGAGCGGCACGATCCGCCGCCCCTTGGGACCGATCGACGACTCGACCTGGTTCGAGACCGCATTGGAAAGGGTCTCGAAGACAAGCTGCATCTTGCCCGGCACCTCGGCGGTGATGTGCACGCGGACAGCCAGCCCGATGCCGATCACGAGCACGCCCGCGACCAGAGAAGCGATGACATCGTACTTGTTGACCGTGAGGCCCAAGAGCTTGATAGTGGGAGAGTTGCCGACCGTGATCGAGCCCGCGCCGGCCAGCAAGCCGAGACCGCTCACGTGACGGCTCCCTGCCGGAGCAGAGTTGCCACCAGACTCACAACGAAGAGGAGATAGAAGACCGCGATGCCGCCGAGCACACCCATCCCGAGGGCAAGGTTCACAACGACCAGGACGATTGCGACGACCGTGGTGAGAGCAAGACGCATCAGCGTGTTCATTGCCATCGGCCGCTTGACCTTGGTCGTAGCTAGCGAATTCAGCCGGGAGGCGGTCGACATCACGAGGCGGATGTTCGCGAGGCCCAGACCAAGGCCGATGCAGGCGCCCAGGCCCGCGAGCGGGTAACCGACGATCGACAGCACCACGAGCGCGACGACGCCGACGCCGACGGCGCCGAACACCGTGCGCCGGAGCATTCTCGAGATCTCCGGCAGGCCAAGTTGCTCCAGTACCGCTGCGAGTCGCTCCATGACCTCTTTCTGATCAGCTCGAGGAACCACGTGCGTGCGACCCGTTCGGGCCGGCCACGCTGCTGGCTCTCAGAGAAACGGCCTGACATCGAAGTAGACCACCACAACCGCTGCGATCACCCCGAGCGCCAGACCTACAAATGTGAGTAGCTCACCGGTGTGGAACGTCCTGTCCAGCCAGTACCCGCCGCCCACTCCGACGGCGACACACAGGGCTGTCGCGACACCCATACCGATCAGCGTGCTGAAGCTCGGCGACGGCTTGCTGCTCACTCCGCTCGCCAATCCTCGCACTGCCTCCACCGAGCCGGCAAAACAATACCCCTGTTCGTCCCGGTCTCGGTCCTGAACGCGTCCTCGCGAATGATCAAGGCGCGCGTCACCCCGCCGACGCGACACCACCTGGGTAGGGGTCGAACCTGCTGCACAGCTCCCTGACCTCGTCGCGAACCGAAGCCAGCTCGTGCTCGTCCTCCCGACCGCGAAGGGCCCGGGCGATTAGCGACGCCACCTCGGCCATCTCTGCCTCACCGAGCCCGGCAGTTGTCTCGGCCGCTGATCCGAGCCGCAATCCGCTCGCCACGAAGGGCGGCCGCGGGTCGTTCGGGATCGCATTGCGGTTGCACGTGATCCCCGTCCTGTCCAGGACCTCCTGCGCGACCTTGCCGGTGAGCTCGGCCTCGAAGGTCCGCAAGTCGACGAGCACGAGGTGGTTGTCAGTGCCGCCCGCGACGAGCCGGAACCCCTGAGCGGTAAGAGCCTGCGCCAGTGCCGCCGCGTTGCGTACTACTTTGGCGGCGTAGTCGTGGAATTCAGGCCTGAGCGCTTCACCGAACGCCACGGCCTTCGCGGCGATCACGTGCTCGAGTGGTCCGCCCTGCAGGCCCGGGAAAACGGCCGAGTCGACGGACTTGGCGAGGTCGGCCCCGCAAAGAATTGCCCCGCCGCGTGGGCCGCGAAGGGTCTTGTGGGTAGTGAGGGTCACGACATCCGCGATGCCCACAGGGTTCGGGTGGACATTGCCGGCGATGAGGCCGGCAGGGTGCGCCGCGTCGAACATGAAGCGGGCTCCGACCTCGTCGGCTATCTCGCGGAACGGCTGTGGGTCGATGACTCTTGAATAGGCCGTGGCTCCGGCCACGATCAGTCGGGGCCGCTCGCGGATCGCAAGATCGCGGACCATGTCCAGGTCGATCCGTTCGCCAGACCCGTCGGGGGCCGCGGGCGTGACCCCGTAGGCAACAAAGCGGTACAGCTTGCCCGTGATGGAGACGGGCGAGCCGTGTGTCAGGTGACCACCCTGGTCGAGCCGCATCGCCAAGATGGTGTCGCCAGGTTCGACGAGCGCCAGATAGGCCGCCAGGTTCGCGTTGGCCCCCGCGTGTGGTTGGACGTTGGCATGCTCGGCACCGAACAGCTCCATCGCGCGGGTCCTGGCGAGGTCCTCCACCTGATCAGCGACGATGTTCCCGCCGTAATAGCGCCGTCCTGGATAGCCCTCGGAGTACTTGTTCGTCAGCACCGAGGCCGACGCGGCGAGCACAGCCGGGGACGTGAAGTTCTCAGATGCGATCAACTGAAGGCTCGTTCGCTGGCGCTCGATCTCACGCTCGAGCAGGGCATGCATCTCGGGGTCCCCTGCTAGCGCACCGGGCAAGAACGCGCTCACACCTGACGCTTCGACGATCTGGGTCACTTGTTGGCTCCTTCGAGAGGTTTCATGTCCGGGGTCGTGTCGTCAGCCTGGCGATGCTCGAGTGCGGCTATCTTCTCGACTCTGCGCAGGTGGCGACCCCCCAGGAACTCGCTCCGTAGGAACACCACCAGTGCGTCGGTGGCGACGGCTTCGCCGATGATGCGCGCCCCGAAGCAGATCACGTTGGCGTTGTTGTGCTCGCGGGCGAGCCGCGCCGTAGTCACGTCGTGCACTACGGCCGCGCGCACACCGTGGACCTTGTTCGCAGCGATCGCGATCCCCATCCCAGTCCCGCACACGCACACTCCGAGATCTGTCTCGCCCGAGCAGACGCTTTCGCCAACGGCTGCGCCGAAGTCCGGGTAGTCGACCGACTCAGACGAGTGCGTGCCGAGGTCCACAACCTCGTGCCCGAGCGAGGTGAGGTGCTCGATCAGCAGTCCTTTCAACTTGAGACCTGCGTGGTCCGATCCTGCCGAAACGCGCACTCGGTGAGTCTACCGGGGCACCTGCGTCCAGGCACATGGACGAACTCGGCTCTGTCAAGTTCCATTAGCTTCTGCGGCATGGAATTGGCGGTCTCGGTGAGTGGGCTCCGCAAGGACTTCGGACCCGTCCAGGCGGTCCGCGGAGTGGATCTCGAAGTTCAAAGTGGTGAGGTCCTCGCCCTGCTCGGTCCCAACGGTGCGGGCAAGACGACGATCGTGGAGATACTGGAGGGCTACCAGACCGCCAGTGCCGGCAATGTGGGCGTGC
This sequence comes from Acidimicrobiaceae bacterium, assembly GCA_003140595.1. Taxonomy (GTDB): domain Bacteria; phylum Actinomycetota; class Acidimicrobiia; order Acidimicrobiales; family Bog-793; genus Fen-455. The sequence goes on along the minus strand of PLKG01000171.1, from coordinate 33,505 downwards.
TCGGGCTCGATCCCCGGCACGACCGCCGGCGCATGCTCGAACGCGTCGGGATAGTCCTGCAGGAAACGGCCGTGGAGCAGTTTCTGACGATCCGCGAGGTGCTCAAACGGCGGGCGTCCTACTACCCGCACCCGCGCGATCCCGACGCGGTGATCGATCTCGTCGGGCTCCGCGACAAGGCCGGTGCGCGGGTCCGGACCTTGTCGGGCGGTCTGCAGCGCCGGTTGGACCTGGGCCTGGCGCTTATCGGCGACCCGGAGCTCCTGTTCCTGGACGAGCCGACGACCGGATTCGACCCGAACGCGCGCCGGGAGGCGTGGGATATCGTCCGTACCCTCACCGGAGAAGGCCGCACCGTCCTTCTCACGACGCACTACATGGACGAGGCGCAAGTTCTCGCGGATCGTGTCGCGGTGATCGCAAGAGGTGTCATCGTCGCGACGGGGACACCCGATTCGATCGGGGGACGTGACACGGGTACCGCGCGGATCCGTTTCCTGCTTCCCGAGCAGGCCGACGGTGCCTCCGACCTCGGACTCGACGACGCCGCTCTCACAGTCAGCCCCGTGGACGGGCGGCGCATAGTCGAGATCGACACCGACTCACCGACGCCGCTGTTGCACCGTCTCACGTCGTGGGCTGTCTCGCACGAAATCGAGCTGGAGGGCCTCGAAGTCGCCCGCCCGAGCCTGGAGGACGTGTACCTGNNGTACCAGCAGCTCGCCTACTGGCGCAACCCGATGGGCGCCTTCTTCACCTTCTTCATGCCGGTGATGTTCCTCGTCATCTTCGCCTCGCTCTACAGCGGCGCCCGCTACGAGGGGCTCAAGCTCGACCAGTACTTCATCCCGGGGATCATGACCTTCGGGGTGATCTCGGCTTGCTACACCAATCTCTCGGTCACCCTCACCAACCAGCGCGAACAGGGAATCCTGAAGCGGTTCCGCGGCACGCCGCTCCCCCCCTGGGCCTACATGGTGGCGACCGTGATGAGCTGCGTGATCCGGGCGCTGGTGCTCGTTGCCCTCACGCTCGGCGTCGGCGTGGCCTTCTACGGTCTCATCGTCCCGACGCACTCCTACGGGGCCATTGCGCTCATCGTCGTGCTCGGCGCGGCAACGTTCTGCGCGCTGGGAGTCGCGATCACTGTGATCATCCCGAACGCGGATGCTGCGCCGGCCATCGTGAACGGCGTCTATCTCCCGCTCATGTTCATCTCGGGCACGTTCTTCCCGCTTTCGTCGAGCTCGGTGCTCGCCAAGATCGCCTCCTACTTCCCGATACGGCCATTCGTGCTGGCCAGTTACAACGCGATGAACCCTCAGGTCCAGGGCCATCCAGTCCGCGAGGTGTGGCTCGTGAATCTCGCAATCTGGTGCGCAGTTGCGCTCGTGTTCGCCATCAGACGCTTTACCTGGTTGCCGCGTCGGCGCGCCTAGCTGGCCGCGCTCTATTGAGCGATCGCATGCCGCCTGGGCGTCTTAGGATCGCATCGCCTTGACGCTCGCCGAGGCGCGGCGCCGCGAAGCGATGAGTTTCGCGCCTGGGATCGTCTCATATGAAAGCCCTGGATCTAGGAGCCGGACAGATGGGGAGGGCGATGATCCCGATCCGACATGGCGGTGTCGGGCTGGTCGGCTATGGGTGGCCACCGGAATCCCGTTGTTCTGAACATGAACTACCCGCCAAAGTAGGCCTCGGACTCCTCGGCGTTCCAGCCGGACAGTCCGCCGTAGAACCTGCGGCTGGCGTCGAGGTTCGAAGCCAACAAGTCGACCCAACAAGGTGCGAGCGGATCTCGAGGCCACCACTACCCGAAACTCATCGGTCCGCCACCAGACAACAGGGCACCGGCGCTTCACATACCGGCTGCGATCGCTGCGACCTCGGCAAAAGACAGCGCCCCTTCCCTCAGGCACTTGGCATCTAGACCGGTAAGCGAGATCACCGTCGAGGGCCGGCCGTCGCATCTGCCGCCGTCGAGCACGGCCACGACACCTTCACCGAAATGTTCGCGGATGTCGTCCGCGCTGTGGAGGGGCTCGTCCCCATGGCGATTTGCACTCGTCACCGCGAGCGGCCCGGTCCTTCGCAACAGTTCTCTCAAGAGCTGGTTCGCGGGGCAGCGCAGCCCGATCGTCGCACTGTCGCCTCCGAGATCGAAGGCGACACCGGATCGTCGCCGCAGCACGAGGGTGAGCGGTCCGGGCCAGTAGCGCGAGATGAGCCGCTGGGCGGCGCCAGTCGCCTCCGCCAGTTCGAAAAGGGCGATCGGGTCCGCGATCAGGACAGGCAGTTGGAACCGCTCGGGCCGCTGTTTGAGCGCGAACACTCTCTCTACGGCACCCGGCAAGCGTGGATCGACGGCGAGCCCGTAGACGGTATCGGTCGGGACCGCCACGACTTCTCCTGCTGCCAGCGCCTCCTCGAGCGCATAAAGGGCCCGGCTCACCGCTCGGCCACGAGCACGCGCTCTCGCCCGGCGAGGTCTTCTTCGACACGCATTGCGGAGAATCCCGACTCGCGCGCGATCTCGAGCACCCGCGTCGCCTGGTCGGGCGCGATCTCGACTATTAGGGCACCGTTGCGGGCAAGCCACGCCGGTGCGCCTGCCACGATCGTCTCGATCGCCTCCAGGCCGCTCGGCCCGGCCACAAGTGCCCCAATAGGGTCGAACTCCCTCACCGTCGAGTCGAGGTCAGCCCACTCGTGCCCCGCCAGGTACGGAGGGTTGGCGACGATCAAGGCGATCTGACCGGCGAGCTCGGGGGACAGTGCTTCGTACCAGTCGCCCTCGCAAAACCGCACCCGCGCCGCCGGCGCACATCCGACGCGCGACAGGTTGACGGCGGCGACCTCGAGAGCAGCCGGGTCCCGGTCGGTCGCGATGACGCGCACGGCGTGACGCTCGACGACAAGAGAGAGCGCTATCACTCCCGAGCCGGTACCGAGATCGACTGCGAGCAGCTCAGGGCCTGTGTGCAGAGCACTAAGGCGGTCGAGCTGCGACAGGGCGAGGCTGACCACGACCTCGGTCTCAGGGCGCGGGACGAGCACGCGCGAGTCGACCACTACGTCGAGGCTGCGGAACCCCCAGTGGCCGAGCACGTGCTGAAGCGGCTCACCTGCGAGGCGGCGTCGCACGAACGACTCGAGCCGTGCGACTGCGGCTGGCGGTGCTTGAGAGTCGAGCTCGCGCAGCAACCGGGCGCCGTCGAGTCCACTGGCCTCTTCGAGCAGCCACCTCGCCTGCACGGGGTCGGCGATCGCCTCGGCCGTTTCGTTCCGCAGTTGGCGCCAGGTGACCGGGGCCACCTCGGCCCGCGCTTTCACCCCTCGAGCAGCTGGCGGCCCCGCTCGTCTGCCAGCAGCGCGTCGACGAGCTCGTCGAGATCGCCCATGAGGATACGGTCGAGCTTCTTCAAGGTGAGCCCGATCCGATGATCGGTGACCCGGTTCTCCTTGAAATTGTAGGTGCGAATCTTCTCCGAACGGCCCCCGCCCCCAACCTGCGCGCGCCTTTCTTGGGCGAGTGCGGCCGCGTTTCGCTGGCGCTCGAGCTCGTAAAGTCGGGCGCGCAGCACTTTCAGAGCAGCCGCGCGGTTTTGAATCTGGCTCTTCTCGTCCTGCATGGCGACGACAAGCCCGCTCGGCAGGTGGGTGATCCGGACCGCCGAGTCGGTCGTGTTGACCGATTGTCCCCCAGGGCCGGTTGATCGGTAGACGTCGACACGGATGTCTCCGGGCTCGATCTCGACCTCGACCTCGTCGGCCTCGGGCAACACGTTCACCGTCGCGGAGGACGTGTGGACGCGACCTTGGGACTCGGTAACCGGGATCCGCTGCACGCGGTGGGTGCCCGCCTCTTGATGGAGGCGCTGCCAGGCGTCGTCGCCCTTGACAAGGAACGTGACCCCGCCGACGCCGCCGAGCTCCGACTCGCGAAGGTCCAGCACCTCGGGCCGCCAACCCCGCCGGTCGGCGTAACGCTGGTACATGTCGAAGAGGTCCTTCGCGAACAGGTTCGCCTCCTCCCCGCCCTCGGCTCCCCGGATCTCCACGATGACGTTGCGTCCCTCGTGGGGGTCGCGGGGCATGAGGAGATCGCGCAACTCGGTCTCGAGCTCCACGACCCTCGCCTCGGCGACATTCTGCTCGTCCCGGCCGAGCTCTCGCTCCGCGCCGACGGCGTCAGCCGCCAGCTCTCGAGCGATCGCAACGTCGTCTTGAGCGGACTTGAGCTCGTGCATCTTGCCTACGACGGTTTCGAGCTCCTTATGGCGGCGCGACAGCACGCGCAACTCGTTGGGATCCTTCGAGAGCGTTGGGTCAGAGAGGCGTGTGAGGACCTGTGAGTACTCGGCCTCAAGCGCCTCAAGGCGATCGAGCACGGACTCAGGCTAGTGCCGCGTCAGCCGACGCTTGGACAGCTCCACGGTCCATGCCCGCGACAGGCGACGCCAGCCGGCCTTCACCGGCCCGGGACGACCAATGCCGCGGGTCTGCCAGCGCCGTAGCCTCCCGGTAGGGACCTTGGCTCGAGGTGGAGTCCTGGCGAGCCCGCATGATGAAAGTCGAGGGCGGACGAGCCGGTGCTCGTCGTCTAGGCCAGCGAGCACGGTTCAACTCGCGGGATCGCCGAGGGGATCGCGTCGCGACCTGTGAGGATCCGGCCCGGAACGCCGGGGGAAACAGAGCTCCTCACGTGTTCTGCGCCGCACGGCGGCCACGCCGAGACCCGGCGTGGATTGTGGAATTGCCGTGAGTCAGTGCTTGGTCTTGCGCTGGCCGTAACGGCGCTCGAAGCGCTCCACGCGCCCACCGGTGTCGACCAGCTTCTGCTTGCCTGTGTAGAAGGGATGGCATTCGTTGCACAGCTCGACATGCAGTTCGGACTTGGTCGATCGCGTGATGAAGGTATTCCCGCACGAGCAGCGCACCGACGCGGTCTCATAGGTGGGGTGGATGTCTGTCTTCATGATCTCTCCATTGTAAGCCTGGTCGGACCGAGCTCGGCCAAGGCCGCTCCCGTGTGGTTCATCCGCCCGGGATCGGCGCCTTGGCGATCTCGGCGAGGAATTCGTCGTTGGAACGAGTGGTCTTGATCTTGTCCATGAGCAGCTCCAGCCCCGCTCCGCCGCCTCCATCGCTACCGAGGGCGTTGAGCACCCGGCGAAGCTTCCAGACCTGTTGGAGCTGGGAGCGGTCGAAGAGCAGCTCCTCGTGGCGCGTCGAGCTGGCGTTGACGTCGATCGCCGGGTAGATCCTCCGCTCGGCGAGCTTGCGGTCGAGGCGAAGCTCCATGTTGCCTGTGCCCTTGAACTCCTCGAAGATCACCTCATCCATCTTCGAGCCCGTTTCGACGAGCGCGGTCGCAAGGATCGTGAGCGAGCCGCCTTCTTCGATGTTGCGAGCGGCCCCGAAGAACTTCTTTGGGGGATACAGGGCGCCGGAGTCAACACCGCCGGACATGATGCGACCGGTCGCCGGCTGGGCCAGGTTGTAGGCCCGGGCGAGACGGGTGATCCCGTCCAGGATGATCACGACGTCCCTGCCCAGCTCGACCAGTCGCTTGGCGCGCTCGATGGCGAGCTCCGCAACGGTCGTGTGCTCGTCCGCGGGACGGTCGAAGGTCGAGGCGATCACTTCGCCCTTGACTGAACGACGCCAGTCAGTGGCCTCCTCGGGACGCTCGTCCACGAGCAGCACCATGAGATGGACGCTCGGGTCGTTCTGCTCTATCGAATGGGCGATCTGCTTCAAGATCGTGGTCTTGCCCGCCTTCGGCGGCGACACGATCATGCTTCTCTGTCCCTTGCCGATCGGCGAGATCAGGTCGACGATGCGCGCGGTCGTGTTGAGCGGGTCGTCCTTCAGCTCAAGCCGCATCCGCTGGTCCGGAAACAGCGGAGTCAGGTCCTCAAAGCGCGGTCTCTCACGGGCCTCTTCGGGCGACATCCCGCAAACGGTGTCGATCCTCAACAAAGCGGGGTACTTCTCGCTCGGGCCCGCCGGACGGCACGCACCCTCGATAGCGTCGCCCCGACGGAGAGCGAACCTCCTCGCCTGTGAAACTGAGATGTACACGTCCTTGCCACTCGGCAGGTAGCCGCTCGTGCGAAGGAAGCCGTAGCCCTCGTCGCGCAGGTCCAGCAGGCCGCGAACCGGCACGAGCTCGCCTTGCCATGCAACTTCCTGGCCACCACCTTGCGGCTCCTGAGCGCCACGCTCTCGGTCGCGCCCACGACGACGCCGCCCGCGGCGGTTGCCGGTCTCGACCTGGCCGCCTTGACCGCCCTGGCCGCTCTGGCCGCCTTGGTTGCCCTGATTGCCTCGTCCCGGCTGGGAATGCTGCTGGTTCTGGCGCTGGGGCCGAGTCGGGCTCGACACCTCATTGGACACGCGATCGAGAGTTCCAGTCGCGGAGGCGACTGCGCCGATCGACGATATGAGCTCACCGACGCGCGGCTCGCCAGAATCGAGTCCGACAGCCGTTGTCGGAGCTGGCTCGCGGCCGCTCCGGGAGAAGCCTGGGCTCGCGAGAACCGCGGCCGCGCCGTTCGCGACCGCATCCACGACATCTCGCGACTCTGCAGGATCGCTCCCGTTGACGAGTGCCGAGGCGGGCGAAGACGAGGCTCGGTGGTCATCGCTCGGCTCGTAAGCTTGCCCACCCCCGTTCCCGTTCACTTCAGCATGAACCGGTGACGAATCGGCCGCACGCGTCTTGACGGCGGACCGGGCTCTCGAAGTGCGAGCGCGTGCAGGCTTCGACGCGGAGGCGCCATCGGCGTCGTCCGCCTGGCCCTTTTCGTTGGCGCTGCCGTCGGAAGGCGGCGTTTGCACCGATGCCGCGCCTTTCGCGGGCGACACCGCGGCGCCTTCGACCTCGACACCAGCGGCACGCAGGATCTGGTTCACCAGATCCGCCTTGCGCAGGCGCGCTACGGGCTCGAGGGACATGGCGGTCGCGATTGCCCGAAGCTCGTCGCTCGCTTTGCGCTCGAGGATCGAACGTTCGAGCTGTTCTTCGCTCATCAGATTCCTCTCTGGGATCTTCTACTGCTTGAGGTGGTTTGTTGGGGGTGGACCCCGGGCCTTCCGGGATTCCGCGATTTGGCGATTTGACTGCTCCCCCATCGGTCACGACGTACCTCCCGAGCGGTCACCCGGACCGGTCGGGTCATGCAAGAGACCCGAGCCTGCAATCCGTCGCTGGGTTCCTAACCGGAACAAGTCGGCTTCGCCGGATCGCACAGCCCAATCAGTGGGTGCCCACGGCGGCTATTGCGTTTGCACGGGAGGAAGCGCGGTACAAGCAACAACAGGGAAGGGACCTCTGCGATTCCCGCCGCCCCATTCGGGTCGCCCGCCAACCGAGGCGAACTGGCTTCCGCAATGACGAACCAGGGCAATCGCATACTAGCGGGGCATTGAGCTGCCAGCAAACACCGCGGGTGTCCCGGGCCTCGCGGGGCTGACCTGAGATGGCGGCGAGCGTGCCGATCGGCCGGTCCGAGCGAGCTGTCTGTGAGCCGCGTAGGTGGGTAGGCCACGCCGCCGATCCCAGGTCGTGTGCCGGAGAAGGAAACCCGGTCGATTCCTGGGCACTTTGTTCAGACGACACAGGACGGCGAGGGTTGAACGCTAAGAGCGACAATTCGGCTACTTGATCGTCCTTGTCACCACTTTCCGTAGTTGCTCTCCGAGATCACGCACCGCCGATACTCAGAGCTCGAGCGCCTCGAGCACCGACTTGAGGTCGGCATCTACAACTGCGGGCACCGACACCTGGCTGATCGCCAGGTCCGGGTCTTTGAGCCCGTGGCCGGTCAGCACGCACACGACAGTCGCCCCTTTGGGCACTGGCGTCTTCAAAAGTCCCGCGACAGAGGCCGCCGAGGCCGCCTCGCAGAAGACCGACTCCTCAGTGGCGAGAAACCGGTACGCGGCCAGGATCTCCTCGTCTGTCACCGCCCAGATCCCGCCGCCGGACTCCGAGGCTGCCGCCGTCGCCCCGTACCAGGAAGCCGGGTTCCCGATACGGATCGCAGTGGCGACTGTCTCGGGGTCGGCAATCGGATGGCCGAGCACTATCGGAGCAGCACCGGCGGCCTGAAACCCGCACATCCTCGGCAGCCTCGTGGAACGCCCGGCGTTGCGGTACTCGCAGTAGCCCCGCCAGTAGGCCGTGATGTTCCCTGCATTGCCCACCGGGATGAAGTGGAACTCGGGGGCATCACCGAGTCGGTCCACGATCTCAAAGGCGCCGGTCTTCTGGCCCTCGATGCGGAACGGGTTCACCGAGTTCACGACCACGACCGGAGCGCGTTTCGGCAGCTCCCTCACGACCTCGAGGGCAACGTCGAAATTGCCACGCACCTGCAGGACCTTCGCCCCGTGCACGAGCGCCTGGGCGAGCTTGCCGAGAGCGATGTGTCCCTCGGGTATCAATACTGAGCAGGTCATTCCGGCCCTAGCCGCGTACGCGGCCGCAGAGGCGGAGGTGTTGCCGGTCGAAGCGCATACGACGGCCTTGACCCCCTCCTCGGCCGCTTTGGAGATGGCCATCGTCATGCCGCGGTCCTTGAACGAGCCGGTAGGGTTCGCGCCCTCGAGCTTGAGCAGCACGTTTGCCTCGACCCGCTCCGACAACCGCGGGGCTGTGAGCAATGGCGTACCGCCCTCCAAGAGCGTCACCACAGGAGTCGTCGCCGAAACCGGGAGAAAACGCCGGTACTCCTCGATCACTCCGCGCCAAGAGATCATCCCGGTCACCGTTCCGGCCCGATGACGCGCAGCAGCACACCCACTCGCGCGACGACGTCCAATTCTCCAAGCGAGGTGAGCGTGGCCTGGACGTCGGCTTCAAGGGCGGTGTGGGTTATGAACACCAAACGGGCTCCGCCGCCCAAGCCGATCTGTTCCATAGAGCGGATCGAGACGTGGTGTTCGCCGAACACGCGAGCCACCGCTGCCAGCACTCCGGGCTGATCCTTCACGTCCAATGTCAGGTAGTACTGGGTTCGAAGCCCCGAGATCGGGCGGATCTCGACCCGCTCGCGACGCACGGCTCGGCCTCTCGTCTCCTCGCGCCGGTGGTGCGCGGCCGCCACGACGTCACCGAGCACTGCGCTCGCAGTCGCCATGCCACCTGCACCACGGCCGTAGACCATGAGCTCACCGGCAGTATCGCCCTCGACGAAAACTGCGTTGAACGCTCCGCGGACGCTCGCCAAAGGGTGCTCACGGGGGACCATGGCTGGGTGAACACGAACCGCGACTGCCGGCGTGGGACCGTCGCTCACGCGTTCGGCGACAGCAAGCAGCTTGACCACGTAGCCGAGCTTGTGGGCAAAGGCTATGTCGGGCGCGCCGATGGCGGTGATCCCTTCGGTGTAGACGTCACTGGCGACGACGTCCGCGTCGAACGCGATGCCAGCCAGGATGGCGGCCTTGGCCCGGGCGTCGAAGCCTTCCACGTCCGCTGTCGGATCGGGCTCGGCATAGCCGAGCGCCTGCGCCTCGGAGAGCGCCACCTGGTAGTCGCATCCCTCCTCACTCATGGAGGTGAGCATGTAGTTCGTCGTCCCGTTCACGATTCCCATCACGCGGACGATCCGCTCGCCCGCCAGCGACTCGTTGAGAAGCCTGACAAGGGGTATGGCACCGGCCACCGATGCCTCATAGAAAAGGTCGACTCCGCCGCTCTCGGCCGCAGAAAGGAGCTCCGCCCCGAAAGTGGCGAGCAGCTCCTTGTTGGCCGTGATGACAGGCTTGCCTGCCGCGAGAGCCGCGAGCACCAAGCTGCGCGCCGGCTCGATCCCTCCGATGAGCTCGACGATGACGTCGATCGACGGGTCGGCCACGATCGAGGCGGCGTCGCCGGAGAGTCTGTCCCCGGCGTCGCAAAGCGCGGAGCCGGGCCTCTGTTTGGCTAGGTCCCTGACCGCTATGCGAGTGACGCGCAGCTCGTGGCCCACGCGAAGGGCGATCGCTTCAGCTTGACTGTCGATGAGCCGGGTGAAGGCGACACCGACGTTGCCGTAGCCGAGCAGGCCGACATGCACGACATCGTGGCCGCGTTTCTCGCTCGATTGAGGCTCATCCACGTGCACAAGGTACAAGACGGGGACGCTCAGGCTTCGCAGGCGAGCAGGTCGGTCACGGTTTCCCGCCGGACGACGATCCTGTATCGGCCCCCTGAGACGAACACGACCGGTGGCCGCAACACCCGGTTGTAGTTGGAAGACATGGCGAATCCGTACGCTCCGGTCACCGGGGTGGCAAGCACGTCACCGACGACGAGGTCTGAAGGAAGCCGGGCGTCGTCGACTATGACGTCACCGGACTCGCAATGCTTGCCCACAAGGCGGGCGGCAAATGGGCGGGTCGCCAGCGGCGCACGCGGCAGGAAGGCCTCGTAGCCGCTGCCGTAGAGCACCGGTCTTGGGTTGTCGGACATGCCGCCGTCGACCGCGACATAACAGCGCAGGCCAGGGAGCTTCTTGATGGTGCCGACACGGTACAGCGTCACAGCCGCGCTCGCGACGATGGCGCGACCCGGCTCGGCGGTGAGACGCACCGTCGGGGGCAGACCCGCTGTGCTCGCCGCGGCATGAACCGCCTGAGCCCACTGCGTGATGGAAGGCGCCGTCTCTCCTTCGACGTAGGCGACGCCCAGGCCGCCGCCGACGCAGCATTCCGAGAACCGGTTCTCGATCACGAACGGGACGAGGGCGGCGATCTCCTCGACGAAGGCCGAGGTTTCGAAGATCTGGCTGCCGATGTGCGCGTGAACTCCGATGAGCTCCAGCTCCGCCAAGTCGCTGAGAGCTTTCACCGCTTCGGCGGCCGCGCCAGATGCCACTGAGAATCCAAATTTCGTGTCCTCCTGCCCCGTCTTCACGTACTCGTGGGTGTGGGCCTCGATACCGGGCGTGACCCGAATCAACAGGCGCGGGCGCCGGCTCGCGGGGCTGGACGTCAGGCCTGCCGCTGCGAGCGCACGCAGGCGGCTGATCTCGTCGAAGGAGTCGACGACGATGCGGCCGACTCCGGCACCAAGTGCGGCTACGAGCTCCTCGGAGGACTTGTTGTTGCCATGGAACACGAGCTGTTCGCCTCTCGCGCCACCCGCGAGCGCGACGGCCATCTCACCGCCGGTCGAGACGTCAAGCGCCATGTTCTCCTCGATGGCCAGCGCCGCCATCGCCTTGCACAAAAAGGCCTTGGTCGCGTAGGCGACGCCAGTCCCGAAGCCGGCGACGGCCTCGCGGCACCGATCGCGCAAGTGGTCTTCGTCGTAGACGAACACCGGTGTTCCGACCTCCTCCACGAGCTGCATGAGGTCGACTCCGCCGATATTCAAGTGACCGTCGCCGCTGAGCGCGGACGTGTCCGGAAGCAGGTCCCAAAGGATCGGGCCTTCGGGAACGGACGCCCCCGAGAGAGGTTGGGAAGCGGTCACATGGCCTCGGGTGCCCGGACCCCGAGGAGGTCGAGCGCGATGGCGAGACCGATTTGGACCCCCTCGACCAGCCACAACCGTGCCTGTGTGAGCTCTGGCGGGACCTCCTCGGAAAGGACACGGCAGTCGTGGTAGAAACCGTGGAACTCGCCCGCCAACAAGCGGACCCAGTTCGTCACCTTGTGCGGTGCACGCTCCTTTGCCGCTTCGCCGACCACACGGGGCAGGTCGACCAGGCAGCGCATCAGCTCCAGCTCGCGGTCGTGAACCAGAAGCCCAAGCTTGGCCTCCGAGATGGGAATTCGCTCGATGCCGCGCTCGCGGCGCTTGCGGTCGATCGAGGCGATCCGGGCATGTGCATACTGCACATAGAAGACGGGATTCTCCATCGACCGGCGCTTTACGAGCTCGAGATCGAGCGTCGTGGCCTGGTCGATCGAGTTGAGAAGTGACAGCAGCCGAGTCGCGTCGGCTCCCATCTCGTCGATGACAGAGTCGAGCTTGATGAAGTTCCCAGACCGCTTCGACATCCGGCGCCCGACGATGTTGACAAGTTGACCGAGTCGGATCTCCAGCTTGTCACTCTCGATGCCGAGCGCAGCGACCCCGGCTTTCAAGCTGGCGACCTGACCGTGGTGGTCCGCGCCGAAGATGTCGATGACCCGGTCGAACTTACGGACGAGAAACTTGTCGCGGTGGTACGCGAGATCGCCTGCGAGGTACGTGACATCGCCATTGGTCCGAATCAGCACGCGGTCGCGGCTGTCACCGACCTCGGTGGACCGGAGCCAGATCGCTCCGTCGGCCTCGTAGACGAGCCCCCGCTGGCGAAATATCTCAATAGTCTCGGCAACCTGGCCGCTCTCCTCGATTGAGGCTTGGGAGTACCAGTCGTCGAAACGGATGTCGAGCCGGTCGAGTGTGGCCCTTATGTTCCGGAGGATCGCCTCGCTGGCAAACCGGCCGGCCTCGACAATGTCATCCGACCCCTCGTAGTCCTGCGCGAGCTGGGTAACGTACTCGCCCTGATAGCCCTCCTCCGGCACAACCTCGCCCCGACGCCGAGCGAGCAGGCTCTCGCCGAGAAGACGGATCTGGCCGCCCGTGTCGTTCACATAGAACTCGCGCTTGACCTTCCAGCCGCAGCGGCTCATCACTCGTCCGAGCGCGTCACCGTAAGAACCGAGCCAGCCGTTGCCCACATGCAGCGGGCCGGTCGGGTTCGCCGACACGAACTCGATCTGGACCCGCTCACCGCCGCCGAGCTCAGGAGTCGCGTAGCTCTTTGTTCCAGCTTCGATCACCTCTCTGAGCGCTTGGTGCAACCACGAGTTCGCGAGCCTGAAATTGACGAATCCGGGCCCCGCGACCTCGACCGCCACTACGTCGTCCATCGATGCGGCCTGGAGCACGGCGGCGAGGTCGCCGGCGACCTCGCGAGGCGCTCGACCTGCGGACTTGGCAACCACAAGCGCTGCGTTGGTCGACCAGTCGCCGTGCTCGGGGCGCACCGGTCGAACGAGCTGAACCTCCTGCAGCTCGATTGGGATCTGAAGGGATGCGAGAGCCGCGACAATCCCGTCGGCCAGGCGTCGTTCTGTGGTCATTGGAGTCTGAGAATGGCTGAAGTCCCGCTAGCATGCAACACGCGCTCAACCAAGCCCTCGTAGCTCAGGGGATAGAGCATCGGCCTCCGAAGCCGTGTGCGCAGGTTCGAATCCTGCCGAGGGCGCCAGGCCGGGCCACGATCTCCAAAATGTGAATGCCCATTGCCCCATGTCTGCGAGACAAGGGGCAGTCATCACCACGCTCCGGCGCGGTGGTCAACGACCTCACGGCGAGGCCGTGGCCGGCTCGCCGGCGAGGGGCGGGACAGCAGACTTCACGCCCGCCATCAACATGCCGATCTCCTCACGCGTGTTGACCCGGGGATCGGCCGACCCGATGATTGTGCCTTCGTACATCACAAGGACTCGATCGCAAATGGTCATGATCTCGTCTAGGTCCTCGGAGATAATCAGGACCGCCGTTCCATCGTCGCGCTGAACAACAAGGCGCTCGTGGATGTAGCGCGTGGCGCCGACGTCGATGCCTCGGGTGGGCTGGGCGACCAACAGCACCTGCGGGCTGCCCGACAGCTCACGGGCCATGATCAGCTTCTGGATGTTCCCGCCCGAGAGATTCCTCGCCGGAGTGTCCAACGAAGGCGTCCTGACGTCAAAGGCGGAGATCAACTCCTGGCAGTGACGGCGGATCGCACGAGTTCGCAGAAAGCCCAGACGGGAGTAGTCACGGCTCCGGTTCTCCACGAGCAGCAGGTTCTGCGCGACGGTAAAGAACGGGACCACCCCGTCGCGCATGCGTTCCTCCGGGACATAGGCGAGCCCGGCGGCGCGCGCGTCTGCCGGGTTCGCTGCCGACAGCTCAGCGTCGCCCAGTCGGATGGAGCCGCTCAGCGGTGTGCGAAGTCCTGCAATTGCCTCGGAAAGCTCCCGTTGCCCGTTGCCCGAGACCCCGGCGATACCGACGATCTCACCTGCGGAGACCTCGAGCGACAGCCCACGAACGGCTTCGATCCCGCGGTCCCCCTTGACATGGAGGTCCTTGACCGAAAGCCGAACCTCACCGCCGGTGCCCTTCGAAGGCTGGCTCTCGAGGGCCACAGCACGACCGACCATGAGTTCAACCAAGCGGGCCCGGGACGCCTCACTCGACTGGATCGTGCCGACATTACGTCCTGCGCGAAGCACCGTGATGCGGTCGGAGATGTCCAGTACCTCGTGGATCTTGTGCGAAATGAACACGAGGCCACGACCACCCTCGGTCATCTGCCTAAGCACCACGAACAGCTCGTCCACCTCGCGTGGGGTGAGGACCGCCGTCGGCTCGTCGAGGACCAACAAGGAAACGTTTCGGTACAGGGCCTTGATGATCTCGACACGCTGGCGCTCGCCCACCGACAGCTGCCAGATGATGGCCTGGGGGTCGACGTTGAGCCTGTAGGTGTCGGCCAGTTCACGGATCCTCTCCGACACCCGACCGAGGTCTGTCAGTGGGCCGCGTTGCGACTTCTCCCCCAGCGCGACGTTCTCGGCCACACTCAGTGTGTCCACGAGCATGAAGTGCTGGTGGATCATCCCTATGCCGCGTCGGATCGCGTCGGCCGGGGAGGTGATGGCGACCTTCGCGCCGTTAACCTGGATTTCGCCCTCGTCGGGGCGGTACAAGCCGTAAAGCACGCGCATAAGGGTGCTCTTGCCTGCACCGTTCTCCCCGAAGAGGGTGTGGATCTCGCCGCTTCGGACATCGAAGTCGACTCGATCGTTGGCGACCACCCCGGGGAAGCGTTTTGTTATGCCCATCATCTGGAGAAGCGGAACGCCCTCCCTAGATGGGCTCGCTGCCGGGGTGGTCACCACGGTCATCCTTTCCTGTCTGACTGGAGCCGACTACTGGGGAACGGTGATATTCCCGTCGGTGATCGCTGTGATCAGCTTCTGGCCTTGCGCCTTGATGGCGGGGGACAGCTTGTAACCCGCGTTGAACTGGATCTTCTCGCCGTTGTTCCCGAGCCCGATCACATAGGTCGCTCCGCCGAGCGTGCCACCGCGGATTGCCGTGAACATCTGGGTCAAGATCGGGTCCCAGTTGTAGACCTGGGAGGAAACCACGTTGCTCGGCGCGAGGGTCGACTGGTTCCACTGCGTCCCGAACCACGCAAGGTGATCCGTCTTCGCGACGCCGATGGCCCCGACGACTGACTGGGAGCTGCCGGTGAGGACGTCAGCCTTGTCACCCGACACGAATGTCTTCGCGCAGGTGGCCATGAGGCTGTCGTCGCTGAACGAACCGGTGTAAACCTCGTGCGCCGTCACCTTGAACTTGTCGGCCTTGGCGGCAGCCGCTGCGCCGGCGGCGAAACCGTCGACATACAGCTTCGCGTCACCGGTCGCGATCGGCCCACAGATCCCGAGCACCTTCGACTTGCTTATGAGCGCAGCCATGTATCCCTGGACATAGCCGCCCTCGTTCGAGGATGCCTCATAAGCGAAGACGTTCTTGAGCCCGAACGTCGCTCCTGCAGTTCCCCAGGCGAACGAGACCTTCGGGAATTGAGGCGCGAGTTGCTCGATCGTGGACCCGTACTGCGATCCGTGGGCGACGATGAGGTTGTAGCCCTCGGACGCGTACTCGCGGATGATGCTCGCAGCGTCGGACACGACGTACTCGTTGGCAGAGACGGAAATGGTCAGGTTCTCGGACGACTTCAGGCTCTCGAGCGCGCTGTACATCGACTGGGTGAATGCGAGGTCGTTGGTTGCGCTCGGAGCGATGAGAGCCACCTTCAACGGCTTGACGGCTGTCGACACCGCATGCGAACGCGCTGTGGCCGTCGACGCCGAAGCGCTACTGGCGTATGCGGCGGTCCCGAGCGCGATGCCGGCCGCGGCAAGCACCAAAACGCCCCTTCTGGCTAGGTTCATATGCATTGTTGTTTCTCTCCCTTGCTAGTGACTGCACTTTTGTAGGTGTCGAATGCTGGCACTGGCCGGTGCGGCAGCAGGATCTGCCCCGTCGGATCGCCCTTCTCTCGTGGAGTCCCGCGTAACACGATTGTAACCTACCATCGGGAGTCGGCGAACACCCATCACCCTCCTCTCTCGTAAGGCTTGCCGAGAGCGGCTGGCTGCCTGAAACGACGGGCGATGGTGAGCAGGGCCAGGATTGTGATCACTGCAGGCGCCGTCGCCGCAAGATCGGAGGCGCTGAGCGGGATGATGCCGAGAGACTTCCACTCGAGCACAACTGCGATGGTCAGCCCGTAGAGCACCGACCCACCCATGACGCCGGTCGGACGCCACGCACCGAAGTAGACAAGTGCGACGGCGATGAAACCCTCGCTCTGGGTGAGATTCTCCTGGAAGATGCCGTCGTAGAGGAGGAGGGCCGCGCCGGCCAGTCCGGCGAGCGTGCATCCGATCAGCACGGTCGACCAGCGGATGCGCGCGACATTGACGCCGACGCTGTCGGCCGCGGCGGGATTCTCCCCAGACGCTCGGACCTTCATCCCGAAAGTCGTCCGGTTGAGAACGAAGGTCACGACCGGCACCAGCAAGAAGGCCACGTAGACGAGGATCGTCTGCTTGAAGAACATCCCACCCACCGCGGGTATGCGGTCGAGCAGCGGGATGTTGATCGGGTTGAGCGAGTTGATCGGTAGGGGGGTGCCGACGAGCTTGATGAACATCAGGTCGCTGAACCCAAGCCCGAACAAGTAGACACCGATGCCGCTGATGCCCTGTTCGGCCTTCAAGGTGACGCTAATGAACGCGGTCACGATGCCCATCACGGCCCCGGTGCCCATCCCCACGAGGACGGCAAAGAGCAGGTTGCCGGTCTTGAGCGCTGTGAAGTAGGTGGTGAACGCCGAGAGGAGCATGATCCCGTCGACGCCGAGGTTGATCACCCCGCTGCGCTGTCCCACAGTCTCGCCGAGCGCGGCCAGGAGGAAGGGGGCGGCCAGTCCCAGCGCCGAGGCCACCGTTGCCGTGAGCACGGCGTAGGTGAAGAACTGGCTCATGGGTCGCTCCGCTCGTCGGCTGTGACCAGTGACTCAGCCGGCGCGACCGGTTCGGTCGGCCGAGCTCTGGAGCGCCGTGAGGGGCTGGAAGTGGTACGGCTACGCCTGCGCATGTACTCAAGCGAGACGACGAACACGACCACGAGGCCCTCGAGGGCGGTCACCATGTCCGCCGGCACGCCCGTTGCGACCTGCAAGGCGTCACCGCCCACGAGCAACCCGCCGAAAAGGAACGCCGAAATGATCGTCCACAAGGGGTTGAGTGCCCCAAAGAGCGCTACCACGATCCCGTTGAACCCGTCCGAGCCGGTGAACCCGGTGAGGCTCCCGTCGGTCACCATCCTGTGCGAGATGCTGCCGAAGACGAGCAGCGCCCCTGCTAGGCCGCACATCGCACCGCTTATGGTCATGGCCAGCGTCATCGTCCGCTTCACCGGCATCCCGGCATACCTCGAGGCGTCGCGCGACAACCCCACCGCCTGGATGCGGAAACCGAAGCTCGTGCGATAGATCAGGACCCACACACCTACTGCCACGACCACTGCGATCAGCACCCCGAGGTGGAGCTGGGTGTTCGGGATGAGGATGGGTAGCCAGGAGGCCCGCGGGAGGAGCCTCGTCTCTGGGATGAGGCCGTAGGTGGAGTTCTGCGTCTTGTCGACCATCGGGCCGGCGAGAAGCCAGTTCATGATCTGGACGGCGACGAGGTTGAGCATGATCGTGCTGAGGATCTCGTTGACGTTGAAATAGGCCTTGAACGCACCGGGGATCGCCCCCCACGCCGCACCGCCTGCCGCGCCCGCAAGCAGCACGAGCGGTATGAGCTCGATGCTGGGCAAGTTCGGCAGCGCGAGCGCTGTCGCCGAGCTGGCCAGCCCTCCCATTGCCAGCTGGCCCTCGCCTCCGATGTTGAAGACGTTGGCACGGAACGCGACGCAGATTCCGACCGCGACGAGAAGAAGCGGGGCGGCTCTCACGGCGGTCGAGCCGAGCGCGTAGCTGCCGTCGAAGGCCCCGACGATGAGCGCGTTATAGCCGGTGATGGGGTTGGCTCCGAGCGCCAGCATCATGATCGCGCCGAGCAGAAGCGCCGCAACCAGGGAAAGCGGAAGCGCGAACCAGCTCAAGAGCAGCCGTCGCCGGTCCTTCCAAGCTTCCCCCACCGCGACGCTGAAGCGGCTCACAATCGGCGACCCCGTGCACTCTTGACCGGACTGCCGGTCGGATGACGGCAATCGGTCAGCTGCGCCATCTCGCCAGCGTAAGGACAGCTCGCGTTGCCATCCTGGGTCGAAAGTCCCTTTTTGTGAGAATATTTCGGCCCGATGTCAATTCTTGACTCCGCCAAGAGCTGACGGGCTGCGCGGACTATTGCCTCAGGCCCTTTGACGCTCTGGGGTCGGTGCAACCCTCCAACAGCTGCGCCCGGCCGCTTTAGCCTCGCACAACGCCTCGTCAGCGCTGGCGAGCAGGGCGTCCGAGGTCGTCCCCGGCGGAAAGTCGAGCACGATCCCGATGCTCGCCCCGACTTTCAACGCTGGGGCGTCACCTATCGAAATGGGCTCCGCGAGACGTTCGACCACACGGGCCGCGATTGCGATGACCTGAGGCTCGGTGACGTCACTGGCGCAGAGGATGGCGAACTCGTCTCCGCCGACGCGAGCGAGGTCGTCGGTTGGGCGCACGACCGACGACAGCCGGCGGGCGATCACACGCAGCGCCGAGTCTCCTGCAAGGCGACCCAGCCGGTCGTTGACGTCCTTGAAACCGTCGATGTCTATGTACATCAACGCTGGCCGGTCACCGGCCGCGACTCGCGAGTCAAGCGCCTGGAAGTATCCCCTGCGATTGCCGAGGCCGGTCAGGAGGTCCTGAGTAGCCTCCTCCAGTGACCGTTCCCCGACGACGCTGTGCGACATCATGAGTGACGCGAGGATCAGCGCCCGGTCTACGGCCGTGCGCTCCGTTGTCCCAAGCGGCCCGAGGTCTCGGCTCCAAACGACCAGGCAAGCCAACGGTGTGGCCTGCCCTCGGGTCAGGATCGGGAAACAGGAAACCGACCGGAACGCCTTCGCCTCGGCTCTGGTGGACTCGGGCAGCCCGGCGAGCTCGGTGTACAGGACTGCCGAGTCCCTACCCATCGCCTGGTCCCAGGGGCCGGGGGCGGGCGGTCCGGGAACCGACGGGCTCGGTGGGAAACAACTGATCTTCCGACCATCCGGTGAGGCCACAACAAAAAACGACTCCCCGAGCACCGGCGGGAGCGCCAGGGCGCCGGCAAGAGCCGACAGATTGTCTTCCAGCGCGACCCCGACCTGGGCAGAAGCGAGAACTTGATCGAAGTGGTCGTAGGCGCTCTCGAGTAGCAGCAGGACCACGAAGCCTGCAAGGGCCGGATCGGCCAGCCGGTTGAGCGCCCAGGCCTCGGCGAGCCGCGGCCTTCCATCGGTATGGAGATAGGGCAGGCGGACCGGGCCGGTCAGCTGCTCGGGCGACTTCGACGCGGATGCGGCCAGCAACCAGGTCAAAAGGGGTCGGTCCTTCGGCTCGAGATGGCTGCTGAGCTCCGAGCCGACCAAGACATCCACCGACTCGCCGCCGAGGTGCTCGACCTGGCCCGATGCAAAACGCACGATACCGCGAGCATCCAGGAGAACCAGGACGCCGGGGATCGATGCAAGAAGATGGGCGTGAATTCCGAGAACGTCCGGCCCCGGTTCGATCGACGCGCTCACAACTGAAATCTAACTGCCGAGACGGTCACCAGCTACACAGTAGACAAGGGCCGATTGGCACACGTGGACGGGGGCAGCAGCCCCTGGGAATTGCTCAGTCCCGCCGGCCCAGCTCTGGCCGACGGGACGACTTGCAAGCGGAGCTAGGCCTGGCGGACGGCTTCGGCTTCGATCTCGAGCTTGACCTTCGGCGAGACTACGAAGCCGCCGGTCTCCAGAGCGGCGTTGAAGCTCACCCCGAAATCGTTGCGGTCGATCTCGCCGGAGGCTGTGAACCCGAGGCGCTGATTGCCCCAGGGGTCCTGGATGACGCCCTCGAACTCGACGTCCAAGACAGCCGGGCGAGTCACGCCACGGACAGTCAGGTCTCCGGTGACCCTCCAATCACCCTTCGAACCCAGTTCCACCTTCGTGCTACGGAAAGTGAGTGTCGGGTACTCGGCGACAGCGAGGAAGTCGTTGGTCCGGACGTGGTTGTCACGACCCTCGTCGTTGGTGTTGATACTCGTCGCCTGGATCGTCACCTCGACCGATGATTCCGACGGGTCGTCGGCGACGACGATGGTGCCCTCGTAATCGGTGAAACGGCCGCGAACCTTGGAAACCATGAGGTGTCGCACTATGAAACCGACCTCGGTGTGCGACTTGTCGAGCACGAATGTGCCGGTAGTGGGCAGCGTCAGGCCGTTTACGACCCTGGTGGTGACGGGGGTGACTGTATCGGTCATGTTGAGGCTCCTTGAGTTGAGGGGACTACAGTTCATTTGCTTGCGCAACCAATTTATATAACTGATTGCGTACACAACTATTCCCGAGCCCACGTTAGGCTGTTGGGGTGGAATCGGCAGGCGCACCCGACCCGGTGACAGAAATGGACCGGATCACGCTCGTCGGTCTCATCTTCGAGACGGCTTCGGGATTGCATCGAGCGGTCGACGCGCCGTTGGAGCGCCAGTGCGAACTTGCTGGACAGGACTTCGAGATCCTGATCCGGCTTGCCCGAACGTCAGGTGGCCGACTGCGAATGAGTGACTTGGCCGCTCAAACTGATCTTACCCCCAGCGGCCTCACGCGCGCTGTCGACCGCCTGTCCGAAGCCGGTCTGGTGCGGCGCGAGGCCTGTCGTGAGGACCGCCGGGGCGCGTTCGCCGCGCTCACCGGTTCCGGCGAGGCGCGCATGCGCGAGGCGCTGGACATCCACCGGGGCCAGCTCGCCGAGCTCCTCGACGGGGTCCTCGATCCCGACGAGGAGCTCGCCTTGACAGCCGCCCTTCGTAAGCTCCGCGACCGGGTCAACCCCGGAGCCTCGGTGATCACTGCCTAGGACGACGCCCCACTGCCTAAAGTGCAAGCGAGGAGACACAGACGGAAATGACCGGACGAAACAGCTTCGGTGCGGAAGACAGCCTGGACGTCGGTGACCAGCGGTACCGCATCCACCGCTTGTCGGCACTCGATGGAGTCGCTGACCTGGGACGGATTCCCTACTCGATCAAGCTCCTCCTCGAGAACCTGCTACGTCACGAAGACGGCGTGAGTGTCAAGGCCGAGGACGTGGAGGCCCTGGCGCGTCACGAGACCGGTGGAGCTGCGCGCGAGATCGCGTACTCGCCGGCGCGCATCCTCCTGCAAGACCTTACGGGCGTGCCGTGCGTCGTCGATCTCGCCGCCATGCGGGACGCCATCGAGACGCTCGGTGGCAAGGCGAACCGGATCAACCCGCTCGTGCCCGTCGACCTCGTGGTCGACCATTCCGTGGTTGTCGACGCCTACGCGCGCCGCGACGCCCTCCAGGTCAACACTTCCCTCGAGTACGAGCGCAATGCCGAGCGGTACCGGTTCTTGCGCTGGGGACAGCAAGCCTTCTCGACCATGCGTGTCGTGCCGCCCGGTGCTGGTATCTGCCACCAGGTCAACCTCGAGTACCTGAGCAGTGTCGTGTTCACCGACGCCGGAGGGGCCGCTTATCCCGACACTGTCGTGGGCGCCGATTCGCACACCCCCATGGTGAACGGGCTTGGCGTGCTCGCTTGGGGTGTCGGAGGCATTGAAGCGGAGGCGGCAATGCTCGGCCAGCCGATCTCTATGCTCGTTCCGCCAGTGGTGGGTCTGCGCCTCACTGGCGAGCTTCCGGAGGGCACGACTGCTACCGATCTTGTCCTCACCGCTGCAGAGCTTCTCCGGAGTCACAACGTCGTCGGCAAGTTCGTCGAGTGCTACGGCCCAGGGGTCGCAAAGGTGCCGCTCGAGAACCGGGCGACTATAGGGAACATGTCGCCGGAGTACGGCTCGACGGCCACGATCTTTCCCATCGACTCTGAGACTCTGCGCTACCTGAGGTTGACGGGCCGCCCCGAGGAGCTTTGCAGGCTGGTGGAGGCCTACGCCAAGCATCAGGGGCTGTGGCACGACGAAACGGCCGAGCCCGTCTTTTCGGAGCGGATCGAGCTCGACCTCTCGTCGATCGAGCCCAGCCTCGCCGGCCCATCGCGCCCCCAGGACCGCATTCCGCTGCGAAGGTCTAAGGCCATGTTCGTCGAAGCCCTCCCACGCTCTCTTCCCGAACATGACCCAGCGTCTCCGGGGCACGACGGCGCCGCCGTCGACGCCCGGGCACACGTGCGCCTCGCCGACGGCACAGAGTGCGACCTCAAGCACGGCCACGTGGTGATCGCCGCGATCACCAGTTGCACGAACACTTCCAACCCGCAGGTGATGATCGCTGCCGGCCTCGTGGCGAAGAAGGCCATCGAGCTCGGTCTCAACTCCAAGCCCTGGGTGAAGACGAGCCTCGCTCCAGGCTCACGGGTAGTCATGGACTACCTGGATCGTGCCGGTTTGACCCCCTGTCTCGAAAAGCTCGGCTTCGGACTCGTGGGCTTCGGCTGCACCACTTGCATAGGCAACTCCGGTCCGCTGCTACCGGAGATCTCCGAGGCGATCAACACCTATGGCCTGGCGAGCGCAGCCGTGCTGTCGGGCAACCGTAATTTCGAGGGGAGGATCCATCCTGATGTCCGGATGAACTACCTCGCCTCCCCGCCACTGGTGGTCGCGTACGCGCTCGCAGGCACCATGAACATCGACCTCACGACCGAGGCCCTCGGCGTCTCGGACGATGGCCGCCCGGTACTGCTGGCTGAGGTCTGGCCCTCTTCGCATGAGGTCGCCCAAGTGCTCGAGCAGGCAGTCGACGCCGGGATGTTCCGCCGCGAGTACGCGAACGTCACGACTGGCGACGACAACTGGCGATCTCTCGAAGTGCCGACGGGAGAGCGCTACTCGTGGGATGCCCAGTCGACCTATGTGCAGAGGCCCCCGTTTCTCGAGGGAATGCAGGCCGAGCCGAAGCCGCTGACGGACGTCACCGGCGCGAGAGTGCTGGCTGTCCTCGGAAACAGCGTCACGACGGATCACATCTCGCCCGCGGGATCGATCAGGCCGTCGAGCCCGGCGGGTCTGTGGCTGCAGAGCCACGGCGTCACCGTCGCCGAGTTCAACTCATACGGCGCCCGGCGTGGCAACCACGAGGTAATGATCCGGGGAACCTTCGCCAACCCTCGCATCCGCAACCGTCTCGTGCCCGGTACCGAGGGCGGAGTGACTGTGCACCTGCCAGACGGCGAGCAGATGACGATCTTCGAAGCCGCCGTCCGCTACCAGTCAGAGGGTGTGCCGCTCGTGGTGATAGCCGGCAAGGAGTACGGGTCGGGTTCCTCACGTGACTGGGCGGCAAAGGGTCCGGCGCTGTTGGGTGTCCGCGCGGTGATCGCAGAGAGCTTCGAAAGGATCCACCGCTCTAACCTGATTGGCATGGGCGTGCTGCCCTTGCAGTTCGCAAACGGCGAAAGTGCGGAGTCCCTCGGACTCACGGGCCGTGAGTCGATCGACCTGACAGGCCTTTGCGGGACGTCGACCGCAGAGTTAGTCGGGCGCGAGCTCACCGTCGCGGCCGACGACCGCGTCTTCAAGGTGGTGCTGCGCGTCGACACGCCTGGCGAAGCTGGGTACTTGTGGCATGGCGGCATCCTGCCTTTCGTCGTGAGGGCGCTCGCGCGAGTCTGACCGGCTCTCATCCGGCGGTTACCAGTCCACCCAGTCCGATCGCGCGCATCAGACTCTCGAGCTCGCTCGTCACATAGGTCAGCTTGTCGGTGAACAACAGGGCACCGAACGCGCCCATTACTACGACCGAGCAGATCGTGATGACCTGAGAATGCCTGCGGACGAACGAGAGCACTCCCGACAACCGGCCGAGTGCCAAGCCGACGATGAGAAACGGGATCCCTAAGCCCAACGAATAGACGCTCAGTAGAACCGCTCCCTGCGTCGCCGACCCCGACGTCATTGCAACCGCGCTGACCGAGGCGAGTATCGGCCCGAGGCACGGTTGCCAGCCGAACCCGAACGCGGCACCTGCGATTGGCGCTGCGAACGGCCCGTAGCGCTCGAGTCTCGGGTGAAACCTGACTTCCCGGTACCAGCCCGGTCGCTTCAGCACGAGCGAGCCCGCTAGGAACAGCGCCATCGCCACCACGAGCGCCCCCGAGATCCGCAACAGCAGCTCCTTGTCCCGGAAGATGGCGCTGCCGATAGTCGTGGCCGTTATGCCCAAGAGCACGAACACGACGGTGAAGCCGACCACGAACAACGCCGTGTCGCGGGCAATCCGAAGAAGATGATGGCGCGATCCCTGCACGGCGTCGGTGAGGTCAAGGCCTGTGAGGACCGAGAGATAACCCGGGATGATCGGCAGCACACAAGGTGACACGAAGGACGCGACACCGCCGCCGAACGCCGCGAGATAGCTCACCGAATTGGTCATCCCGGCCCTGAAGTCTGCCCGAAAAGGCACACGCGTCCGGCATCACAGGTGAGGGTCCTTGCTTCGCGGGGCTGGAATTGGCATTGTCAGGTGAGATGACGCTGACGGATCGGGAACGCAGTGTGCTCGATGTAGAACGCGACTGGTGGTTGTCTTCGCCGTCGAAACGCCAGGCAATCCGAGAGCGGCTGGGACTTTCCCCGGGTGCCTACTACGGCGTGCTGAGAAGGTTGGCCGACTCGCCCGAGGCCTTCGCATACGATCCGCTCGTGATCCACCGTGTGAAACGCCGGATAGTTCGTCGGCGTCGAGACCGTTTCGAAGGCGGTCCCAGGCTCGAACGTCGTCCGCGTTGACACCGCCAGGTGTAAGAGGGTTCGCGGACTGATAACCGAATCTTTCGCTCTCGAACTTCTCGCAAAGGTCCCTCAACGCGCGGGACTCGGCTGCGACTACGACGGGACCATCGCGCCGATCGTTGTAGATCTGACAGCGGCCCGGGCGTTGCCCGGCGCGCTTGGCGCTCTTCACGAGCTTGCTAGTGAATTGGCCGTCGTCGTCGTCGTCTCCGGGCGTCCGGCGAGGTTTCTCGCCGATCGCCTCGAGCTGACCAGCTACCGGTCTCCACTTCGGGCCTTCGGCCTTCACGGGCTCGAGGAATGCCTGCCCGACGGCTCGGTCCGGCTACGCACCGGGGTGGTGGCCTGGCGCCCGGTGATCGCGACTGCCGGAGATCAACTCCGGGCCACCCTGCCCGCCGGCATCCTGGTCGAGGACAAGGAGTACGGGGTCACGGCCCATTGGCGCTCGATCGGCGCCTCGGGCAGCGATCTGGAGGCGATTGTGGCTCGTACCAAAGAAGTCGTCCTCGGCGTGGGAGCCGAGCACGGCCTTCTGCCCCGACCGGGCAAGGCGAGCGTGGAACTCGTACCTCCTCTCGGTATCGACAAGGGGACTGTAGTCACCGAGTTGTGCGGTGACCTGGAGAGGGCCACGTATCTCGGCGACGATGACGGGGATCTTCCCGCGTACCAAGCGCTCGACACGCTCAGGGCATCCTCCGGGGTCCAAACGGTGAAGATCGCGGTGGCCGGGGCCGATGCGCCCCGAAGCCTTGTCGACGCGGCCGACCTCGTCCTCGACGGGCCGGGCGCTGCAGTCGGCTTCCTGATCGCTTTGGCAGCTCGACTTTACAAGCCCTAAAGATCCGGCCGACTCCAGGTACCCATATCCCCGTCGGCGGGAACCTTCGCGACGCGTCGTAGCTCAGCCAGCCAGTCAGCCGGGGTGCGGGACCGTGCTCGGCGCCGCAGCTCTGCGGCCCGGTCCTCGCGCTCGGCACGGCTCATTGACAGACCGCGCGCCATCGCAGCCGCCGTCCCGGTCACGTCGAAGGGGTTGATGCCAATCGCCACGTCCGCGAGCTCGTCGTGGGCACCTGCTTCGCGTGAAAGCACGACCACGCCGTCGCGTTCGTTGACTGCTGGCCCTTCCATCGCGACGAGGTTGAGGCCGTCTCGTACCGGGTTGACAAGCAGCATGTCGTAGCGTCGCAATGCGGCCACAGTGCCCGCGAAGTCGTCCTCGAGGTCGAGGACGACCGGCGTGTAGCCGGGTGCGCCCCAGCGTTGGTTCACCCTGGCCACGACGTGTTGGACCTCGGTCCGGTACGCGAGATACTCCGGCAGCGACTCGCGCGACGAGTAGACCCGCGCCAGGAACACGAGCCGCCCCCGCCACTGAGCGGAGCTCTCGAGCAGCTCGTCGAATGCGAGAAAGCCGCGAATCAGGTTCTTTGAGAGCTCGACGCGGTCGCTGCGCACAAGCAACGTCCGGCCGTCGAGCTCCTCCTCAAGGCGTGCGAGGCGTGATCGACAGGCCGCGGTGCCAGCCACCTCGTCGAGTCTCGCCGGATCTGCGCCGAGCGGGGCCACGAAGGTCGCGGGCGCCTCGACACCAACGGCCGACGTGCACCGAACGAACGCGTCGCGCCACCGCAGCGTATGAAAGCCGCAGGCCCCGAAACCGGACATGGACTCCATCAGCTCGAGGCGGGGGCCGTCCGGCATCATGGCGAGGTCATCTGCAGAACAGAACGGCGTGTGCGAGAAGAACGCGGTCTTGAGATCTGGTCGGCGCTTCGCCAGATACCCTCCGACGAGGGCCAGGTGGTAGTCGTTCACGACGACGGTCGCACCTGTCGCGGCCTCCTCCGCGATCGTGTCGGCAAAGGCCTCGTTGAACAGGCGGTACCCTCCCCATGCCTCGTGCCAGACGCGGTCGAAACGTGGGCGACGCGCATGGTCGAACAACCCGTGGTGCAAGAACCACAGGGTCCCGTTCGCGATCACGTCTATGGCCGCTCGCCCGATCTCGGTCGTGACGGAGACCATGCGCAGCTTGAGCGAGTCCTGTCCGGTGGCCACCGCGACGCCGGAGGCATGCACGCGATCTGCCTCGGTCATGGCTGCCGCGACCCAGAGTGCCGCGCTGCCCGACGTCGCCGACTCCTCACCCAGTGCGGCGGTCAGGCTGGGCGCCACACCCCCAGCGGCCGGTCGGAACTCGACTCTCCCGTCGGGACCGTCCACGAGGGTGAAAGGTCCCCGGTTGGAGACGACGACGAGGCTGAACCCGGTCATGCGACCCGGAGCCCTGCGCGCCGCAGTGCGACGTCCAGCACGTCACGCGCCTGAGGGGCAAGCTCGTGAAGCGGCCGGTTGCGATGCGCGCGAACGTCGAGGTCGACCTGGGCGATCGACCCCGCGCCATAACGGCGTGACAGGTCGATCAGCATCCCGAGCTCGACTCCGTAGCCGTCGGCGAGCTCGATCTGTTCAAGAGCCCGTCGCCGCACCGCCACCTCACCCGCGAGTGGCTGGACCACTCCTGAGAGCTCGGGGAACAACAACAACACGAGCGGCCGCGCCACGAGCTCGGTGACCCGCCCGCCACCGGTCGGGCACTCACCGAACGGTCGGCGGTAACACGCCTTCACCAGGACGATGTGGGGGAAGGCGAGAATCGGGCCGAGAAGGCCCGTCACGAAGTGCATCCCGAAGTTCTCCACATCCCCGTCCAGGAACACGACGATGTCGCCGTTGCTCGCGGCGAGTCCCCGGCGCATCGCCTCGCCCTTGCCGACCCCGGGTTCCGTCGAGGGCTCTGACGTCGGTACCGAGACGACCCGGGCCCCTGCTGCGAAGGCAACCACGGCGGTCGCGTCGTGGGAACGGTCGTCGACCACGAGCAGGTCGTCGACGAGCCCGGCGCCCTCGACGAGATCGCGGCGCACGGTCTCGACGATCGCTCCGATGGTTGCTTCCTCGTTCCGGGCGGGGATGCAGACAGAGATCTGCACTTCCTTCTTCAGCGTTCGCAGTTCGCCAACAGGGAAGTCGGCGTGGTGGTAGGAGGCAATCGGCATCGTAACGTCGGGAACGGTAGCCATCGTCGCTACGCCAGGTTAGGGCCTGGGATACCGACGGCTTTCACACAGTCGGGCAAGCCTCGGCGCTGGCGAGCAACCTTTGACGTGGGGCCGGATGTCGTCCACACTTGTGGCCAATCATCCAGAGCGGCCGAGGGATCGGGCCCGAAGAAAGCCGCGACAACCAGCAAGAGCCCTGAGGGCTGTGCCAGGTGCCAATGCCCGAACGATGAGGAGGGTTCTGTGGGTCATGTCCTTGGGCTCCGCTGTCGGGAGTGCGCGCACATGTACGCGGCCGAGGCGATCCACGTCTGCGAGTTCTGTTTCGGGCCGCTCGAGGTCGCCTACGACCACAAGGCGCAGCACGGAACAATCACCCGCGAGACGATCGCGGCGGGGCCGCTCAGCATGTGGCGCTACGCGGACCTGCTTCCCGTATCGGCCGAGTCGCCGGTCGACCTCGGAACCGGGTTCACGCCGCTCGTGCGCGCCGACCGCCTGGCGGCCGAGATCGGTCTCGGCGAGCTCTGGGTGAAGGACGACACTCGCAACCCGACGGGCTCGTTCAAGGACCGGGTCGTCGGCGTAGCGCTCACCAAGGCCCGTGAGCTCGGGTTCAGCATCGCGGCGTGTGCGTCCACCGGCAACCTGGCGAACTCGGTCGCCGCGCACGCCGCCCGGGTGGGCATGGAGTCGTTCGTGTTCGTGCCGCATGACCTCGAGGAGGTGAAGCTCATCACCACCGCCGTCTTCGGTGGGCACCTCGTCGCTGTCGACGGCAGCTACGACGATGTGAACCGGCTTTGCGCGGAGTTGGCCAGCGAGTTCGCGTCCTGGGCTTTCGTGAACGTCAACATCCGGCCCTACTACGCCGAAGGTTCGAAGACGTTGGCCTTCGAGGTCGCCGAGCAGCTCGGTTGGCGGCTCCCCGACCATGTCGTGGTCCCGATCGCGTCGGGAAGCCAGCTCACCAAGATCGACAAGGGGTTTCGTGAGCTCACAGAGCTCGGCCTCGTCGAGTTTGAGCGCGAGGTCCGGATCTCCGGTGCGCAGGCCGAGGGTTGCTCGCCCGTTGCGACCGCCTTCGCTGAGGGAGCCGACCATGTGCGGCCTGTCAAGCCCGCGACGATCGCGAAGTCGCTCGCAATTGGCAACCCGGCGGACGGCTGGTACGCCCTCGAGGTAGTTCGTCGCAGTGGCGGTGCGATCGCCGCTGTCACCGACGCGGAGATCATCGACGGGATCCGCCTGCTCGCACGCACGGAGGGGATCTTTGCCGAGACCGCGGGCGGCGTCACGGTGGCGACGCTCGTCAAACTGGCCAGCGCCGGTATTGTGCGAGCCGATGAGAGCGTCGTCATCTATATCACCGGCAACGGCCTCAAGACCGTCGAGGCACTCGCCGGTCATGTCGGGCCGTCGGCAACGATCCCGCCGACACTCCAAGCTGTCGCCGACCTGCTCGGTCGTGACGGGAACCTGAGGGCGGCGAAACGATGAGCGTGACGGTTCGCATCCCCACCCAGCTCAGGCCGCTGACCGCGGGTGCAGGTGAGCTCGAAGTGGAAGCCCTGACTGTGCGCGAGGCCATTGACGTGCTCGAACGCGAACATCCGGGGATGAGGTCACGTCTGCTCGACGAGCAGGGCACGCTGCGGCGCTTCGTGAACTTGTTCGTCGCAGACGAGGACGTCCGCTTCCTCCAAGGCCTCGACACGGCGCTCCCCGTCGGCACCACCTTGTCAATCATCCCTGCGGTCGCCGGCGGCTGACCCAAGCGCAGGGGTGCTCACAGCCCCTCGACGTTGAGGGCCCCGACCTGGCGACTCAGGGGCGCAGTTGCGCGGCCGCCTCTGGCGTGGTTTGCTATTAGCACTCGAACCATGAGAGTGCTAACGGTTATGGATCCGTTCAGCCCAAGGAGGACATCCCCAAAATGCCGAAGTTGATCGCCTTCGACGAGCAGGCCCGCCGGGCCCTCGAGAATGGCATGAACCAGCTCGTTGACGCCGTGAAGGTGACGCTTGGCCCGAAGGGTCGCAACGTCGTGCTGGAGAAGAAGTGGGGCGCTCCGACGATCACGAACGACGGCGTCTCCATCGCAAAGGAGATCGATCTCGAAGACCCGTGGGAAAAGGTCGGAGCAGACCTCGTCAAGGAAGTGGCGAAGAAGACCGACGACGTCGCCGGTGACGGAACGACGACCGCGACTGTTCTCGCCGGCGCCATGGTCCGTGAGGGCCTGCGCAACGTCGCTGCCGGCGCGAACCCGATGTCGCTCAAGCGTGGCATCGAGGTGGGCGTCGAGACGGCCGTCGCACGGCTGAAGCAGCTCTCAAAGGAGATCGACGCGAAGGACCAGATCGCTCAGGTCGCGTCCATCTCCTCTGCCGACGACGAGATCGGCTCGATGATCGCCGAGGCCATCGACAAGGTCGGCAAGGACGGCGTCATCACCGTCGAAGAGTCGCAGACCTTCGGCATGGAGATGGAGCTGGTCGAAGGCATGCGGTTCGACAAGGGCTACATCTCTCCGTACTTCGTCACCGATACCGACCGTATGGAGGCCGTCCTCGAGGACCCGTACATCCTGCTCGTGGGCTCGAAGATTTCGGCGGTCCGCGACCTGCTCCCGGTACTCGAGAAGGTCATGCAGACGGGCAAGCCCCTCATGATCATCGCCGAGGACGTCGAGGGTGAGGCACTTGCCACCCTTGTCGTGAACAAGATCCGCGGCACGTTCCGCAGCACCGCCGTGAAGGCTCCGGGCTTTGGCGAGCGCCGCAAGGCCATGCTTCAGGACATCGCGATCCTGACCGGCGGCCAGGTCATAACTGAAGAGGTCGGGCTCAAGCTCGATAACGTGGCCCTGGACCTGCTCGGCCGGGCCCGCAAGATCGTGGTCACCAAGGACGAGACGACGGTCGTGGAAGGTGCCGGTGACGACGCCGACATCAAGGGCCGGATCAGCCAGATCAAGACCGAGATCGAGAACACCGACTCCGACTATGACCGGGAGAAGCTGCAGGAGCGCTTGGCGAAGCTCTCCGGCGGGGTCGCGGTCATCAAGGTAGGTGCGGCGACAGAGGTCGAGCTCAAGGAAAAGAAGCACCGCATCGAGGACGCCGTTTCGACGACCAAAGCTGCCATCGAAGAGGGCGTCGTCCCAGGTGGAGGTGTGGCGCTGCTCCGCTCGCAGCAGGCCATCCTGGACGCGGCCGAGAAGCTGGACGACGACGAAGCGACAGGTGCCAGGATCGTGGCCCGCTCTGTCGAGGAGCCGCTGAAGCAGATCGCGGTCAACGCAGGTCTCGAAGGCGGTGTCGTGGTCGAGAAGGTCAAGAGCCTGAAGGGCGCCCACGGCCTGAATGCACAGACCGGCGTTTACGAGGACCTGTTCAAGGCCGGCGTGATCGACGCCGCCAAGGTGACCCGGTCCGCCCTGCAGAACGCGGCCTCGATCGCAGCCCTGTTCCTCACGACCGAGGCGGTCGTTGTGGACAAGCCTGAGGAGAAGGCTCCCGCCTCGCCTCCCGGCGGCGGCATGGAGGACTACTGATCCGAAGGCCACGGGTTAGCTGAACCCACGATCACCAGGGACGCCCCAGGGCGTCCCTGGTGACGCGTTCGGGGCAGGTTCGCAGGCTCTCCAGAGGACTCCCGTCAGAAGGGGACCGGAGCCGGATTCTCGGGCGATCCGTAGACTCCCAGCCGTGGCTTTCGAACTCCCTGTGCTCGACAACTCGCCGGTCAGCCCGAGGACCGGGTGGGGCGTACTGCACCTGTTCTGCAAACCGAGGCCCGGCGCCGAGGTCCGCTCACTTATCCATGCGATCGATGCTGCGCGCAAGGACGGTTACCAAGTTGTGACTGCGGCGATGCTGGGGCACAAGGCCGACGTCTGCGTTCTGGGCCTCGGCCCGGACCTTAAGAGGCTGCGCCGGCTGCAAACCGAGTTGCAGACCGGTGGCCTGGACGTCGCCGACTCCTACGTGTCGCTGACCGAGGTGTCCGAGTACGCCGCCGGGGTGCCCGAGGAGATGAAACAGGCCCGTCTGTACCCGACGCTCCCACCAGACGGCAAGCCGGCCATGTGCTTCTATCCGATGTCCAAGCGCCGTGCCCCGGGGGCCGAGAACTGGTATGCGCTGAGCTTCGAGGACCGGATGGAGCTCATGAGAGGACACGGGGCGGCAGGTCGCGAATTCCGCGGTCGGGTGCTCCAGCTCGTGACGGGCTCTGCCGGACTGGACGACTGGGAGTGGGGGGTAACGCTTTTCGGAGTGCACCCCGACGACCTCAAGGAGTGCGTTTACGCCATGCGCTTTGACGAAGCCTCTACGCGCTTCGCGGAGTTCGGCCCCTTCTACACCGGGATCATCGGAGAGCCGGCGGAGGTCCTAAGTGGCGTCGGCATCCGCTGAAACGCCGGACGATCCGGCAGGACTGGAAAACAGCGCACTCGCCCGATTACAGGCCGTGGTTGAACGTATCGGGCGAGTCGTCGTCGCCTTCTCCGGCGGCGCCGACTCGGCGTTGGTCGCAGCTGTCGCCACGAGGCTCCTCGGAGCAGGACAGGTGCTCTGCGCTACCGCGGTTTCTCCGTCTCTCGCTCCGGAGGACCTGGCGCACTGCTCTCGGATCGCAGACGAGTGGGGCTTGCGCTGGGTGGCTGTCAAGACAAACGAGCTCGACGACCCCGACTATGTGCGCAACGACCTCGACCGCTGCTACCACTGCAAACGCGAGTTGATGGACGTCCTGGTGCCGTTGGCCGAGACCGAACGGGCAACGGTTGTTCTGGGAGTCAATCTCGACGACCTCAACGACCACAGGCCGGGACAGAAGGCGAGCGCTGAGCGCGGTGCGGTGTTTCCTCTCGTCCAGGCGGGTCTGGACAAAGCGACGGTCCGCAATGTGTCCCAGGCGCTCGGACTGAGCACCTGGGACCGCCCTGCAGCTGCGTGCCTAGCATCGAGGCTGCCGCACGGCACCCCGGTCACGCTTGGGATCCTGGACCGGGTCGCGTCTGCAGAGTCGTCCCTGCGGCGGCTCGGATTCGACGCCCTGAGGGTCCGCCATTACGGCGATCTCGCCCGAATCGAGCTACCTCTCGAAGACCTCGATCGTGCGGTCTACATTCGTGACCAGATCGTCGCAGCGGTCCGTGCCGCCGGGTACCGCTACGTCACCCTCGATCTCGAGGGTCTGCGTTCGGGCAACCTTTCCCGTGCGGCCGCAGATTCGACGGAGGTTCGCCGATGAAAACCCGAGTCCGTCTCACATTCCCCGAGGAGCTGGTTCGCGAGCCGGTGGTGGCACAGCTGGTCCGCCGCTTCGACGTTGAGCCGAATATTCGCAGAGCGAGCGTCGAGGCCCACCAAGGCTGGATCATATGCGAGCTCGCCGGTGCCCCTGAAGCGATCGAAGGCGCCGTGGCGTGGCTCGAGGAGGTCGGCGTCAG
>PLKG01000110.1 GCA_003140595.1 Acidimicrobiaceae bacterium | reverse complement strand
CCGCCCTATCGGCCCAACGCGTGCGAAGGTGGTCAGCTCGTGTGATCGGGCGAGGACCGAGATCGTGTCGAGCTGAACGGCTCGGACCCGGCGCAGCACCGCCGCCGGTCCTCCCTCAAGACGCGGTCCGAGGAGTGCCTGCGCCGAGAGCGCGACCCTTCGTGCTTCACGGGCGCTCAAGGAGATCTCCGGTCCGGGCATCTCTTTGTGCTCGGTAACCGAGTCACTCAAGGTCGGGGATCTTTGAGTCACACGAGGCGGTGTCATGTCTAGGCGGGAGACTCAGCTCTTCAAGCAGAGATTCCTGGCGTAGGTCGAGGGGCGTGCTCGCTTCGCCCCCGGACCAGCCTTGACTTCATAGCGTGCGACATAGTTCGCCTCGAGGTGCTCGGATCCAGCATGGGCCAGCTCGTCGAGGTACCAGCTGGGATGCGGCATTCGCAAGATCGTAACGTGCCAGGCTTCGTGCAATGGAAGAAGCGCATTGTGAGATCCCGAAGATCCCGGCATCGGCCGGCGCTCTCATCTTCGACGTGGCTGGCCGCTTGCTCATCTTGAAACCGACCTACAAGGCGGGTTGGACGATCCCTGGCGGGCAGGTCGAGGCAGGCGGAGAGACACCGTGGGAGGCCTGCCGGCGGGAGGCCCGAGAGGAGTGCGGAATCGAGATCGACACCGGGCGGCTCGCCTGTGTCGACTTCCTCCGGCCGCGGCAGGGCCGGCCTGGTGGCATGCGATTCCTGTTCGACTGCGGTGTGCCCGATGCCGCGGGCCTGAGACGCGTCGAGGTTCAACCGGAGGAGATCTCCGAGTTCCGCTTCGTGCCGGTGGCCGAGGCGCTCGGCCTGTTGAGCGGGCCCATACGCCGTCGTGTACGTTCCGCGGTCGGCGGGCGCACATGCCAGTACCTGGAGGACGGCAGACCTGTCGCTGGCGTGCGCAATTGAGCCAGGAGCAAGGCATCGACGAGGTGGGCGCGACCTTCAAGGCTGCGATCGAAACTGAGCTGGCCGGCCTTCGCGGCCGCGACCTGAGCGGTCCTGCCTGGGCGTTGTCGGAAAGATATCGATCCGGGGAGATGACCGAGGAGTCCCGCGGTTTCGCCGCAGGACAGCTGCAGGCTTACCTCGCCACCCGAGTCCCGGCCACGTTCGCTGTGACCCGCAGAGTGCTGTCCGAGCTCGCCTCGCTGAAGCCGGACTGGGCGCCCACGAGCCTCCTTGACCTGGGAGCCGGTCCGGGAACTGCCACCTGGGCGGCCGCGGCGGTCTTCCCGTCGATAGAGCATGCCGAACTTGTCGAACGCGAGGGAGATATGGCTGTGCTCGGAGCACGGCTCGCGACGATGGGCTCGCCCGGCGTCTTGGCCGGTGCGGTGTGGACCGTGGGAGATGCCTGCGAGGTGACGGGTCCAAAGAGCGATCTCGTTGTCGCGGCCTACCTTCTCGGGGAGCTCGGACGCGATCGCGAGTACCCGGCGCTCGAGCGATGGTGGGGGGACACTCGCGGCGAGCTTGTACTGGTCGAACCAGGGACTCCAGCGGGCTTCGAACGGTTGCGAGCTGCAAGGAGCGCCCTCGTCTCATGGGGAGCTCACGTAACAGCCCCCTGCCCGCACGACGACCGTTGTCCAATGGCTGGTGCGGACTGGTGTCACTTCGCGGTACGTCTGGAGCGGTCGAGCTTGCACCGGGAGCTCAAGGGAGCACGGCTCGGGTACGAGGACGAGAAGTACTCGTATCTCGTCGTGTCGGCGAGCCCACCGGCTGTTCCCGTAGCCCGGTTGGTGCGCTCGCCGCGTCCGCACAAGGGCCACGTGCGGCTCTTCGTGTGCGAAGCGGACGGTCTCGGCGAGCGTGTCGTCAGCCGGCGTGATGGCGAGGTCTACAAGCGCGCCCGTGCGGCGCGTTGGGGTGACCGTGTCGAGCTGGACCACCCGATATAATGCTTGCCGGCAAGCAAGTAGATGGGTGGTCCGAGGATGGCTGGGCAGGACGCAATTGCGAGTGGGGGACAGGAACTGAGCGCGGCGCGCCTTCGGATCGCGGTGGCAAGGCTTTCTCGGCGGCTCCGGCCAACTGAGGCTGCCGGCTCGCTGACAGCGACGGAAGTGGACGTGCTCGTGGCCGCCGAGCGTCGCGGACCGATCCGGTTGTCAGACCTGGCAGGCTTTGCCGGGCTCAACCCGACGATGCTTTCGCGTCTCGTCCCCAGACTCGAAACAGCGGGCCTGATCCGAAGGCTCGGTGACGAAGAGGACCGCCGGGTCTGTCGCGTGGAAGCAACTGCGGAGGGCCGCCGCCTGCTCGAGCGGATCCGCTCCGAGCGCAATGATGCGTTGTCCAAGAGGCTCGAGGAGCTCTCTCCCACCGAACGCGGAGCCGTCGTCATGGCACTCCCGGTCTTGGAGGAGTTGGCCGAGAGGCTTCAGGCGCCGGGGCCGGTGGGCGGCAGCAGCCGATGAGCCGAGTGTCCGCGCTCGGGCGTCGCACGTTCTCGGCACTCTCGGTCCCCAACTACCGGCGCTATTTCTTCGGCCAGTCCGTGTCGCTCGTCGGGACTTGGATGCAGACGGTGGCACAGTCGTGGCTCGTCTACACGTTGACGCGCTCGGCCACGGCGCTCGGATTCGTGGTCGCCTTGCAGACGCTCCCCGTTCTCGTTCTCGGGCCTTATGGAGGTGTGATCGCCGATCGGGTCGACAAGCGCAGGCTGATGATCGTCCTGCAGTCGCTCATGGGTCTCCAGGCCCTCGTACTCGGGCTGCTCGCGGTCACCCATGTCGTGCGTTTTTGGGAGCTGTGTGTCCTCGCCGTCGTGCTCGGCCTCAACAACACCTTCGAGAACCCGACCCGCCAGTCCTTCGTGCTCGAGATGGTGGGCGCAGACCAGCTTCGCAACGCTGTCAGCCTCAACTCCACGACGGTGAACGTGGCGCGAGCCATCGGCCCGGCCATTGCGGGGCTGCTGATCGCCACTGTCGGCGAAAGCGTGTGCTTCCTCACCAATGCTCTGAGCTTCGTTGCCGTCGTCTACTCGCTTGTCTCCATGGACACCGGCGCGCTCCGTCCGACCGAGCCGACCGGCCGCGCCAAAGGCCAGTTGCGTGACGGTTTCCGATACGTCAAAGGAGAGCCCCGGCTCGCTGCCCCCCTGGTCATGATGGCGATTGTCGGGATGCTCGCCTACGAGTTCCAAGTGACCCTGCCGGTCGTCGCGAAACAGACCTTCCACGGGGGCTCCGCGACCTACGGGTTCCTCACCGCCGCCATGGGTGTCGGCGCGGTGTTCGGCGGCCTCGTGACGGCGGCTCGCGGGCGTACTGGGCTTCGGCACTTCACGCTGGCGGGCATGATGTTCGGGGTCGCGATCGGCCTGGCAGCGGTCGCTCCGCTGCTGACCGTCGAGATCGTTGCGCTCGCCGCGGTCGGGTGGGCGAGCGTGACTTTCATCGCTACTGGGAACACGACGCTGCAACTTCAGGCAGAGCCCACAATGCGCGGTCGCGTGATGTCGTTGTGGGCGGTCGCGTTTCAGGGAACGACGCCGATAGGCGGTCCTTTGATCGGATGGATCGTCGCCGCGGCAAGCGCGCGGATCGGCCTAGGTGTCGGCGCGGCTGCTTGCGTCGTCGCAACGGTCATCGGGCTGATTGCCATGTCCAAGCTCGGGATTCTCCGCGGTCGGAGCCGACACGGCCATGAGGCCCAGCCCGGTAGGCCCGTTGCCGAGGCTCCGTTGGGACTGATCGCGGAAGGCGATTGATCTACGCGGCGCCAATGATGGTGGCTGGCGTGCCGCGGTGGTGCAGGATGAGCCCATGGCTGACAACGACAAGTACGACAAAGCCCTCCTCCGCCTCCAACAGGAGCTGGTGAGCATGCAACAGTGGGTGCGCGAAGAGGGCAAGCGGGTGGTCATAGTCGTGGAGGGCCGCGACGCAGCAGGCAAGGGTGGGGTGATCAAGCGGATCACCGAGCACCTCAACCCTCGTTGGTGCCGGATAGCGGCTCTTCCTGCGCCTAGCGACCGCGAGAAGACCGAGTGGTATTTCCAGCGCTACATCGCTCATCTCCCCGCGGGCGGGGAGATCGTCCTGTTCGACCGGAGTTGGTACAACAGGGCCGGGGTCGAGCGAGTAATGGGATTTTGCACCGACGAGGAGTACCACCGTTTCTTCCGCCAGTGCCCGGCGTTCGAGCGGATGCTCATCGACGACGGCATCATCTTGGTCAAGTACTGGTTCTCGGTGAGCGATGAGGAGCAGGAGCGGAGGTTCAAGGACCGCCTCAACGACCCTCTCAAGCGGTGGAAGCTGAGCGACATGGACTTGGAGGGCCGCAAGCGCTGGGTTCAGTACTCCAAGGCGAAGGACGAGATGTTCGCGCACTGCGATCTGCCGGACTCGCCGTGGTACGAAGTCGAGGCTGACGACAAGAAGAAGGCCAGACTCAATTGCATCGCCCACCTCCTGTCGATGATCCCCTACGAGCAGCGTAAGCAGCCCAAGCCCAAGTTGGCCGAGCGGACCCCGGTCGGCAATTACCGGAGACCGCCCCGCGATCGATACCGCTACGTTCCGGACTACGCGGCCACCATCAACTGACCTTGAGCCCGGCTCGGCTCCCTATAGTGAGAACCATGGCACTAGAGGGTGAGTACGAGCCGAGTCCGTCCGAGTGGGTCAGGGACCAGGTCGCCGAATATGAGAGCTCCGGAGGCCAGCGAGCGAACACTCTCATGGACACTGGATTGCCCATCATCATCGTCACGACCCGCGGCAACAAGAGCGGGAAGGTCCGCAAGACACCGGTCATGAAGGTCGAACATGAGGGGGAGTACGCCCTAGTCGCCTCGAAGGGAGGAGCTCCGGCCCACCCGGTCTGGTACTACAACTTGATCTCCGACCCGGAGGGCGTGATGATCCAGGATGGGCCGGCGCCCTTTGACGTGGTCGTCCGGCAGGTCAGCGGCGATGAGAGAACGGTCTGGTGGGATCGCGCGGTTGCTGCGTACCCGCCGTATGCCGAGTACCAGGTCAAGACCACCCGCAAGATTCCCGTACTGGTCGCCACCGTTCCTAAACACTGAGCA
>PLKG01000096.1 GCA_003140595.1 Acidimicrobiaceae bacterium | reverse complement strand
GCCGTCTACCTGGCCGTGCCCGAGGACATCGAGGCAATGGCCGCGCCAGAGGAACTCGTCGCGCTCGACCTGAATGTTCCCCGGCCGGACGAGCCCTCGCCTTCACAGATCAAGCGGGCGGCAGCCGTGCTGGACGGGGCTCGCCGGCCCATCGTTCTCGCCGGANNACGGACACGGCGCGGCCCGGGCCGGCGCGGCGCAAGCCCTACAGCGCTTCTCGGAACAGCTCGGTGTCCCGGTAGCCACTACTTTTCACGGCAAGGGCGTTTTCCCCGATGATCATCCGCACGCACTTGGCGCGGTGGGGTTCATGAGCCGTGACTACGTCAACTTTGGTTTCGACGAAGCGGACGTGATCGTCAGTGTCGGCTACGAGCTGCAGGAGTTCGATCCGGTGCGGATCAACCCGGGCGGAGACAAGCGAATCCTCCATCTGAGTCGCTTCCCGGCCGAGGTGGACGCGCACTACGACGTCGAGGTTGGCGTTCAAGCCGACCTGAGCCGCACACTGGACGCACTGGCTGCAGCTACCGGCCGGCGCTTCGGGATGGGAACAAGCGGCGCGAGGATACGCCGGCTATTGAGCGACGAGCTGGCCCGCGGCGCTGGAGACGACAGCTTCCCGCTCAAGCCTCAACGCGTCGTGTCCGACACTCGTGCCGCCCTCGACCGCTCCGACATCGTCCTCGTCGACACCGGGGCGGTGAAGATGTGGATGGCCCGGCTGTATCCCACCTACGAGTCCAACACCTGCCTGTTCTCCAATGGCCTGTCCACCATGGGGTTCGCGCTGCCCGGAGCAATTGGGGCCAGGCTCGCTGTGCCCGGAAGACGAGTGCTGGCTGCCGTGGGCGACGGGGCGTTCCTGATGAATTCCCAGGAGATCGAGACGGCCATACGTGAGCGCGTCCCCTTGACGGTGCTGATCTGGCAGGACGACGCCTACGGGTTAATCAGATGGAAGATGGAACTGGAACTCGGCTACGACATCGAAGTCGGGTTCTCGAACCCCGATTTCGTGGCATATGCGGAAAGTTTCGGGGCCCGGGGGTTCGCCGTGAGCTCGGCAGCCGACCTGCTCCCGGCCCTCAACGAAGCCTTGGCTTGCGACGCAGTGTCGGTTATCGCCTGCCCCGTCGACTACGCCGAGAATGTGCGGCTCACCAACGATCTCGGTCAACTGTCCGGACCGTTCTGAGCGCTGCGACGTCGGGCCACGGAGTTCCATAGATTCGTCAATTGCACTTGACGGTAGCGATTCGACAAGTTATATTGACGCAGATGGGATACACGGACATTGCAGCCAGTGCAGGAAGCGCTGACCCTGCCGTCGGACTGCGCGCAGTCGCATCCTTGAGGCGGCTCGTGGAACAGCTCGAATCGCTCCAAGTCGATCGTGCACGCGACCTCGGATGGTCCTGGTCCCAAATCGCCACGGACCTCGGCGTGTCCAAGCAGGCCGTTCATCAAAAGCACGGTGGGGCGCGGGCAGCCGATTCGAGAAGGAGGCCATGAGATGTTCGAGCGATTCACCGATGGCACCCGAGCCGTCGTCGTTGAGGCCCACGACCTGGCCCTTGAGCTGGGTTCGGACTCCATCGGCGCTGGTCACCTGCTCTATGGCTGCGCCGAAAGTCGCGAAGAGACTGCGGGAGGACCACTAAACGCCTGCGGGATCACTCCGGCCGCCATCCGTCGCCTGCTACCGCGGGTCGACCTTCAGCCAACCGGGCACGTCGATGCCGAGTCGTTGCGCGCCATCGGAATCGAATACCAGGCGGTGCGCGCCGCGGTCGAGGAGACGTTCGGTCCTGGAGCGCTAGAGCAAGCGCCGGATCGCCGCGTCCGGGCAAGCAGAAGCCGCCGCCCGCCTTTCACCCCCGAGGCAAAGCAATCGCTCAAGCTAGCGCTTCGGGTGGCCGTCGAACTTCACGCGAACAGCATCGTGCCCGGGCATCTTCTGCTCGGCCTTCTTCGTCTCGACGATGAACTCGTGTCAAACGTCATCGCGCAGTCAGGCACCACCGTCGCCGGGCTGTCGGCCGCCGTCCTTTCGGGCGTGTCGGGCGCGCCATAGGCGCTCTTGGGATCTGCACAAGCTGTCCGATCTGGGCCTTGCAAGTCTCGACACACCACCGCCGCGAGTCGTCAGGCAATCCGCATGGCGCGGTGTCCGTGGGCCGAGTCGCCTCAGATCGAGGGGCCACATGAACTTCCGAGTGTCATCGAGGAGTTGAACACCAAGAGCTAAAAGGTCTTCTGCTCGTCCGAACGCTTCCTCAGTGATCCTTTTCTCTCGCCGCTGGCACTTCGCCTTCAGAGAGCCTCCTGTCCAGCGTTTGCGGGGGGCTCAGGGCGTGGCCCGAGGAGAGGACGAGTCCACTCCCGTCGTTTCCGGTCGGTGTACGCCGGCCCTGGGTCTCTTTGCCTTCATTCGCCTAGCTAGTCGCCTGGCCGTGAACCGTGACCCGGATATGAACCGCATTGACGGTCCCAGGCTGGGGGCTGCCGGGGACCCGACAAAGAACAAGCCGTCTACCGAAGACTCGAATGAACGCGACAGGACCGGCACGCCTCCGGCGAGCTTCAGGGAACGACGAAGATCGGACGAGATGAAAGCCAGGCGGTCGAGGTCCAACTCGAAACCTGTGCCGGCGATGACATGGTCGTAGGTCACCTCCTCGCGATGCTCACCCTCCAAGACGAGGCAGACTTGATCACCAACCGGGCGGGCATCGACGACCCAGCAACCCGTGCGCACCGGAACACGTCCCTCCAGGCGTTGCTGCAGCCACCATGCCCCGGACGGTCCGAGGAAGGTCCGGGCCTTTTCTACCCGCAGCCGCTCGGGCAACGCCCAGAACACGTCGGGAAAGGTGTAGTAGCCCCAGCAGTGCCATGTCTCGCACAGCGGATTGACGGGCCTGCGCAACGAGGTCCAAAAGTCGGTGGTCTCTGGGACGGCCTGGTTGTAAGTGATCGCCTCCCGGGTGATCAGCTCGACTTCGACACCCTCCTCGTGGAGCAACGCGGCAGTCTCGAGGGCAGACTGCCCTGCCCCGATGACACCGACACGCCTCCCGCGGAACTCAGAACTATCTACACACGCCGAGCTGTGCGACACCAGCTGGTCCGGCAGCGATCGCAGCACCTCTGGCACATGGGCGAAGGGTACGACCCCTGTGGCCACGACCACGCGTCGGGCCCGGATCTGTCCGCGGTCTTCGGTCGCAAGCAGGAAGCCCCCCTCGGTGTGCCGGAGTGAAGTGACATGGACCTGCTCGACATCGGGCACGAGAGTACGTGTGAACCAGTCTGCATAAAGGAGGAACGTCTCACGGCTGAGGGGCTGTCTGCGCTCGACGTACGGCAACTCCTGTGAAAGGCAATAGTCGCGGACCGTGAACCCGGGGGCTGGAGAGGCCACGTCGGACGCGTACGGTTCGGACCTCAAGAGCATCCCCTTTGGCATCCGGTCCCGCCAAGTAGCAAAGGGGAACCCAAAGATCCTCCGTTCGATGCCAGATGCCTCC
Organism: Acidimicrobiaceae bacterium; assembly: GCA_003140595.1. Classification (GTDB taxonomy): domain Bacteria; phylum Actinomycetota; class Acidimicrobiia; order Acidimicrobiales; family Bog-793; genus Fen-455. Next base: position 4,956 of record PLKG01000096.1, on the reverse strand, counting down.
AACTGGGCGGCGACCGCAACGCCGTTCGGGCCAGCGCCGACGATTGCCACATCGATCTCGTCCATTGTCACTTCTGTCCGTCCGATCTCGGCTTTGCTCTATCTCCGGCTACGACCAGTTCGCGCTGTCTCGACCGCTGGACCAGGTTGGAGCCGGCCTTGTACAGGACGCGGCCCAGCTCCGCGGCGGCAGGCAAAGGGTCACTTAGGTCGAGGAAGTCGTAGGCACTACGCCGGGTGAAGTCTCGGGCGAAGGTCCCGATCGCCCGGCCCCGCGGGACGCCATCTGGTCGGCCGGGCCCGCGCAAGGTCTCGAGCAGCCAACGTCCGTCGCCTGTGAGCCACCGCAGCCGGACACCGGTGCGGTAACTGACAGCCCCTCGCACGGGAGCCCCCGTGGCCCATTGCCAGACCATCAGAGGAAAGTCGACCCCCGATCTCGAGGCAAGCTCGATCGAGCCCGACAGCCGCGCGTTCACCTCCATCAGCAGTGGGTGACCCTCGGCGTCACAACGGAACTCGACGTGGGAGTAGCCCTCAAGACCGATAGCCTCGATCAGGGACACGGCGGCCCGTCTTGAGTCCCTCGGCATCGACATGCTCTCGCGCACGACGCAGGCACCGCCGAGCATGGGAGTCGTACGGAGGGAAAAGTGGGCGAATTCGCCGACTACCTTGCCTTCGGCGCGAAACAGGCTGAGCCCTTCTCGACGCCCGCGCAGCAACTGCTGGACGAGCGCCTGTGCGCCGGATCCCTCCAGGACCGCGACCGCTTCCATCGCCTCGTGTTCGTTGAGCACCGCAGAGGAGATCAGGCGTTCGCCGCCGGATTCTCGCGTCCACGACGACCGCGGCTTGATCACAGCCGGATAACCGATCTCGGCCATCGCGGCCGGAACTTCGTCCACGCGACTCACCACCGCTGTCCGCGGTACAGCAATGCCCAGCTGCGAGGCGATCCGCAGCGTCTCCCGCTTGTCAGCAGCAATGCCCAAGGCCGCCTCGGACGCCATCGCCAGGCTCGTGTGCTCTTCGATCTTCGACCGCATCGGCCGCAGCGAGGCAATCGACTGGTCACTGGCCGGCAGGACAACGGCGGTTCGCGTCTCTGTGACCCAGTCAAGGACAGCTGCTGCGAACTCGTCTGGACTCTGTCCGAAGTCCGGGAAGAAGGTCGTCGCGCGAGCCCAGCGGGACCAGAAGGCTGGTGGCCTAGGGCCGCCCGTCGGGTCGCGACACTCGGCCAGCGTCAGCCGCAGCCCCGCTCTGCCCAAGGAACGGGCGGCTTCCAATGTCTGTTTCGCCCCCGCGTCGAGCAGCAGAACGTCGGCGACCGCCCGCGGGTCTGGAGAGCTCATTGGAGCAAACGGCCCGCGCCTACCGTGGTGCAAAGCGCGCTCCGCGCTCGCTGACAATCACCGGGCCTTCTGTCCATCGCGAAGCCTTTTCTTTGCTGAGGACGACGTGCCCGTTCCAAGCCTAAGCCAGGTGGTCGTCATCAAGGTGCGGGTATGAGTTTCCTGATCTTGTTCGGCCCGGACCACACAATCATCGCCGGTGCCCCCGACAGCTTCGCACGCTCGCGAGCTTGTGGAAGACACCGGAGCTCGAGCAGGTGACGATATCTCACGATCGGCTCGCTGCCGACCCGGCCGGTCCGCGGCCTTGGATCGAACACCGAACCGCACCGAGTCAACTCAGACCGCCGTCCGCGTGTAGGACCTGGCCGTTGACTGGTGGGCGGGGACGCGCAAGAAAAGCCACGACCTCAGCGATGTCGTCGGGCCGCCCGAGTCTCCCGAGAGCCGACGAATCTGCGATCCGGTCGACAAGTGCCGGATCCTTTCCTTCGAGGAACATCGGAGTCGCTACCGGGCCGGGTGCGACCGCCTTTAGGGTGTCTCGCCAGCGCAGCACTTTCGCCAGGATCATCGTGGGCGGATCAACTGCAGTCCTCGTCGCTGAGTAGGCCGAGTGGCCAGGCAGGGTGCGTCTGAGAACCGAGGAGGAGAAGTTGATTATCGCTCACCACCTCGGACTCTCTGGGCCTCCGGCTGACCGACAAGGTGCCGCGCAGGGACGATTCTGGCAAGGCCGGCCATCACAGACGGCGACTACTCGCCTGGAAGTTCCTGCGGGGCGGCCATGTTAGGAAGCAGCCATGCCAGGCCGAGACAGAGCGCGGCGATCCCACCGACAACTTCGATGCTCACTGTCATGGCGTGGCGGGCTCCGTGGTCAGCTCGTTGCGCGAAGTACACCGTGGTGACCACAGCGGATCCGATCGCCGTCGCCAGCTGTTGCACGGCACTCAGGGAACCGCTTGCACTTCCGGCTTCGGATGGAGCGATGTTGCCGAGCGCCACGTCGTAGATACTGCTGAAGCTCGCGCCCGTTCCGACACCGAGGATGAACAATGCCGGGGCCATTGCCCAGAGACTGACGGGTATGCCGTGGGTACGAACCGTTTCCCACAGCACGACGGCACCAGCGAGCGCAACGCTGAGCCCGATGACGACGAGCCTGCGTCCGAGCCTTTCGATAAGTGGCCGGAAGACGACCGAAGCGGCGATCATCCCGATCATCAATGGACTGAGAGCGATGGCCGCTTGCGACGGCGTCCTGCCGAGCGCCGTCTGCAGGAACAGGGAGCTGACGTAGGCCATGCCACTGACTGCGGCAAAAAGGCCAACCCGAGCAAGATCCTAGAGGTGAACCCCTTGTTGGCGAGAAGGGAAGGGAGTGGGAGCGGCTCGGCTTCAAGGCGCTGGCGCACGCCGGATGCCGAGCTTGAGCATCGTGGTCATGAGTAGGTTGACCGATCGGCGAGTAAGACCGAGACGGTACTGTTCGGCCATGACAGTTCCTCCTTCGCAGCTGATAGACGCGAGAGTCGAGGAGCTAGGCGACTGGCGGGGCGAGATGCTCAGCCGGCTCCGCACCTTGGTCAAGGAAGCCGATCCCGAAGTCGTCGAGGAGTGGAAGTGGAGAGGGGTTCCGGTGTGGTACCACGACGGAATGATCTGCACAGGCGAGACTTACAAGAACGTCGTGAAGATGACCTTCGCCAAAGGGGCGGCTCTGAACGATCCTTCCAGTCTCTTCAACTCCAGTCTTGACGGGAACACAAGGCGTGCCATCGACTTCCACGAGGGCGAGAAGATAGACGAGGAGGCGTTGAAGACTCTCGTTCGCGCCGCCGTGACCCTGAACGAGTCCAAAGCCAAGAAGTAATCCACGGGATCAGATACCTTCCGTGGGATCTGGCAAGAAGTCGCCGTCTTGGTTCCATTGTCGAGTCAGTGACAGAAATCGCAAGCCCGCGAACTCGAGCTTGGTCACTCGGTCCTTAGCACTTCGGCGGACCGGATCCTGCCGATCATCCAGGTCGTCGCCCGCGGTCCCGCCGTGGAGACGGCCGTGGCGGACCGGCCGCTCGTGAAATGGCTGTCGTAGCTGCCGCCTTCTCCAGGCATGACCTCCTCCACACAATGGAGGGTTGCCAACCGGGCGGGCGTGACCGGGAGCGCCGCCCGGCTCTGAGCTGTGGCGACAAGCCCGTCGGCTGGCGCAGTACAAGCTTCCGGCCCCTAGTAACAAGAGTCCAAAGGCACTAGCCCCGACCTCAGTGACCGGGGCATCGTCACGTGAGTGGGGCCGAGCGGCGCCAGCTTGTTCGCGGACAACCCGAAGATAGGAGAAGCAGATGAAGCTCGTCCTTGGTGCCCGGTACTGGAGGGGCCTCCTGGCCGTCCTGGCCGTGGCCGCATGCCTCGGGCTGGCGGTCGCCGCTCCCGCGACCTCGGCTTCGCCAAGCACCAACAAGCCCACCTGCAACCTCGTGAGCCCTGCCCTGATCAAAAAGGTGCTCGGCTTCAGTGTCCAGCCCCCGCAGGTGACCGTAAGTGGCAACGAGCTCACTTGCCGGTACGAGATCCCCAAGCTGTACCAGTCAGTGGCAGTGCATTTCACGAGCGGCATGACACGTCAGTCCTTCGAATACTTCCGGGACGCCTACAGCAAGGGTACGAAGACTACGACCGTGAAGGGGCTCGGGCAGGAGGCTTGGGCGAGCGTCGTATCGCTTTACGGGGCGACGGCGAGCACGCTCGCCGTCCTTAAGGGCAGTGAGGAGTTGATGGTCCAGTCACCGGGGCCGCTGGCCCCGGTCGAGGCGCTGGCCCGCGCCGTACTCCCGAAGATCCGAACCTGACGCCCGGCCGGCAATAACGGTCGGGGCATCGCTGTTCCCAAGCGGTCCGTCAAGAACTCGAACAGGGCCGCCACGCTCAGCGGCCCGAGTTCCACTTTGCTCACCTGCTCAGGGACCGGGACGGTCCCCACGTCGGGCGAGCGAGGGGGGCAGTGTCCGGTGAGGGGCCCGCCGATCAGAACTAAACGCTGTCTGCTTCAGGGGATCGATACCGAACGGCGATATGCGCTCGGTCAATGACCGGAGACGGTGATGCTCCCGGCTCTTTCGAGGTGGTCCAGTGCCTTGAAGGTGGGGGGTCGAGCTCAGAGGTCGGGACTCGTGGGAATCGCAGGCGTGGGCGACAGCTCGTTGGAATGCCCGAAGCTCCGCCCCTGCATGATCGGCGGTGGGGTTGGAGTGTTCGTGGTGAGAGGGCGGGGCGACTGGAGCTGGCTTGTTGGGCTTCGATGGCTCGGCGTAGCTGGCTGATGCGGTCGACGAGCTCAGGATGGCTTCGGCGCGGCGGAGACGCTCGACACGTACTCGCATCTTTGGCCCGACAGCGAGGACCGGACGCGCGCCTCGGTCCCTCCTCGGTCCTCGTGTGTCACCTGCGTGTCACGCCGAGGAGGCCGGCACCCAAAATCCCTGGTCAAGTGGGTGGTGATAGCGAGCCGGCCTATAGGCGGGGAACAGCTCGACAGGGCCTCTGACCTGCGGTTTTGTTGCTTCAAAAACGCCCCGGTCCTCAGCTGGTCCTCA
>PLKG01000092.1 GCA_003140595.1 Acidimicrobiaceae bacterium | reverse complement strand
ACGTGCTCGGGGCGGGCATGGTCCTGATCCTGATCGCTATCGTCACGGTTCTGGAGGCACGCGCAGGCCGACGCCGCCGACATACACGGCGGCCGTCTCGTCGTCGTCCATGTCGTGACTGTGGCGTATCGACCGGCGGGCAGGCTGGCTCGCGCTGATCCCTGCTACCGGTCAGCATCCTGGCCTCGACGAATCGGAACACCATTGACACCTACGTCTCGCGAATACTGCACAAGCGAGATTCGCGTGCTCCCGAGACCACAGGCAACGAGACGTGTCATCAGAGATGATCGCGGTCGACCTCTTCCGCTCCTTGCTTGATGATGGTGACGTGCCCCGCGCCGAGGTCTTCGAACCGGACAAACTCCACATGCTCTCTGAGAATGGCAGGAGCTGGCACATGTCCGGCATTCAGTCTCGTCCTCGCAGCTTCTCTCTGCTCGACAAACGCTGGGCTGTCGATGATGTCGAGCACTCTCTCCAGAGGCACCACGACCGATATGCCGGCGTTCAGTGGCTCCTGTGCCCACTCAACAATCCCGTCAGGGTCGTTCTCGGTCGTGGGAAAGAAGCCGTGGACNNACGAACCGGTAGAAGGTGAACGAAGGCAGGGGAGCCGCTGAGGCCGCCCAGCGACCGCACCTCGACCAGATAAGCGGAGTCGTGACCTGTCAAAAGGTTGATCGGGTCAGAGGGAAAGGCCGCGATGTTCCCGACTCGCACGATCGGCAGAACTCGGGACTTGCCTGGGTGCGTAATCAGCAGTCCTGTAATGAACACGTCTTCACCCGGCGTGACGCTGTGCCGTTTGATGAACTCTGCCGTGGCGCCGTTGCGGATCGGATAGTAGAGGTAGTCAAAGGTGTTCATGTTCAATGCGAGCGGGAGCACCGCCACGTCCGCTGTTTCGTGACATACCCACGCGTCAGGCGGTATCTCAATGTGCATGGAACCTGCGTGGCGCAAGTTGACCCGTAGCCAGGTCTTGAGGAAGGACCCGTTCTCCTGGTGGTCGAAAGGCTGAACGCAGTGCTTCGCGGTTACCACGTAGACAGCAGCTACGTCGTGCACGCCAAGTGGGTCACCGACAAAGAACGCGGCACCGACTCCGCGCAAACGGCCCCGTTGTCCACCCACGAAGCACACGCACTTGCGTAGCTCGTGTGGCACCTGCATTAGTTTCTAATTATCCCACCATAGGGACACAGATGTTGGTCGGTGGCATCAGGGTCGCCGATGATCATGGTTGTCTCGCTCGTGGTCGTTCTCGGCATCGCCTAGCTCAGCAACAAGGTCGATCCTTGGAAGGGGGTCGCTCTACGGGATCGGGTCGGTCCGATCACGTTTCATCTGCCTGAGTTCCCTGACGCGCCGCCGATTCTTGGCCCACGCCGACACCGCCGAGCGTCACAGCGATCTACTCCGACTTAGTGAACGGCTATCCACCTCGACGGCCCTGGCACGGCTCGGCCCACGGTGATGCGCCAAGNNGACCACGTCACGGAGGACTAGCCGCACTGGTATCAGCTCACCCCCGCCTTCGTGGCCACTCGAGCAGGACTACGACGCGAGCCTCAGCGAGGCCAATGGTGGTTAGCTCACCAGTGATCCGAATTTCTCCTGCGGACTTCGTGACCGACCGGGTTCGTGAGCAGCGTCACAAGCAAGTTGCAAGCCATCAGTCTCCGGAGCGGCGTGCAGCGGTGGGTGATCGGGATGATGCCGCGCACTGCGGAGCCAGCGATACTCCAAGTCGTGGGCCGAGGTTGATCGAGCGAGTCAAGCAGGGCTTGGAAACCTCTGATGGCAGGCCTCTGTGGGAGGTCATGTGCGGCCATATCGGTCGGCCTTACCTAACGCTGAACTCGGTTAGGGAGATGGTGTGTGCGGTGGCCGGGCGCGGCCGGAACGCCGTGGGGATGGCCTCCTGAGCGCCCAACTTGCAGCCGCGATCCTCGGAGCACTCCTCGCCCCGTCGTGATCGGCCACTGACCCGTCAGCGACTTTCTCGTCACCTACTTGGACCTTATCGATGAGCGTCTTGTGGAGCCGTCTCCAGGTCGACGAGGTGCACGGCCCGCGATTTTCTCGCAAGGCAGCCGGGGGCCGTGCACCACTATCAATGCTCGCTCGGGACGGTCGACCCTTGAAGCCCTCCTCTCCAAATGGTGAGCAGGTTGTGTGACGGCATGTACGGCCCCGGCCGGTGCCTCGACGCGAACCGTCACCGCAGTTGTCCCCGGTGAGCAGGCTCTCTGCGACGGCGGCGCGTTGCGACCGGCCAGGTGCCAGGCGTCATGTCACAGCTTCACGCTCTCCTTGACCTCGACGAACCTGTTGCCGCTCTCGGTGAGGCCCCTTGCTCCTGTGTTGTCGTAGATGCCGATGACATCCCACGCGATCGTGTTGTTCTTCACGGTGATGTCGACAGTCGGAAACTTCGGGCTGTCACGCTCGACGAACACTCCGGTCGTGACCTGGTCCGGCGTACCGGGATCGCCAGTGATGTCGTTGGTTCCAAACCAGTTGCCGCTGATGACGTCGCCGCTCAGGGCATTGACGCCGTGCTCATGAATCGTCACGCCGGCCAGGCCATTGCCGGCTATCTGGTTGTCGGTGATGGTGTTGTTGTAGGAAGCGGCGCCCGCCAAGAGGATGCCACCACCCTCGCCTGTCGTGCCGTTGCTGATGACCACGTTGGAGGTGACGAGATTGTCGTAGACGCCCCCTGCACTCGGCTGCGGGACGCCCTTCGCGTTCACGCCTCCGGCGTTGTGACCGACGATGGTGATCCCGCAGTCGGACTCGTTGTCCTCGACGAGGTTGCCCTCGATCGTATTGTGACTCGTCGGACCGAGATCGTCGGACACGAGGATGCCACCCGAGTTGAACTCGATGGTGTTGTCCTTGACCACCGAGTACGACGTGGTGAGCACGCCCAGGCCTTCGCCACAGTCCCCCGGCACATTCCCGTTCGCCGCGCAGAAGGGCCAGGGGCTCTTCGAGGTGCCGTTGTCGTTGTGCACGACGGTGTTGTCCGCGATCGTGACCCCGCTGGTTCCAGCAGCGAGGATCCCCTCACCCATCGCATTCTCGGCGGTGAAACCGCGCTCGCTCGCTCCCGCGGCACCAGGGCCGAAGAGCGTGATGGCATTCACGAGCCCTGTTGCATCGATGACGGCACCAGGCATGCCGTAGAGATGAATCCTCGTCTCTATGAGGGCGCCACTCGTGATCTTGATGCTCCCCCCTTTGGACTTGACCGTGACGGACGCCGAGCCCCTGTAGGTGCCCGGGCAGACCGTGACGGTGTCACCGACGGCTGCAACCTTGATGGCAGCGTTGATGTTGCTGAACTTCGCGTTCGTGCAAACAGCTGGGAGCTTCGCTCGGCCCCTGAGGGGCGCAACGTAGAGAGTGGCAGTTGCCTTCGGCTTTTCCCCTGCTCCGGCGGGACCGCCGGTCGCAGCGATCAGCCCTACCGCGAGAACCGCAGGTAGGGCGAGACCCGTCAAGACCCGTTCTAGTTTCATTCGTTTCCCCCCGGTGATTTGTTGCGTTGTGAAAGCGGGAGTATCGCGCCCGGACGAGGCGCTGTCCACCCTTTTTGTAGGGATCGGGTGTGAAGTTCTCGGTTCTCGCCGGTCAACAACTCGCCGCCAGGATGCGTGAAACGACACAACCGTCGAGAAGGTATCGGCAAAAGCGACTGGTTTCGCTCCTCGACAGTCCGAGGCGACACGACCAGTCGTTCCGGCTCAATGATGGCAGTTTGGCGTTCAATTCGCGACCGACCTCGCCGAGACTTGGTGCGCGACGCCGTGACGCCTTGCGAGACAAGCCGAGAGCATGCACAGCCCTCAGCTAACGCTGACTTCAGGACTCCGGCGTTGCCTCGAACGGCCGGTCGAGGGCCCTGGAGACGGCCAAGTAGCGCAGAGGCTGCCGAGCGATATGGTCGCGGATGAAACTGAGGAGGCGGATGTGCTTGGCGGTGTCCTGCTCCATGAGTTCGACGAGCAGCACCCACAGGCTGGTGTCACGGAACGGCCGGAGCTCCTTGCGCAAGGCGCGCAGCTGCTTGGCATCGGCACGCTCGGCGGCGAGGAACTGGCTAGTGACCTTCTCGAGCGTCCGGTCGGGCGGTTCGTGCGGGAGGTTGGGCACCGCATCCGAGGCGGCTTGCAAGCTAACCCCGCCTTCGATGGCGGTCACGATCTCGTGCAGAACCCGGTGATGACGTTCTTCGTCCTCAATTACCAGCCGGATGAGATAGCGCACGGCCTCGGGCGTGGCGGGAGCCTCAGCTAGTTCACGGTAGGAGCTGATGAACCCGGCCTCCGATGCGACATGATCGGTCAGGTGGCGCAGCACGCCGCCGAAGATTGCGCCTCCGGGCGACGGTGCAGGCCTCACCACCGTCATCTGCGGTGCCGCGGCCGCCGGAACTGAACCAACGGCGGACCGGAGCGCAGTCGCGTTCGCCTCGGCGCACTCTTGGCAACGACAACCGGAGTCGTAGGCCGACGGCGTGCCGTGTGTCATCAGTCGGCCGCCGCGGACGCGTACCGACTACAGGGATCCGAGAAGGCACCGCACGAGGCACGCCAAACCAGCACACACAGGACATTCACGGCGATTACCTCCCTCGATCATCCGGCGGAGAACGAGTGTTTGTAGCCTAACGCCTTCCATCAGCTCAGCCACGGGATCACCACACGACTCCGGTTAACAAGGACGTTCAAGCGCCGGTTGAGACCAAGACCACCGGCGAGAAGCCGATGTCGTCTCGGCGTAGCTCTCAACGCCAGCGCCAAGGCTGATCGCGACCTTCTGCCCGAGACCGAGGCGGTCAAGCGACCGAGGAGCCAATCCTTCCGGCCGCGACTTGGCACGACCGATGGAGCGTGCTTGGACACAGCAACGCAACACNNGCCTCGACACCTAGACCAGGTGCCACCCGAGCACTCCAGACTCAAGACCACGTTGAGAGACACGCTCCGAAACCTCGCGCCGAGCTCGACGGGGCGCAGCCGCTGCAGCGGTCGAGATGTCCCGCCATGATGCCGACCCGGGACCCAAGTCGCCTGGTTCTGACCTCGGATCGGCCAGGCGACGGCGTGGCCGTTGTCGGCATCGGGTCGAAGACACTCAATTTGTTGTCCTCCGTGCCGATAGAAGTTGCTGACAAGTTGCACCTGATGTTATTGGGGATCATGTGGGAGGCGTGAGGACGATGATCAATGCTGACAAACTCGGCAAGCGTGGAGATGCCGACTTCGCTGCCGAGGAAGCGAGGCTGCTCGATGAGCTCCTCGCGGCCGCGGATCTCAGCTCACCCACCACCGTCGGGATTCGACCCGTTGACCTGACGAGGGACCCAGAGTCGCCTTACGGTCAACTGACATGGCCGGCGCCAATAGTGGCGCCCCATCAGCCAGTAGAACCAATGGCCGCCGTTTCGCCTGCGTACGGTCCACCGGCACCCGTGCCCACATTCACCGATGCGACGATGATCGACGCTGATGGGATCGGCGCACGCGACAAACTGCATCAGACCTGGAGCTTTGGTGGTGCCGAGACGTCGGTCGAGGCGCCGGCGCCAGTCAACGACCCTCCTGGCGCGAGCGAGCTCAGCTCGATCACGGAGGAGGTCCGATCGTTTGACCTGGAGCATGAACCCGGGACTCCTCCAGGCCTGGCGTCGTCCCAAGCGACAGTGGCGCTGGTCCCCGCGCAGCCGGAGGAACTGCCCTTGAGCGTCGCGCCGGCTCTTGACAGCCCAATGACGATCCTCCCCTCGTTCGCGGACACGACAACGATCGATGCCCACGCGCTCGGCGAGCTCGACCAAGTGCGCGAAGTCTGGACCGATGCCGACACCGAGTTCGGTGTCGCGCTAGCAGAGCCGGCTGACGAGCTCCCCGCTCCTATTGACCTCCGCTCGCCGATCTCCCCCGAGGTTCGGTCGCTTGAAGACACGAGTGATGACGAGACTCTCGAGATCCAGGTGGCGGACCTTGCGCCGGCATCGGATCAGCAACGGCCAGCAACCGTGTCGTCGTCCGCGTCCAGCACGCCAGCTCCTCTGGGTGCCGCGTCAGCCGACGAGGCGCCGAGCAAGCTTGACAAGCCCAGCAACCTCGACGCACGGTACCGCCCCTGGACCCTTCGCGACCGCGAGGCCGTAGTCGAGGAGAGCGAGCCGCTTGAGGAGGCCGCCCCCTTCGACACATCTGGCAGCCTTGACGCGCGGTACCGCCCTTGGACCCTTCGTGATCGTGAGCCGGTTGTCGAGGCGACCAAGCCGCTTGAGGAGCCTGCGGCTCTTGACCACTTCGGCTGGCCCACCACCTCCGAGGATCGACCGGACGATCTCACTGACGACGGGGCGACCAATGGTCACCCAACTCCGCTCGAGGTGACCGATGTCCAACAGCCCGGCGAACGGGAAGACTCGGTCATGTCGTCCGAGGACGGGCAACCCTCCTCGCTCCCCGTTTCCAGCGACATCACGACTAGGGCATCGGACGTCCTCAGCACGACGGACTCGACATATCGGCCCTGGACTCTTCGCAGGTCCCTCGACGCAAACAAGGCAAAGGTAGTTGACGAGCCCGCCCTCGATGGTGAAGAGACGGCGCCGGTCGACGAGCCCGTTGGCTCGTCCGAGGAGCAAGTGGCGGTTGACGAACCCGTAGTCTCCGCCGACCTCGACTCTCCCGGCACTGCCGAACGTCGATCCGGGGACCAGGCGAGCCATGCCGAGCCGTCTCACGACCAAGCGACTTGGTTGGCCGGACCAGCGCCGGCTCTCGCCCAGCGAGACAAGCAGGCGGACTGGGTCGCACGCTCTGCGAAAAACGGCTCAGCGCCCTTGCCCAGGTTCTCGGACAACAAGGTCAGCAAGCCGGACAGGCTCGACACGCGATACCTCGCCTGGACTCTTCCGAGTAGCCAAGTCGCTACCGAGCATGTAGCGGCTCTCGACACGCCCGTTGCCTCCGCAGACGAGCACGAGGTGGTCGATGAAAATGAACCCTCCGCCGATCTCGACTCGCCTGCCATGCCCGAGGGCCGAGCAGCGGATCGCCCGAGTGACGACGGGGCGCCTGAGGCTCCGGTGACGACTCCGGAGGCAAGCGCGCCGGGGCAACCGGCGGACTTGGTTGGCCCATCTGCGAGCGACGAACCCGCGATTGTGCCGGCGTCGCCGGTCATCGCGACGGCGATCAGCGCGGAGAGACCGGACAAGATCGACGCGAGATATCGGACGTGGAGTCCCCACAACACCCGCCTCGCCGCGGAGAAGACCGAGCCCGTTGAAGAGCCTGCCGCGGCCGACAAGCAGACAGTGACCGAGACTCCTGCTGTCGCAGCGGACGCCGACTCGCCAGGTGTGCCCGAGATTCGATCAGGGGACCGCCCGAGTGACGCCGTGGCGCCGCAAAGTCAGCTGACCCCGCCGGCTCAGACGGCGCTCCAGCAGTCAGAAGATCAGGCAACGACTGTGCCGTCGGCGCCATACCGCATGCCGATCCCCGCCAGCCCCGCCCTCAGCGAAACGACGATGATGCTGGGAGATACAAGGAGGTGGCGAGGTGGAGCTCGGGTTCTCGTCACCACTCTCGCTGTCGTGTTCTTCGTCGCGACGCTCGGTTCCGGTTTCGTTGCACTGAAACAGGACCACCAGGCAAGCCAGTGGCGACAGGACTACCAGAGCCAAGTGGCGCTCAGTCACTCACTCGCTACGCGAAGTGACTCGCTCTCAACACAGCTGGCACTCGCTCACGCGACTGCGACGTCCCTACAGTCGAAATCCTCAGCATTGAACGGGCAGATCAAGAGCTTGCAGGTCCAGCTGTCCTCAGTCTCGAGTTCAAGGGCCAAATTGCTGAACCGGAGCGCGCTGCTCACCCAGCTGACCAATGAGGCGGGCACCGTCTCGAGCGAACTGTCAATGTGTGTCGGTGAGACCAATTCGCTGCAGACCGAGATTGGCAAGGATCTCGTGAACCCGAGCCACAAGGACCCTCTTCTTCAGTCCAACCTACGCACGGCGAGTCAAGTCTGCGCCTCGGCCCAACAAGGCAACAGGCAACTCCAGTCGACCTTGCGCGGAGGGTGAGCCAAACCGCCCACTCGGATCGAGGACGCAGTTCCTGATCAGTTGCCGACGCGACCGGCGCGCCACTCCTCGGTGCGACTTAGAGCCGATATCTTTCCTGGTTCGTACGCGGGCAATTGGGCAGAACTCGGCGCTGAGCGCTCGCTCGTCGTCGGGACGCCCGGCACCGGTTGCATCGTACGTGGGCAGGTTCTGAGGCGATCGACACGATCTCAGTCAAGTCACCATCCAGGCCTGTAGCCCGCGCACGCTGTCAAGGCCACCGATATGCTCCTGGACAAGGACCCGTGAGCAATGACCTGGTCGCGGCGCGCTGGGCCGAGCGGGTGTCTGCGGGCTCACGATGAGGGGGTGAACATGAGTGGTCGCGGAACCCAGACCTATGACCCGGTCGTCAGGCGTAGCTACAGCCTCGTAGGACCCGATACCAAAAAGGCCGTCGAGGCGGGCTTCGACGACGCCGAATGGTACCGGGCGCCGATCGACGCGGACCGTCTGAAGGTATTGATGGTCCGGCGCAACGGCCGGCCCGCTCTCGACGCGGTCCTTTGGCTCGCACTGCTCGGTGGCGCCGGCACTCTGGCGTTCTTCACGCTCGGCACATGGTGGACGATTCCGGCCTTCGCTGCCTTCGGCGCCCTCTGGGGCGGCTCCGGCGACGCCCGCTGGCACGAGAACGGACACGGCACGGCCTTCCGCAGCAGGTGGGCGAACGACGCTATGTACAACCTCGCGTCGTTCATGATGCTCCGTGAACCAACGCTGTGGCGGTGGTCGCACGTCCGTCACCACTCGAACACCCTGATTGTCGGCCTCGACCCAGAGATCGGCGTCCCACGCCCGCCGCCCCTGTTCGCTATCGCGCTCAACTACCTCAATCTGATCAACGGGCCGAAGATGTTCGGCAAGATCGTCATGCACGCGTTCGGGCATATCGAGGACTTCACCCGCGTACTCGTGCCAGCCGACAAGTTGCGCCGCGTCGTGTGGGAGGCTCGCGTCTTCCTCCTATTGCTGGTCGGAACCCTCGTCGCCGCGGTGGAACTCGGGACCATCGTGCCGCTGCTCTTCGTGGGTCTGCCTTCGTTCTACGGCGCGTGGCTCTTGTGGTTCTTTGCCATCACCCAGCACGCGGGACTGCGCGAAGACGTGCTCGACCACCGAATGAGCACCCGGACGGTTTACATCAACCCGGTCTTCCGCTTCCTCTACCTGAACATGAACTACCACGTTGAGCACCATATGTTCCCGGCCGTGCCCTACTACAACCTGCCCGCCCTGCACGAGGAGATCAAGGCGTATCTGCCGCCGCCGAAGACGTCGATGCTCGACGCCTATCGCGAGGTGCTCCACGCCCTCGTCATGCAACGCAAGGATGTGACCTGGGAGATACCGAAGAACTGGGAGCCACCGGTCGAGTCGAACGGGAAGGAAATGGGGACCCGCGAACTACTGCGGGTCACAAGCTCGCCGGACTCGGGCGAGGCTGATCTCGGTCCGAGCCTGCTCGCGCCCGGGGAGCTCGCGCCCGTCGAGGTCGACGGTTCGCCCTACGTGCTCTGCCGGACACTCGCTGGCGGGTACGCGTTCATCGACGACGTGTGCACCCACGGTCGGGCGCGGTTGTCCGACGGCTTCCTCGATGACTGCGTCCTCGAATGCCCCAAGCACAACGGCCGCTTCGACGTGCGCACAGGCGAGGCGGTCCGCCTGCCCGCCCAGAAACCCCTGTGCACCTACCCGATCACCGAACGCGAGGGTCGGCTGGTAGCCACGATGCGCGACGACCGCGAGTCAGCAGCGCTACTGGAAGTGTCAGCCGAGCGAACGCTCTGAGGAGGCGCAGGATGGGACGCGACCGTGCACCTGTGCTGCTTGGTGAGCGCGAGTACCGCTGGGAGGAGCTCGAGCTCACGGAAGCTCCGGACCAGGGCTGGGCGCACCATGGAGTCGCCGTGTTGGACGACGGCAGCGTCGTGGCGGCGGCGCCCGACCGGGCCTGCCTCGTCCGGCTGGACGTCTCCGGCCGAGAGCTGAGCCGGATGGACCTCGAGCTGGTCGAGATGCACGGCATCACGGTGAGTTCCGACGCTCGCGCCGAGAGGCTGTGGGTGGCCGACAACGGCCACAAGTTCGTCCCCGGCCAACCGGGCTACGGCGAGGTGAACCGTCCAGGAAGAGTCGTCGCGATAGAGCTGGACGGCTCGATGCACCAGGAGATCGCCGCTCCCGACATGGCTGCCTACGAGCGGGACCCGTGGCAGCCGTGCGCTGTGGCAGTTGACGACGAAGCGCTCGGCGGCACCGGGGACCTCTGGGTGGCCGACGGGTACGGACAGAGCCTGTTGCATCGCTTCTCCGCTGCTGGCACGTGGCTCGCCACCTTCGACGGTTCGCAGACGGGCACGAAGTTCGACACGCCCCACGACGTCGTCATCGATCGTCGTCGTGGCGTGCCGGAGCTGTACGTCGCGGACCGGGGCAACAAACGCGTGGTCGTCCTCGACCTCGCGGGCAACTTCCTCAGGACCGTCGGGCAAGGCGCGCTGACGAGCCCGTCAGGGCTCGCCACCTCGGGAGATCTGCTCTTCGTAGCCGAGCTGCACGGCCGCCTTGCCGCTTTCGACCGCACTGACACCGTCGTCGGCTACCTCGGCACGACGAGCTCCCAGGGGCGGCAGGGCTGGCCGAACAGCGTGGACGACCTGGGAAACCTGGTGCGCGTGCCCAACCTGGGACCCGGCGTCTTCAACAGCCCGCACGGGCTCGCCACCGACTCCAAAGGTGCCGTCTACGTCTCGGAGTGGCTGATCGGCGGGCGACTGGTCCGGCTGTCGCCGCTCGCGTAGGCGGACGCTTGCGGCAGCTCGGTTCCGACCTGGCACTGAGGAACTCGAGGATCCTGGTGCCGGAGTGGACCTCGTTGCCTGCGGCCCGGCCCTTGCGGTTATTCAGATGGGCGAGCAGCGGCTGATCACGAGACCTCGCCACCTGGCCGTGCGAGCGCCGAACCGGCTTGAGGTTCGAGCAACACAGCCTCGCCGGCTGCGAGGAAAGCGACCACAGCGAGCAGAAGAAACGCTGCGGCGAACGGTCCTGCGCCGGTGCTGCGGGCACCGACCAAACGGTCGAGCGGCGCGCCGACCCGTAGGGCAATCGCTCCCACTGCGACACCGAGGCCCATCGTCAACTGTTGGATCGTGCTCGAAAGGGTGTTCGCATTGGACATCCCCTCAGGCGCCACGTCAGCGAAGACGATCGTGTTGTAGGCAGTGAAACCGATCGACCGGAAGACCCCACTTACGACGAGGGCGAGCACGATCAGCACGAGGGGGGTCCTGGCGGTGAAACTTGCGAAGACGGCCAGGGCAAGGCCGGATACCGCCGCCGCGGTGATGAGTACCGACCGGAATCCGAACCGGTGCAGGATCGGTGTCGTGAAGGGCTTGATCGTGATGTTGCCCACGAACACCGCGATGACGAGCAGGCCCGATCGGAGAGGGCTCCAGCCGAAGCCGTTCTGGAACATGAGCGCCAGCAGGAAGGGCGCGGCACTGATCGCCAAACGGAAGAAGGAGCCACCCAGGCTCGAGGACCGGAACGTCGCGATGCGCAGCACGCGCAGGTCCA
>PLKG01000023.1 GCA_003140595.1 Acidimicrobiaceae bacterium | reverse complement strand
CCCACGAGGAGATGTGGGGCATTGACGATGCGCTGGCTGCGGTTCTTGGGCTGCGCTAGTCAGTGAGCGACTGGGCTACGGAACTCGCACAAGGCTCCACCCGCTCTGTTCAGCGCTCTCGGAGGAACTCGAATCCCCAGCCCTTTGATCCGTAGTTACCTTCAGCGTGTCGACTGGCGTCGATCTAAGGCTGTGAGCAGGGACGACGTTCGCCGAGTGTCGGCTGGTGTCGACCCTCTTGGCTGCCAACTTGGCTGCCAAGTCCGAGTGTCTGACACCAGCGGATCGCGGTCCGCAAACCAGCTTACGAATTGGCTACAGAGACGTCGCGTCGACAACCCGGTGGGCGATTGACACGCAGCGTCGCGCTCGTTCCACAGCCTTTGCTGCAGCTGTTTGCGGAACGTTGTCGGGCTCGTACTCCGATCTCGTCTTCATTGGCAGCAGGCGGACAATATCGCGAGCGATTGCGACGCCATCGGGACCGGCTTCATCCAGGAGAGTCAGCAGCTCGTCATGGTCCTGGCCGGCGGCGCGCCTTCCCAAACGTGCTCCGGTCAGAGCGTCGGCCGCGTTCACGGCAGCGTGGATCGCGAGGCTTGTCGCGGCGATCGCCCGACCTGCGCTTAGCTCAGCCGCAGCCGCGACAAGGAATTCCTCTGCTTTGCGGACATAGGCGACGACCTGATCCCTGGTCACGGGCCGCGTGCGTGACTGCCTAGGCACTCCGCTGCCCTCGCAGGCCTTCGAGCGACTTGCCGTAGACGACAACTCCGTCCCGAACGATGTCGGCCCACAACGTCTTGTGGCTTCGTAGGAAGCGGCCCACGCTGCTCTCGCTTGTCTCGACGACCTCCACTCGGTTGCCGGTCAGTCGATGTGCGAACTGGCGCCAACCTTCGACCGCTGCGGCCCACCGGTAGTCGTCGCCATTCATGCCTTTTGGCTGCACAAAGAGCACGTCAAGGTCGCTATCAGCTTCAGCCTCGCCTCGGGCGAATGAGCCGAACACGATGACACTGACGGGACTCGGCTCGAGAGTCTCGGCTTGTGAGCCAAGCTCGGCGAGAACTGTCTCGCGGCTCCTGCTGAGCGCTCGCACAACCCGCGAGCCGACGTTGTCGTCCACGAGGCGAAACAGCGCCGAAGGTGGCGCTTCTCGGCGCTCGACCAACCCAGAACGGACCAACTCGGGCAGTACCCGAGATGCCTGTGCCGGACTGGTACCGGCGAGAAGGGCGATCGTGCGCAGATTGAGGTAGGCAGTGCTCTCCGCGAGGACGGCGAGTATTCGACCTTGCGCACCTGGGATGACGCTTTGCACGGGTCGGCGAAAGTCCACGCTTCAGCTTAGAATATCGATCACGAATGAAACAATCGTTTCTTGTATGCACGCATCAGTAGGACGCCTGGTCGGAGGCCGTCCAGGTTCTAGCGGCGCGCGGCGACGTTCCTGCCCAGTGACCATCGAGCCCGCGCCCGCGGCGGCCTGGAGCACCCCACTGCTACTGCTCGGTGACTTGCCTTGGCGTCAAGCACACTCTGGAGTATGGGCGGCGGAGGGGCGTGAGATGCGAGTCCGAGGCAAGAAGAGCCCGCAATTGATCCAATGAGCGACTGGCCTGAGGAGCGTCGCTCGGCTGACCTTGCTCGGCGGGTCGCGGAACTCGAGGCGGAGAACCACCGCCTGCGCGACCTGCTTGGCCTGGGGCGCGAAGACCGTGCAGTTTCGGCGAGTCCTTGGGAGCCGACACTCTTTCCGGCGGAAGGGCCACCTGTGGTCTCGGGGGTTACACGGCGTTCCTCGCCGCAACAGAAGGTCGAACTGTTCCGAGCATTGTTCCGGGGCAGGGACGATGCCTACGCACTCCGCTGGGAAAATGGCCGGACTGACAAGTCAGGGTGGGGACCGGCTATCAAGGGTGGATGGGCGAATAGTCGCAGGCCCGACAGGGAGTTGCTGGCTTTGAGCGACGAGGTCGTCGCAGATCATCTCGCAGGGCGGATCAGTGTGGGCCTTTACCCACTGCTGGGAGATGACACGTGCTGTTTGTTGGCGTGCGACTTCGACGGCGCGGGGTGGACGCTTGACGCCCTTGCCTACCTTGACGCCGCCAGGGCCGCCGGTATTCCAGCAGCCCTCGAGCGGTCTCGATCGGGAGACGGCGGCCACGTGTGGGTGTTCTTCAGCGACCGTGTGCTTGCCAGCTCGGCTCGACGAATCGGCGCCTACCTCGTGCGCGAGGCGATGATGACCCGCGCGGAGCTCGACCTCACGAGCTACGACCGGCTCTTCCCAGCACAGGATTTCCTGCCCAGACAAGGGTTTGGCAACCTCATTGCCCTTCCGCTCCAGGGTGAGTGCCGCAACGAGGGAACGACCGTCTTCCTCGACCCGTCGACGCTTGAGCCCTATCCGGACCAGTGGGAGTTTCTGGCGTCCGTCAGTCGCCTGAGTCGCGAGGC
The DNA here is from genome assembly GCA_003140595.1 of Acidimicrobiaceae bacterium. Classification (GTDB taxonomy): domain Bacteria; phylum Actinomycetota; class Acidimicrobiia; order Acidimicrobiales; family Bog-793; genus Fen-455. The sequence goes on along the minus strand of PLKG01000023.1, from coordinate 1,740 downwards.
CGCGACCGTTCTCGCCGAGAACCTCGGCGACGTGCCAGTCGGCCCGGATGTGTGGCCTTACCGTCGCCCGAGTCGCTTACGAGGCTCACCCCCGCCGCCCGCGTCAATACGCGCATCGGCTTCCGCGATGTTGGCAGTGGACCGCATCGGGCTGCCACCGGCCTTGCTCGCCACGTTGAAGCACGTCGCGTCATTGCACAATCCAGAGTTCTACGAGAAGGAACAGAACCGGTTCTGGACCGGCAACACGCCGCGCTTCATCCGCTGCTATGGCGAGACACTCGACCAACTCCTCCTTCCTCGGGGGGTCCGTCCGCAAGCTGAGGCGATCGCTATCGAGGCCGGGAGCCGGCTCAACGTCATCGAGGCGTACGAGGCCACAGATACCGTCGAGCACGAGCTGCAAGTGATTCTGCGCCCCGACCAGCAGGATGCAGTTGACGCGCTTGTCGTCCACGAGCTCGGCATGCTTGTTGCTCCGCCCGGCGCCGGCAAAACTTTGATGGCCTGCGCGCTCATCGCCTTCCATCGCGTGCCGGCTCTCGTAATCGTTGACCGCCAGCACCTTGTCGAGCAGTGGCGAGAACGTTTGGCCACATACCTCGGTCTTGACAGGAAGCGGATCGGCCTGCTCGCTACCAATCGGAAGGCAAGCGGTGTCGTAGACCTGGCGATGGCCCAAGGTCTTGCCCGTCGGGACGACCTGGTGGAGGTCACGAAACGCTACGGTCTCGTGGTTGTCGACGAATGCCACCACGTCCCCTCGGTGACCTTCGAGCGAGCGGTTCGCCAGATCCCAGTGAGGCGATGGCTCGGCCTAACAGCGACTCCTTATCGGCGCGATCGGTTGCAGGCGATGATGGCGATGTACTGCGGCCCGATCAGGCATCGGATGTCGGAGTCGTCCGATGTCCAGTTGCTGCACCGGGAGTTGGTCATCCACGAGACCGCGCATGCCGAAATCCCAGGCAGACACATCCAGGAGATCTTCCGGGGGATCGTGGCCGATGCCGACAGGACGAAATTGGTCTGCGACGACATTTCGGCATCGGTCAACGAAGGACGAAACAACCTTGTGCTCACCCGCTGGACCGAACATCTCGACGCGATCGTCGAGGAGCTCAACAGGCGCGGGCTCGCTGCCCTCGTGCTCAAGGGAGGCATGAGCAAGAATGCGAGGCAGGCGATAGTCGATCAACTGGCGCAGCCTGGGCTGGTCGGCACAGTCCTCGTTGCTACCGCGAGCTTCCTTGGTGAGGGCTTTGACTGCCCGGCTCTCGACACCGTGTTTCTGGCGTTCCCCATCAGATTCAAGGGCAGCATCGTCCAGTACGTCGGTCGGATCTTACGGTCGACACCTGACAAGACACGGGTTGTCGTACACGATTACATCGACGTGGAGGTTCCCGCGCTCGCGAGTATGTACGGCGAGCGCGCCCGTGGATACGCCAGTCTGGGTTTCCACCCGCCCAAAAAGCCGCCGAGTCGGCGGTGATCACTCGTCGTTTGAACGGGCCATCATGTGTGAGGCACAACATGATCACGGGCGGTACAGGAGGGGTTAGTCGAGCTTGTCGGCGACGTCCAGATGGTCGACCGACCGTGTCCCTGGTTGCCGGGTGGCTGTTTGTCGATCTGTGTCGATTGGCTTGGCTGCCAGCTTGGCTGTCAAAGGAGTGTACGTCCAAAGCAGTACTTGCCCCTTACCTGGACTTACTCGCTCGGAGGAACTCGAATCCC
>PLKG01000104.1:4966-7763 GCA_003140595.1 Acidimicrobiaceae bacterium | reverse complement strand
AGCGCGCGCGAAGGCATGGATGAGTTGGAGCAGCGGGAAAGACAGCACGATGGCGCTCGACGTCGTTCGCTCAGCGGGCGACGTCGAGATCACCGCGCTCTTGACCACGGTGAACGCTGACGCAGATCGAGTCGCGATGCACGCGGTCCGGCGAAGCCTGCTCGAAGCCCAGGCAGATCGACTCGGTCTGCCGCTTGTCATCGTCGACATTCCTTCGCCTTGTCCGAACGAGGTGTACGAGGCTCGCATGGCTAAGGCAGTCGCCGCGGCGCTCGCTGACGGCGTTGCCCACGTCGTCTTCGGCGATCTGTTCCTCCGCGACGTTCGCGCTTACCGAGAAGAACGCCTCGACGGAACGGGAATCTCCCCGATCTTCCCTCTCTGGGACCGCCCAACCGATGTCCTGGCGCGAGAGATGCTCGCGTCAGGTCTGAAGGCGGTGATCACCTGCATTGACCGTGCTCAGCTGCACAGCGACTTCGCCGGTCGGCACTTCGATGCCGAGTTGCTCAGCGAGCTTCCCGTAGGAGTCNNCCCTGCGGCGAGCGCGGCGAGTTCCATACCTTCGTATGGGACGGTCCGGGCTTTAGCTCACCCCTCGACATCGAGATCGGCCAGATCGTGGAGCGCGACGGCTTCGTCTTCTGTGACGTATGCGAACCCGAAGAGATGACCACTCCACTTGGCTCATCACCAGAGCATTCGCCCAGTGCATGAGACTGACATTCAGCCATCTGGCGTCGCGTAGCGGTGGCAATCCTCGAGCACCGCAGGCACCGTTGGACCCGTTCGAGCCTCTGCTGGCGGATCCTCTGATCTTGTTCCTCGCGCTTGGCCGTTTCGACTTGGGCACGCGCGGCCGCCCCCGTTCGTCGAGGTCAGATGGCATAGCCGTCCGCAACCGACATGCTACTTAGAGGATGCGCGATTGCCGATCGTCTGCTTGACGGCAACCCGCGGGGCGCGATCGCAAAGTCCCAGGCGGGACCGACGCCGCGTCAAGAGGACGTACCCTGCTTTGGTGTCCGCCGAGCCACAGCATCCGGCACACACAGGGCTCCCCGTCGAAGACGTCATACCTGAGCTACGCGCCGCGCTGGCTGGCGACGGCGTCGCTGTGCTGCAGGCGGAGCCTGGCGCAGGCAAGACGACGCTCGTNNGCTCGCGCCGCGGCGGCTCGGATGGCGTATCTGCTCGGCGAAGAGGTAGGCGCCACAGTTGGGTACGTGACTCGAGATGACCGGCGAGTTAGCCGGTCGACGCGGATCGAGGTGGTCACCGACGGCATCCTCACCCGTCGACTGCAGCACGAGCCGGATCTGCCGGGAGTGGCGATGGTGATCTTCGACGAGTTCCACGAGCGGCGCCTGGAGGCCGATTTGGGCCTGGCACTCACACTGGATGCGCGGAGCGGACTGCGCCCGGAGCTACGGGTGCTGGTCATGTCCGCGACGCTTGACGTCGAATCGCTCGCGGCCCTGTTGGGAGGAGTGCCTATCGTCTGCAGTCGCGGCCGGACGTACCCGGTCGAGCTTCGCTGGAAGACTCCGCCGCGTCCCGGTCGCCTCGCGACGACTGTCGCCGCCGTGGTTAACGAGGCGTTGCAGCGCGACGTAGGCGACGTGCTGACCTTCCTTCCGGGTGTCGGCGAGATCCGGGCGGTGGCGAGCGCGTTAGGTGACGTCACCGGCGTTCAAGTCTTTCCGTTACATGGAGGTCTCTCCGCCGCGGAACAGGATCGGGTCCTGCGACCGGGGTCGCTTCGGCGTGTCGTGCTCTCGACCGATCTCGCCGAGACCAGCGTGACCGTCGAAGGCGTCGGCGTAGTGGTGGACGCCGGTCTGGCTCGCCGGCCCATGTACGACCCAGCAACAGGGCTCACCAAGCTCCGCACCGTCACCACCTCGCGCGCTTCAGCCGACCAGCGCTCGGGTCGAGCCGGGCGCACCGCGCCAGGCGTCGCGTATCGCCTGTGGTCGGAGGCAGACCACCTCGCTCGAAGCCTGTGGTCCGAGCCGGAGATCCTGAGCGCCGAGCTGGCGGCGCTGGTGTTGGAGCTGTCTGTATGGGGTACGCGCGTCGCGTCGCTGCGATGGTTGGACCCGCCCCCGTCGGCTGCGGTGGCGACCGCCCGACAGCTGCTCGAGGGGCTGGGGGCCCTCGAGGATGGGCGACCGACCGGCCTCGGACGGCGGCTCGTCGAATTACCCGTTCATCCTCGTCTCGGGCGAATGCTTGTGGACGCGCCCCGCCACGATCTCCCGACCGCCGCGCTGCTAGCGGCGCTGCTGTCCGAGCGCGATGTCTTTGGACGCTCCACAGCGGACGGCGCGCTCTCCGCCGACGTGGCGAGCCGTCTCGCGGTCCTCGAACGCGACGACCACAGGGAGCCGGCCCCGGTCGACCGCGCCGCAGTCGCTACCGTCCGGCGGCGCGCCGACGAGCTCATCCGACGCGTCGAGCGAGCGGCGGCGTCGGATCGCGCGTCGATCGAGACGCTGCCGCTGGGCGAGACCGACCACGACCCAGGCCTATTGCTTGTCCTCGCGTATCCCGATCGAATCGCTCAGCGGCGAGGCGGTGGAAGGTACCGGTTGCGCCACGGCGGCGGCGCGGTCCTCCCGGCGCACGATCCGCTGGCGAGCGCCGAGTGGTTAGTGGCTGTCGACGTGGAGGCTGGCGCAGGCGGAACTAGTCGGGCCGACGGTCAGATTCGTCTCGCGGCGGCGCTCGACCGAAGCGACGTCGAGCGGATCGGTGCTGCACACGTCCAGCGTGTGGTGCGTCTGGAATGGGA
>PLKG01000104.1:0-4954 GCA_003140595.1 Acidimicrobiaceae bacterium | reverse complement strand
TGGACGCCCGCCTCCCGATCGCTGCAGGCGCGCGTGGGGTGGGCCCGTCGGGCCTTGGGTGAGAGCTGGCCGGACGTTTCCGACACAGCGCTCATCGCGAGCGCGCCGGAATGGCTGACGCCTGCGCTGAAGGGGGCACGCGGGCGATCCGAGCTCGCGCGCGTCGATCCGTCCGGAGCAATCCGAGCGGCGCTCGGCGGCCGGAGCGCCGAACTTGATCGCCTGCTGCCCGCCGCCCTCGAGCTGCCGGGTGGAAGAAGGGCCCCGATTGCTTACGACGGCGATCGGCCGCGCGCCGCGGTTCGGGTGCAGGATCTCTTCGGTGTCGTCGTGCACCCCGCGGTAGCCGGAGATCGCGTACCGATCACGCTTGAGCTGCTCTCCCCGGCGGGGCGTCCGATTCAGATCACCGCCGATCTGCCGGGTTTTTGGAGTGGCTCATGGCGCGAGGTCCGTCGCGAGATGATTGGGCGTTACCCGAAGCATTCCTGGCCGGACAATCCGGCCGCGGCGTCACCTCCGTCGAGGCGAACCGGCGCTCGCCGAGCGAGGTAGGTGAAGAGTCCAAGAGGCTCGCCGCTGAGGGTCGGATTTAGCAGTCAAGTTTGATCCCGCGAATGTCCCGCGGACGGTGCCATGCTCCAGGTGTACACCCCTGGGCTCAAGCCACCACCAAGCTACTCGCCGAGTTGGTCGGTCCGGACAAGATTCTCTTCGTGGTGTCGGGGCGGGGCCTACGGACGAGTCGTTCCGGTGGAAGCAGACGGGGCGGCAAGGTCTGCAGGTGGAATTCTTTTGCCCCGCGGGTGAGGACCGACCGGCGGCCAGGATGTTCCGCCCGCGGGCGGATGAATCCCCTACGGCAAAGCTGAACTTCGGTCCGAAACTGTCTGCGTTCGCTATCGATGCTGGCGAGGTCCTCCCGCCAGGCAACAGGATTCCTTCGAGCTGATATGACCCGTGGCGCTGTGATCTGCCGGCTTGCGGTCGTGATCACCATGGCTCGGACATCAACTGCCTGAGTTGCGCTCTCACCGTCGCACGAACGTCATCTGGGAGCCCATCCGTCTCCACCACTGCAGCCTCAATTGCTTCGGGTGCCCGCGCTAAGAGGTGGTTGACCACTTCTGCAGCATGGTTCCTTGTCATGCCCCAACGTTCGGCTTCGTTAAGGATCCGGGCAACCGTGACCTTGTTGATCCGACGCACGTTGTCGATGTACATCGCCATGCGATCGATGCCGTAGTGGAGTGTGCAGAGCACATCGTATAGAGGGCTCAAGGTCAGGGCACCTGAGTTGTGGTGAAGCAGAGAAAAGTTCTTCCCGTGGGCATCCCCATTGGTCACAAGAGCATTGACGGTCACTGCGCGCAACAGGGCATCGAGGGAATCGGGTGCCGCCGCGGCCTGCAGGATGTCTGCGATCTTCTTCAGTGACGGCCCACCATCCTCTTCGTATTTGTTGTCTGGAAGGACCCCGGTCGCTTGGCAGAAGTCCTCCTGGTGGATCCGAGCGACCGCCCCTGTCTTGTCGACGACNNTTGGCAACGCGCATACAGAAGGCTTCGTTTTCCACGGTTGAGGGAAACCGTTCGATCTGCGGTTTGACGATGTGTGTGGTGGGGGTGCCGTCCACCGGTCGTCCCCACCTGCCGTCAGGCAGGCGCGTGAGGAGAAGCTTTTCTTGAACACCGCCTAATGACAGCCGCACCCGCTCGTCGATGCCAAGGGGGGCGGTGCGGAGGTTGGCGATCAACTCCGAGACTTCCTGTTCCGTCAAGGGCTCTGCCGTCAGCGTCGATGCTGGTGGGGGAGGAGGCTCCTCAGCCGGCTGGATCACCAATGCCCCTGCACAATCCCGACCAATGGCACGGATCAGGCCGAAGGTGTCGCTGGCCCGCAGGTTGAAGTCCCGTGCGACGGTGAGGCGGGACTCCCCTTCCGGGAGCAGTCCGTCCAGGAACGGTCGGACTACCCCCTGGGTGTGGCGCTCCGGCCGGAGCGGGAGGCTGAGCGACAGCAGTGGTGTACCCAAGGCGTAGCGGCTGAGCGCTTCTGACGTGTAAGTGAGCCTCAGCCGCCGTCGTTCCTCCTCGACGATCGCGACCGGTTGGCCGTAGAGCCAGATCGTCAGCCCCTCCGCCACTACCACTCCGCCGTGTCTAGGGTCATCCGCACTCCGAGCTGCTTCAAGACGCGGAGGATCCGCCTTACCTGCTCGGTCTCTTTTCCCCGCTCGATGTCAGACAGGTATGTCCTGTTCAGCCCTGCGCGCTCGGCCAGCTCTTCCTGGGTAAGGCCGGCTTCCTGCCGGTAGTGGCGGATCGCAGAGCCGAGAGCCTCCGGGGTGTAGATGCGATATGGTTGCGATGTCTCCATATCCGGACATTATAGCATGATGGCGTTATATCTGAATATCAGGATATGGCGTCTTAGAGTCCTGATGTCCGAAAATCAAGATACTGGTTGGAGACGCCGGAACGTCCGGAAAACCAGACACCCGTGTCCCTTTCCCCGAGGTTCGGATACTGGCTGACGGCCGCTCGCACGTACGCGCGGGCAAACTCGGGGATTACCTCCGCGACGAACTCAGCCGCGAGGTCCCAGACGTGCACCGGCTCAACAACGCCTCGGGATTTCACATCGGGGCGTTCGAGCGCCGAGGTGAGCTAGCCGTACCGGTGATGCAGTACGTGACCAACATCTATCACCTCGACATGGACACTGGCGTTTACAGCGACCTCCGGGAGTACCGAAGCGAGGAGAATTTCCCGTCGCATCCCAACCCGGGGTCGTCCTGGACGGGGTATCCCGCGAACCAGCTTCGTCATCATTTGCGAGAATTCGAACGTGGACACGGTTTCCCCCACTGGTTCCGGAACGGGGACTTGGCATTCTCGGCACGGCCATGGGAAGGCATGCGGGACGCAGTCAACTCGTTGCGCGGCGATCTCCGACACCGTGGACTGAAGGCACCAGAGGACCTGAGGCTCTGGAACGCGCTCGCAAAGACAATCGTCCGTCAGACCAGGCGGTTGACTGCCACGAGAAGGTCATCGGCGAGAATCGCCACCTGCCGCGCTACGGTTTCTGGCTCGCCGATACCTTCTTCGGCACGTCCTGCCATTACCGAACCGATCGAGTCTGGCCCTGAGGCGAACAAGTTGCCGAGATGGACGAGCGCTTCGGCGGTCACCTCGCCACAGACCTCCTCTCGCAGGAGAGAGCGAAACTTCGAGGCGAGCGCGTTCGTGTCGGTATCAATGAGGAGCCGGTAGAGGTCATGCGCGTCTTTATCCACCAGCCGATCCGGCGAGGATGTCGCGCGCTCCGCGATCTTGTGGAGTTTCGCGATCAGGAGTGCCGCGGGTCCCGCGACTCTCGCATTGAAGCGGCGAGGGTCAGTTGCGTCGAGCGCTCGAATCTCCAGCACGTCGTTGTCGACTACCGCCGCCTCCAGTCCCCGAGCCCTGCGGGTCGCCCGTCGGTCATGTGGAGGGATGCGCGCAGCGCGAGCATTCTTCCCCCCGGGTCCGGCCAGCTGCTCAGGAACCATGAGGTCAACGGGAATGCCTTCGGAGTTGACCCAAGCCCCAGGCTGTTGTGACTCGAGATTGGGCAGGAATCCTCCTATTCTCATCGCTTCTTCTATGAGAGGGTCATCGTGAAGACAACGGGGGTCGACGACAAGGTCGCTGTCCTTTGTCGCTTCCGCCAAGGCAACAGGCGCGCCGGCGGTTCGGAGGTAGATGGCTTGCGCGCCAACGACGATCACTGCATCGCGATGTGCGTCCAGCGCCTGGAGGGCGTCGAGCAAGGCCGAGCGCGACTGGGCAAGGAGATCCTCAGTTCCGCCAGGACCGTTCATTTCGCTTCATCCACTCGAGAAGTTCCTCTGCCTCGTTCGGGCTGCGGCCGGGACCGGTCATGAGATCGACGACGACCTGGGTCGGCGCCGCTAGCACTACTCCCTCCTTGTTCGTGATGCTTCGCTCGAAGACAACGTCGAACACCGGCCCAGCCAGCATCACGTTGGCTCCTGCGTCAACGGGTCGCAGTCCCCATAGATTCGCCATCTTCTCGGCGTCTGCAACGTAGATCATGGCCAGACGCGCAGGAGCATAAGCAGCCCATTCCGCGGCAGCCAAGGTCCCGGAGACCGCGTACGGAGCTTGTCCTTCAAGACCTGCGATCCGTCTTACTAGGTCGGATAGTCCGCGTGGTGCGATCCAGCGTGTGATCTGGTTGTCGCGCACGAATCCGTAGTCATCACCCCATCGCCTGAGGAGTCGTACCCAGTCCTGAACCACTATCTGCCCGTCTGGTTGGCGAGTGGCCATGCCTTCACGTTCGAGATAGTCAACGACGCGATACGCGGCGCCCGTCGAGACCCTTGCGACGTCGACTAGCCCACGGACGGTCCAGGCTCCGGTGAAGTCCGCCAGCGCACGCACGATTCTTGCTGCGGGTTCTCCCTTCAATGTCCCACGGGGACGGCCGGGACCCCGCCAGGGATCGCGGTCAGCTCCGCGGTCTGAGATGAAGAGACCCGGGGAGGACATCTCGATGCTCAGGTTGCCCGTCGCGTCTATGTAAGACAGGTTCTCTTCGGTGAGTCTCGCCCGTACGGGCGGCGACAGATAGCGAGCGGCTACTAAGCCCCGCGCATTGGGCAAGGTTCCGGCGTACCGTGCGAGCTGCTCGCGCAGCGCCTCGATGTCTCGCCCTTCCACGGTCCGCTTCGCCTCGACGACGAAGGTCGCAGACGCGCCGTCCGGTGCCATCACCTCAATCACACCGTCCATTCGCCGGTCGGGGACCGTCGTGACCAGTCGCGCTGCCCACCCAGCCGGCAGGCGTTCGGCCAGTATCGCCGCCCCGCGACGCATGACTTCGGCTTCGTTCTTAGGAGCGTCGGACTCCTCCATGCCTGCCTCCTCTCGGCTGTCCCGGA
>PLKG01000150.1:3613-82840 GCA_003140595.1 Acidimicrobiaceae bacterium | reverse complement strand
CGGAAATGCTCGGCGACCTCTGCGTCGTCGAGCCGCCGGTATCCATCGGCGTCGACGGTCGCGACGACGGGGTAGATCCCCCGGATGGCGTCTGGGCCACCTGTGGCGGTGTCCTCGTCGGCAGCTTCGTACAGAGCGGCGACCGCGAGTTCGACCGCCTCCTCGCGTCCGAGACGTTCGCGGTAGCTGAGCTTGANNTCGCGTGGAAGTCGGTCTCCTCAAAACGGCCGCCAGTGACGTCGTAGGTGAATATCCTGCCCTTTTTCAGGCGCAGGTCATATCCGGCAAACAGTGGTATGACGACGAGGCCTTGCATGGCCATCTGTAGGTTCGCGCTGACCATCTGCCCGAGCTGGTTCGCCTTGCCCTCGAGGCTCAGGCATGTCCCCTCGACCTTCTCGTAGTGCTCGAGCTGGGTCTGGAAGAGCCGCACCATCTCGATCGCACTGCCGGCCGCCCCGGAAATGGCGACCGCGGAGTGCTTGTCAGCGGGGAAGACCTTTTCGATGCTGCGGTGCGCAATGACGTTGCCCTCGGTCGCGCGCCGGTCCCCCGCGACGACGACACCGTTGTCATAGCGCAGCGCCACGACCGTCGTTCCGTGAGTGACTCCAGGGATCAACCCCGCCGGGAAACCCCGGGGTTGGTGACCGGAAGCGCTGACGGTTTCAACATTCGCGCCGACAGGAAGCTGAGCTCCTGCAAGGCGCGTGCGGCGCAACAGCTCCAGAAAGCTTGGTCCCGGGTCGCCGCCCGACGGAAAAAGAGGCAGGGTCATATGCGCCACATTTGCTGAGGTTCTCCTCTGCTCACTCCCCACCCTTTTGGACATAGTTGCGGACGAACTCTTCCGCATTGTTCTCGAGGACTTCGTCAATCTCGTCGAGTAGGTCGTCGATCTCGGCCTTGAGCCGGTCGCCTCGTTCTGTCGTCGGCGGCGCCTCGGTCTCAGTCTCGACCGCGGTCGCCTCACGGCTCGCCGTCGGTCGCTTCTTCAGCTCGCGCTCTGCCATCACCGTTCCTTATGAGCCCAACCGCCTAAGCAGCTCTGCCGGAGTGTCACATCCTTCAAAGAGCGTATCGACATGGCGCGCCGTCCCTTTCAGCGGCTCCATCATGGGCACGCGGCGAAGGGAGTCCTCCCCGATGTCGAACACGATTGAATCCCAGTTGGCCGCGACGATCGAGGACGAGAAACGTTGCAGACACCTGCCCCGGAAGTACGCCCGAGTGGTCGCCGGCGGCTCGGTGGTCGCGAGCGCCACCTCCTCGTCATCGGTGAGCCTTTCCATCGCCAGCCTTGCAAACAGCGACTTGGAAGGACGCAGGTCGTGGTATTGCAGGTCGAGCGCCGCGAGTCTCGCGTCTTGCCAGTCGAGGCCATGGCGCTCACGATATGCCTCGACCAGGCGGAGCTTGGCGACCCAGTCGAGCTGGTCCGACAATGATTGCGGGTCGCTCTCGAGGCCTTGAAGGACCGCCTCCCAGCGGTCGAGCAAGCGGCGGGCCACCTCCTCGTCGCCTAGTGCCTCGAGGCCGCGTTCGGCCGCGTACTTGCGAGCACGGTCGTACAGCTCCCACTGCAGCTCGACCGCGGTCAGTCTGTCGCCGGAGGCCAGTTCCACCTTTGTGCCAAGCGTCGTGTCGCGCGACACCGCACGGATCGCCGCAACCGGTGATGCGAGCCTCAGGTCTCGACCGGCGAAGAAGTTGTCCTCGATCATCGCGAGGACCAGGGCGGTGACTCCCACCTTCAGGAAGGTGGCGACCTCCGCCAGGTTGGCGTCGCCGACGATCACGTGCAGCCGCCGGTACTTCTGCGCATCGGCATGTGGCTCGTCGCGGGTGTTGATGATCGGTCTTTTGAGCGTCGTCTCGAGACCGACCTCCTCCTCGAAGAAATCGGCCCGCTGACTCAGCTGGAACGCTTGCTCCTGTCCCGCGTAGGGGACCTCCTCGCCGATCTTGCCTGCCCCGGCATAGACCTGGCGCGTCACCAGGTGCGGAGTCAGCTCGTGGACGATCTTCGAGAACGCCACGGCTCTGTCGACCAGGTAGTTCTCATGACAGCCGTAGGAGTTGCCCTTACGGTCCGAATTGTTCTTGTAGATCACGATCTCCTCGCCCGCAGGCAGAAGCCGGTTCGCGGCCTCCATGGAGCGGGTCAGGACCAGCTCTCCTGCCCGGTCGTGGACGAGGACCTCTCGTGGGTTCGAGCATTCTGGGGTCGAGTACTCCGGATGAGCGTGGTCGACGTAGTAGCGGGCGCCGTTGGTGAGAACCGCGTTCACGAGGTGCGTCTCGATCTCAGGTGGCATCGAGCCCTCACGGGCATAGCCTCGAGCGTCGCGGCCGGGCGACTCGTCCTCGAAGTCCCATCCGACCTTGCGGTCGAGTCGAGCGATGTACGCGTTGATCAGGAGCGAGGACGCCGTCGTCGGGCTCATGTCGTCGGGCGAGTCCACGCGGATGCCGTACTCGGTCTCGATCCCGCAGACCTTCGTTATCGCCACTCTCGGACGCTACCCTAGTGCTCGGCGCGCTCTACGGCACCGAGACCAATTCGCAGGTCCCGCATCTAGCGGCCTGCTTGCTCGCCGTGGGCACTCTTTGGCGGGACGACCAACAACGGCGGGAACCCTCGAGCGCACACGCCTGGCGACTCAGAGGTACTGCCCGGTCCCGACCCGCTCGATCGCACGTCCGCCGCGCTCCTCTCCGCCCTGGCCCACGAGCGTGCGGATGTAGACGATCCGCTCACCCTTCTTACCGGAGATCTTCGCCCAGTCATCGGGGTTGGTCGTGTTGGGCAGGTCCTCGCTCTCTTTGTACTCCTGCCTGATGGACTCGATCATGTCTCCAAGGCGGATGCCATGGCCCTCCCCGGAGATCTCACGCTTGATCGCGAGCTTCTTCGCCCGTCTGACGATGTTCTCGATCATCGCCCCCGAGGAGAAGTCCTTGAAGTACAAGGTCTCTTTGTCGCCGTTTTGGTACGTGACTTCGAGGAAGCGGTTCTCGTCGTCGGCCCGGTACATCTCGGCGACCGTCTGCTCGATCATGACGACAACGGCCTTTTCCGGGTCGCCGCCACCGAGGAGGCTCACATCGGCGGCATCCAGCGGCAGGCTGTTAAGTAGGTACCGCGCGAAGACCTGTTGGGCCGCCGCCTCGTCGGGCCTCTCTATCTTGATCTTGACGTCCAAGCGTCCCGGGCGCAGGATCGCCGGGTCGATCAGGTCCTCACGGTTCGAGGCCCCGATCACGATGACGTTGCGCAGGGCTTCTACCCCGTCTATCTCGGCCAGGAGCTGCGGGACGACCGTGGATTCCATGTCGGAGGAGATCCCGCTGCCCCGGGTGCGGAACAGCGAGTCCATCTCGTCGAAGAAGACGATGACAGGCACTCCCTCCTCGGCCTTCTCCCTCGCGCGCTGGAAGACGAGCCGGATCTGGCGCTCGGTCTCCCCCACGTACTTGTTCAACAGCTCAGGACCCTTGATGTTGAGGAAGTAGCTGGTGACCCTGGCATTGCCGGTGCGCTCGCCCACCTTTTGGGCAAGCGAATTGGCCACAGCCTTCGCGATGAGGGTCTTCCCGCAGCCCGGAGGCCCGTAGAGCAGGATCCCCTTCGGTGCTTGCAGGCGGTATTCCGCAAAGAGCTCCCGATGCAAGTAAGGCAATTCGACGGCGTCTGTTATGGCCTCGATCTGGCTGTCGAGCCCACCGATATCGGCGTAGGTGACGTCCGGGACCTCTTCGAGGACGACCTCTTCCAACTCCGGGCGGGGCAGCTTCTCATAGAGCAGCATCGAGCGCGGATCCAACAGAAGCGAGTCGCCCGCTCGCAGCTTGACGCCGGCGAGGTACTCGGAGATCTCGGCCACTTGTTCTTCGTCGGCCCGCCCGACGATCAGCACACGGCGCCCGTCCTCGAGCACCTCGAGCACCGAGACGACCTCGCCGCCCAACTCCGGGTCACGTGCGAGCACGACGTTCAGGGACTCGTTGAGGACGACTTCTTGTCCCTTGCGCAGCGCCTCGGATTCGAGACCGGGGTGGATGGCGACACGCATCTTGCGCCCGCTGGAGAAGACGTCGACGGTCCCGTCGTCATTGCCGTTCAGGTAGGTGCCGTACGCGGAGGGCGGCTGGGTCAGCTTGTCCACCTCCTCGCGCAAGGTGGCGATGTGCTCTTTGGCCTGCTGGAGGGTGTACGTCAGCTTCTCGTTCTGCGACACCGCATGCGCGAGCTGGCCCTTGGTCTCGAGCAGTCTCTCCTCGAGCGTGCGTACCCGCCCCGGCGCTTCTTGCAGGCGTCGCCGCAGCTCGGTGATCTCGTCTTCGGCCTGCTCGGCGCGGCGGTGCAACTCCTCTCGGTCGTCCTCGTCTCCTGCGAATCCGGCGTGTCCGTCGCTTTCCATCGGCGTCACCACCTCCTCACACGGCGCGATCTTCGTTCCCGCCGGGACCCTACACCGGCGGTGCACGGTTTGACACCACACGGGCACCTAGTTACGTTGCGCCACGTAACTCGGCGGGCACCGTAAGCTTCAGTGAAGACGAGGGATCCGTCGCGACCGGTTGTGGTCGGCAAGCAGCAAGCGTTCCGAGGAGATGAGTGGCTGATGAGGGTGTGGATTGACCAGGACCTCTGCACGGGAGACGGTCTCTGCGAGGAGATCTGCCCGGCCGTGTTCACTCTTCTCGACGACGGCCTGGCCTACGTGAAGCAAGGCGACACCATCCTCAACGACCCAGGCGGCTCTTCTCAGATGGCGACGGTCGCCTCTGAGCTTGAGGACGCCGTCACAGAGGCCGCCGAGGAGTGCCCGGGCGAGTGCATATTCATCGTCAGCGAGTGACGCGCCAATAGCGGCGCGAACAGGTGCCGGGCGCGCCCGCGCGGCTCAGACGCTCAACAGGCGTGCTGATGTGATGAAGCCGGTGTGGGCGACCATTCTGTGGTCGGGCCGGACCGACCGCCCTTCGATGTGCCAAGTACGTCGTAGGATCTCAAAAGTCTCGGCCATGGCGAACCCACTCTGGTCGAGCACCGCGCGCAGCTCCGCGGTCTGGTTGATCGTGGGAAGGTAGGCCAGCAGGATCCCGCCTGGTGCGAGCGCCCGCTCGGCATGTGGGACCACCAGCCAAGGTTCGGCCAGGTCCAATACGACCCGATCGAGGCCCTCGGCGTCGATTCCGAGGTACACGTCTCGCTCTTGTACCGAATAGGGCTGGTCGGGACCGAGGAACGCCTCCACGTTCGCCCGCGCCCGTTCCGCAAAATCGGCCCTCAGCTCATAACCGATGATCGTCGCACCGGCGCGCAGCATCGCCATCGACAATGCGCCCGACCCGACGCCGGCCTCGAGCACTCGCGCGCCCGGGAATATGTCGGCAGCGATCAGGATGGCTCCGAGGTCCTTCGGGTAGATCACCTGTGCGCCCCGCGGCATCCCGACCACAACGTCCGCGAGCGTCGGGCGCAGCACCAAATAACGGGCCGAGCTCGTCACTCGGCCGTCGCGCTGGTGCGCTTCGAGCTCCTCGCCTTCGAACCGGCCGATCACGGTGTCGTGCTCGATCACACCTGCATGGGACTGGAACGACCGGCCCGGATGGAGGGTCACCAGATACCGACGGTCCTTGCGGTCCACGAGAAGCACCCGCTCACCCGCGGCGAGCCTTCGGCCCCGCGCCGAAGGCGCCTCGGGGCTCACGTCGCCTCCTCGGCATCCCTTTCCGAGTGGCCACGCCCGGCAGGCTCCTCGCCGCGGCGGCGTCTAGGTTCCTTGCTGCACCGGGCTTGTCTCCTCGCCGCCTTGGCTTGCCTTTCGGCTTCTACCAGCGCCGCCTTGGCTTGCGCGCGGCGATAGCGGCGGCTGGCCTCGCGCTTGGCTTGCTGGCGTGCGACGCGCTGCTCGAGCTTTGCGGCCTTCCGGGCGGCCTTCTTCCTGGCCCTCCTGCTGCGCGGAGGAGCCGGGACATGGCTCACGATCAGTGACTCCCCGAGCCTGAGCTGCTCGACGCTCACTTGCGGCGACGGTCGTTTCGACAGGAAACGGAACAGCCATGCGATCGCTCCGATCGAGAGCCATAAGTTGCTGCCCTCGATCAGGCCCGACCGAACGCCGCGCCGCACCAACTGGCGCGCCCAACGATCGAGATAGCTACGCACGACAGACCCGCGCCCGGCCGTGCATCGTCAGACGCGACGGATCTCGAGCACCGAAGCCCGCCGACTGCCGCGCCGGCGGCCCAGCAAGTAGACAGCAGCCACGGCGACCACCCCGGCGGCCACCAACCCGCCGATCATCGGGGGTGCGGCATCTGTCGCCAAGGACTGGGCATTGCTGCCAAGGTCGCGCAGCTTCTGCTCAACGTCCGACAGCGACACGCGTCCCGAGTCATCAGTCGCCAGCATCAACTGTCGGATCAGGCGGATCCTCATCACCCTGCCTCCGATCGTTTCATCGTGCTACCCCTTCTTCGCCCCGGCCCGGCCGCGAGAGCGCAGGAGCACGAACCCAGATCCACCCACAACGACCAGGCCGATGATCGCGGTGATCGGGTATGGCACCCAGGACCACGTTCCGGCGAATGCCGCCCCCGTCTCGGTCTGCAGCACGCGAAGGACCCCGAGCAGCAGCAGGACAGTACCGATGCCGAGCAAGGTCGCCGCGGCTCCGCCGAACAGCAATGTCCGGCCGATCGTCCGTAGCGGGGTGATCGTCTCCTGGACCACGTATCGACGGAGAAGGGCGAACAGCTCGGCTCCCTCCTCGCGCGGATCAGCACGCTTGGCGTCACCTTGTCCCGACATGAAACCGCAGGCTATCGGGCCGGCCGACCGGCCGCTAGCGCACGGGCGCAAGCAGGCCCGGAATATGTCAGTTCCGGTGGCGTGACCGCCTTGGCCCGGTCTCGACGGCTGCTCGCTCCAAAGGACGCGACCTCACCGTGAGTTGACTCTTTCAGGGCTCCAACGCGGCGCGAAAGAACTCGCGAAGGTGCTGAAGGCGCCGATCAAGCTCGCCTTGTCCGAGCGGATCGGTCTCCAGCAACGCCTCGAGGAAAGGGACGTCGCTGAAATAGGTCAGCAGCGCCCCGTAGCCGGTGAGCACGAGCTGTTGGGCGTCGTGGGACCGGAACCGACCTGCGGACATCTCGCGCTCGAGGAAAGCGACAGCCCGCTCGAGCATCGGGCGGAGTGTGACACCGAGCTCGCCGGCCATGGCGCCGCCACCCTCGAGCGCTTCGCGCCGAACCAGGCGAACGAAAGCCGGGCTCTCCGCGAAGAAGCGGAACCCCGTCGTGAGGACGCGGTCCACCTGCTCCCAACCGTCGCGCGGCCGGTTTATTGCCTCGCCAACGCGCTCCAGCCAGTCGGAGAACCAAGCTTCGAGCACCTCGCGGTACAAGGCTTCTTTCGAGGGGAAATGATGCAGCAGGCTCGGGCGCTTGATGCCAACGAGCTCGGAGATGTCATTGAGGGATGTCCCTTCGAAGCCATGGTCGGCGAAGCACCGCAGCGCCGCATCGAGGATCGCCTGGCGCGTGGGAACTCCCGGTTCGCGAACACGGTGCGCGGGGAGTGTGGCATCTGACGTGCGCAGGCTCACACCGAGCCCGGCCGACTCGCGTGGGCTCGACATCCTGCAAGCCTACCTACCAGACGGTAGGTAACCACTGATGCCCTTCACGAATGGCAGGACTCCTTCAGATCCTCTCGCGGGACTGGCGCGGAGCGAGGTAGCGCTCAGCTGCACGACGATCTAGCTTCACCGGGCGGAGACGCACCGGGCGATCACACCTCGCCCGAGTCGTCTCTCGGGTGCTCATCTGGCTCGTGACACGCATCCAGCCGCGCCGGTGGGTGGCGGTCGCCCACAAAGGCCACGCATTCACCTCCGTCCAAGGCGATCCGAATTCGCCGGTACCCTCAGGTTCTCGCGGGTGCAGTTGACCAACGCAATCCTCTAGCGCCAATGGTCCGCGACGAGATGAGTACTGAGCGCTATGCCAAGGACCTCGCCTCCGACCGCTGGGACAACGTGTTCGAACACGCATTCCTCGGTCTCGGCGTTGCTCTGTCTCCTTCTCGGCTGGCGCGTGGGCCCGCTCGCGGCCGTCGTCCACGCGGCGAGCTAACTCGCCCTCGATGCTGCGGTCAGCACGATCGGCCACAGCTTCGGGTCCAAAAGCCACCCGAACACGGCGTTCAAGAATCAGCGGCTCGCCTTTGTGACGGTGGTGAGAGCCTGTACAACAACCATCACTCGGCACCGACCTTTGCACAATTGGCACTCTGCCGCCACGAGTCGGACGCGGCCCGGTGGGTGATCCGGCTCATGGTCCGTGCGAGGGTGAGGACTTTGCGGCTCACCGAGGCCCATTTCGTTTCAAGGTCATCACCTTCCACCTTCGGCTGACCCCGCGACCTGTTCTTCGTGAATAGTCTTAGGGTCAATGACCGAAACCGAATTGGAACAGCTATGCGTCAACGTCGTCCGCGGCCTTGCCATGGACGGCCCTCAGCGAGCAAACAGCGGTCACCAGGGCACAGCGATGGCGCTGGCGCCTCTGGCTCACGTCTTGTTCTCGCGGGTGCTTCGCCACGACCCGGGAGAGCCTGACTGGCCCGACCGGGACCGGTTCATCCTGTCCAACGGTCACGCGTCCATCCTGCTGTACTCAATGCTGCTCCTGAACGGCTACGGGATCAGCCTCAAGGACATCGAGCAGTTCCGCCACTGGGGTTCGCCGACCGCAGGTCACCCGGAGGTCCATTCGCTCGCCGGGGTCGAGGTCACGACCGGCCCCTTGGGCCAGGGCTTCGCGAACGGCGTCGGCATGGCGGTCGCCGAGCGCTTCCTGCGCTCACACTTCGGCCCCGAGACGATCGACCACCACATCTTCGTGATCTGCGGCGACGGGGACTTGATGGAGGGTGTGAGCCACGAGGCCGCCTCCTTGGCGGGAAATCTGGGGCTCGGCCGTCTCGTATACATCTTCGACGACAACCACATCACAATCGACGGGTCCACCGACCTCGCGTGTTCAGACGATGTAATGAAGCGCTTCGATGCCTACGGATGGCACGTGGAGCGCCTGGGCGAGGTCGCGAATGATCTGGACGCCCTCGAGGCGGGGCTGCGCCGTGGCTTGGCCGAGGCGGACCGGCCGTCGCTGCTGGTGCTCCGCAGTCATATTGGCTGGCCCTCCCCGCACCGCACCGATACCAAGGAGGCGCACGGCGACCCGCTCGGTGCTGAGGAGATAAGACTCACCAAAGCGCTCCTCGGCCTGCCTTTGGACCAGGAGTTCTACGTCCCCGACGAGGTCCCGGCGTTCTACGCGCAATGCGCCCGTCGTGGACGGGCCGCGCGCGAGGCATGGGAGGATCGCCAGGCAGTCTCGGAGGGCGACCAGGAGCGCCTCAAGGCCTGCCTAGCCGGGCGGGCTCTCGCGGGCTGGGCTGACAAGCTTCCCGCCTTCGAAGCTGGCACCAAGCTCGCCACGCGCAAGGCGGTCAACAAGTGCCTCACCGCGACGGGCGCAGGCATCCCGGGCCTCATCGCCGGAGCTGCTGACCTCACCGGCAACACCGGCGTCGACCTCGGGCCCGGGGACGCGGTTCAGTCCCATGCTTCTCCAGGCGGCACCCAGCTCCACTTCGGCATCCGCGAGCATGCGATGGCGTCGGCCATGACCGGGATGGCGCTGCACGGAGGCGTCCTCCCTGTCGGTGGCACCTTCTTCGTCTTCAGTGACTATGCCCGCCCGGCGATTCGCCTCGCAGCATTGTCACGGGCCCATGTCGTCTACTTCTTCACTCACGACTCGGTGGGCCTCGGCGAAGATGGCCCCACCCACCAGCCGATCGAGCAGCTCGCGTCCTTGCGGGCAATGCCGGGCCTGCGTGTCATACGCCCGGCTGATGCCACTGAGACGGCCGCGGCGTGGAGGGTCGCCGTTGACTCCGACGGCCCGACAGCGTTGATCCTGAGCCGCCAAGATCTCCCAGTACTCGCGGAGACGGGCGATCGTGCGGCCGTGGGGGTCGCTCGCGGGGCCTACGTGCTGGCCCCGGGCGGCGACGCGAGCGCGACACCAGACATCGTGCTCATCGGCACCGGCAGCGAAGTGCAGCTGTGCCTAGGTGCGGCACGTGTCCTCGAGGCGGAGGGCATCGTCGCCCGAGTCGTGTCTTTTCCCAGCTGGGAGCTGTTTGCCGAACAAGAAGCGGGCTACCGCGCCGATGTCCTGCCGCCAGGGGTCCCGCGGCTTGCCGTGGAGGCGGCGGCGTCGTTCGGCTGGGAGCGTTATGCCGACGCGACTGTCACGATCGACCGCTTCGGCGCTTCGGCGCCGGGGTCTGTGAACATGGAGAAGTTCGGCTTCACCGCCGACAACGTCGCCCAGAAGGCCCGCGGGCTACTCGGGACTCGGGTGTGAGTGTTGGGAGAGCTATGACAAGACTGCAAGACCTCTACGATCACGGGGGCCAGAGCCCGTGGCTCGACAATCTGAACCGCGCTTATCTGACTTCGGGTCATCTGGCTGACCTCGTCTCCTCCGGTGTGAGGGGCCTCACTACGAACCCGACGATCATGGCAAAAGCGATCGCGGCGAGCAGCGACTATGACGAGCAGTTCTCGGCCGCCCTCGCCGACGGCCAGACCGTCGACGAGGCCTACTGGGACCTCGTGATCGCCGACGTCACAGGGGCGCTCGGAGTGCTCCGGCCCGTCTACGACGAGAGTCATGGCGGCGACGGTTTCGTGTCGATCGAGGTTTCGCCGCGTCTGGCACACGACACCGACGCCACGATCGAGTCCGCGCGCCAGCTCCACGAGCGCATCGACCAGCCGAACCTGCTCGTGAAGATCCCTGCCACCAGGGAGGGCCTCGGAGCGATCCGGGCGGTCATAGCTGAAGGCCGGAGCGTCAACGTCACCTTGATCTTCTCCCTCGAGCGCTACCGCGAGGTCGTCGAGGCCTACCTGTCGGGCCTGGAAGAGCTGTTGGGCAAGGCGGGCGACCTGTCCAAGGTGGCGTCGGTGGCGTCCTTCTTCGTCAGCCGCGTGGACACCGAGGTCGACCGCCGCCTCGAGCAGACCGCCCGGCAGGACACGGGCTACCCGACCGGGGCGCTCGCCCTGGGCTTGTGTGGCAAGGCGGCTGTCGCCCAGGCTCGCCTCGCTTACGAGGCCTACCTCGAGCTATTCACAGGCCCCAGGTGGGCGGCACTCGAGAAGGCTGGTGCGCGTCCCCAGCGACCGCTGTGGGCCTCCACCTCCACCAAGAACCCCGCCTATCCAGATCTCGTCTATGTGGACACCCTCATCGCGCACAACACCGTCAACACGATGCCCGAGGACACGCTGAATCACTTCCTCGATCACGGAAACCTCCAACTGATCAGCGACGCCGACTTCGCGCAGGCCTCAGCGACCTTCGCGAGCCTGGCCGAGTGCGGGATCGACATGGGAGACGTCGCGGCGGTGCTCGAGACCGAGGGCGTCGCTGCCTTTGCGGCATCCTTCGATGACCTGTTGGGCAAGTTGCAGGACAAGGCGGCCACGACCGGGACGAAGCCTTGACCTCCGAGCTGCTACGCCGCCTGGAAGCCCGGGACCACACCCTGTGGCCCGAAGGCAACGTCGCGCAGAACCGGCTCGGTTGGCTCGACATGCCACGGCACATGCTCGACGAGGCGCGAACCTTGAAGAGCTTCGCGGACAGCGTCGATCAGGACACGATCGTCCTGCTAGGCATGGGGGGCTCATCACTCGGCCCGGCGGTCCTCGCCGCGGTACGGGACCGGCTCTCCGGCTTTGCCGGCCGTCGCGTCGTCGTCTGTGACACGACCGACCCTTCGACGGTCGCTGCCCTGCCGCTCGAGGACGCCTTCATCATCGTCTCGTCCAAGTCCGGTACGACGCTCGAGCCGAACGTGCTGTTCTCTTATGCGCGAAGCCGCATGGCCGATCCCTCCCGGTACGCGGTCGTCACCGATCCCGGGACTCCGCTCAGCCGCGAGGCCGGCGAGCTCGGCATCCGCCACGTGTTCGAGAACCAGCCCGACATCGGCGGCCGGTACTCGGTTCTGTCGTATTTCGGCCTCGTCCCGGCCGCGTTGATGGGCTATGACGTCGCCGAGCTGTGTGAGCGTGCGCTCGACGCCGACCGGGAAGAGGCGGTGTCGCTCGGTGAGGAGATGGGCGCGCAAGCTTTGGCCGGGCGCGACAAGACCACCATCGTCGTCGGCGAACGAACCCGTTCTTTCGGCCTGTGGGTCGAGCAACTGATCGCCGAGTCGACGGGCAAACAGGGTCGCGGCTGTGTCCCGGTGCCGACGACAGACCCCGAGACCGGTGACGACCGGCACGTGATCGATGTCTCGATAGGCGAGCCCGGGGCTCTAGGAGCCGAGTTCTTCCGTTTCGAGCTGGCCGTCGCTATCGCCGGGCACACTCTTTCGATCGATCCCTTTGACGAGCCTAATGTCGCAGAGTCCAAGGCCAACACCCTGCGGGTACTCGGTGCTCTTCCGCTGCCCGCACTCGAGTGCTCCGCGCCCGGGGACATGATGGCCCTCATCACCGCCCAGGTCCGTCCACGCGACTATGTGTCCTTGCAGGCCTACCTGCCATATGGCCAGGACGACGAGCTCGAGGCGCTCCGGTGCCGTGTGCGCGACGCGAACGACCAAATGGCCGTCACAGCCGGCTATGGGCCGCGGTTCCTGCACTCGACCGGTCAGCTGCACAAGGGTGGCCCGAACAGTGTGATCGCGGTTCAGCTGGTCCCTTCCAAGCCGTCGGCGGAGCTCGCGATCCCAGACAAGCCCTATGACTTCTCGACCCTGATCAACGCGCAGTCGATCGGCGACCACGAGAGCCTCTTGACCCACGGCAGGCGGGTGATCCGCGTCGAGCTCGACCACCTGGCCGAGATCGCATGAACGGGAGCTCTCACCCGCGCGAACAAGGAGGAGTCGCACTATGAAGATCGGCATGGTCGGGCTGGGGAAGATGGGCGCCAACATGAGCCGGCGACTGATCGGCAAGGGCCACGATGTCGTCGGCTTCGACCTGGGCGCTCAAGCTCGTGCCGCGGTCGCCTCCTTCGGGGCCGAAACGGCTTCGAGCCTCGAGGAGCTGGCGGCGAAGCTACCTGCTCCTCGTGTGGCCTGGGTGATGGTGCCGGCCGGCAAGCCGACCGAGGAGACCGTCATGTCCCTCGGCCAGTACTTCGAGGCTGGTGACCTCGTCATCGACGGCGGCAACTCGAATTACAAGGAGGCCGTTCCTTACGCGACGCGCCTGTCCGAGCGCAACGTCCATTTCATCGACGCGGGCACTTCTGGCGGCATCTGGGGCCTTGAGAACGGCTACTGCATCATGGTGGGTGGCACCCCCGAGGCGGTCGCGATAGCAGAGCCGATCTTCCTTGCGCTCGCACCCGAGGGCGGCTATTCCCACGTCGGCCCCGTCGGCGCGGGCCACTTCGTGAAGATGGTGCACAACGGCATCGAGTACGGGTTGATGGAGGCCTACGCGGAAGGCTTCGAGATCATGTCCAAGGCCGATGAGTTCGACCTCGACCTGCACGAGATCGCCTCGATCTGGCGGTACGGCTCGGTCGTCAGGTCCTGGCTGCTCGAGCTCGCGGAGCTGGCACTTCGACCCGAAGCGGGCTTCGACGGCATCGAGCCGTTCGTTGTGGACTCCGGGGAGGGCCGTTGGACCCTCGAGGCGGCGCTCGAGCGCGACGTGCCGGTGCCTGTGATAGCAGCGTCGCTGTTCAGGCGCTTCGAGAGCCGGGAGAAGAACTCCTACGGCCTGCGGCTGCTCGCTGCCCTGCGCAACGAGTTCGGGGGCCACGCCGTCGTGCGCTCGGGAGACAAGGCGCCCTCGTGAGCACCCCACGCTCTCAGGCGAGGACCCCACCGGCCGCGCTCGTGATGTTCGGCGCCTCCGGCGATCTGGCCACGCGCAAGCTCCTTCCTGCGCTGGCCTCTTTGGTGGGCAACGGATCGTTGTCTGACGGGATGGTCGTCGTCGGTGTCGCGAGGAGCAAGTGGTCTGACGACGAGTTCCGCGATCACTGCCTGCAGGCCGTACCCAACGCCAAGCCCGCGTGGGCCGAGATCGTGAAGCGGTTCCGCTATGTGAGCGGCAACTACGACCACGATGCAACCTTTCTGAGAATCTCCGAGATCCTCCAAGAGCTCGACATTCCGGACGGGTTCGGCGGCACGGCGGGCAACAGGCTCTTCTACCTCGCCACCATCCCGTCGCTGTTCGGTGAGGTCGCTCGGGGCCTCGCACGTCACGGCTTGAACCGGCCGGGCGTCGGGGGCAAGTTCGCGAGGCTCGTGATCGAAAAGCCCTTCGGAAGGGACCTCGAGACTGCGGAGGCTCTCGACGAGACTCTGCACGAGTGCTTCGACGAGTCCCAGATCTACCGGATCGACCACTACATGGGCAAGGAGACCGTGCAGAACGTGCTTGCCCTCCGCTTCGCGAACTCGATCTTCGAGCCGGTGTGGAACAGGCGCTATGTCGGCCATGTGCACGTAACTGTTGCCGAGTCCCTGGGCGTCGATCACCGGGGCTCGTTCTACGAGAGCGCCGGGGCGCTACGCGACATCGTGCAGAACCACGTCATGCAGGTCCTGGCCCTGACGTTGATGGAGCCTTCGGCCACGATGGACCCGACCTCGATCCGGGACGAGAAGGTCAAGCTGCTCCGGTCGGTGATGCCCCCTCGCATCGACGAGGTAGAAACCGCGGTCGTGCGCGCGCAGTACACCGCAGGCACGATCGACGGCCAACCCGTCCCTGGCTACCGGGAGGAGGCCGGCGTCGACCCGCAGTCGACGACCGAGACCTTCGTCGCCATGCGGCTCTCGGTCGACAACTGGCGTTGGGCCGGCGTGCCCGTGTTCATCCGCACCGGCAAGCGGTTGGCCAAGCGTTCGACTGAGGTCGTGATGGTCTTTCAGCGTCCCCCTCATCTCCCCTTTGCCGGCAAGCTGGTCCGGGGGCTGCAGCCCAATGCGCTCATTCTGCGGATCCAGCCCGATGAGGGCATCTCGCTGCGCTTTGGAGCGAAGGTCCCTGGCGGGGACTACCGCGTCCGCACCGTGGCGATGGACTTCTCCTACAAGGACGCATTCGGGACCGATCCGCCCGAGGCCTACGAACGGCTCCTGCTTGACGCGATCAACGGCGACCCGACGTTGTTCATCCGCACCGACGAGGTGGAACAGGCCTGGCGGCTTCTCGAGCCGATCCAGGATGCCTTCGTGGAGGGTTATCCCCACCTCTCCCACTACGGCGCGGGCACGTGGGGACCGCTAGAGGCGGCGCGGCTGCTCGAGCCCGACGGGTACGAATGGGTGAACCCCTGAGTGTCGCCCGCCGGTCAGCTGAAGATCCCAAACGGCGAGCTGCAGGTCGTCGATAATATCCCCGCCGCTTTTGCGGATCTCGTCGCGCAACAGCTCGCGTCCGTGCTGGCCCGTGACGACACAGTGCGCGACGAAACGCCCGGCGCGCACCGGGCAAGGTTCAGCCTGGTGCTCTCGGGCGGCTCGACCGCCCGCGAGTGCTACGAACGACTCGCCCTGAGTCCCGCCTTGGACTGGCGCCGCGTCGAGTGCCTCGTCGGTGACGAGCGTTGTGTGCCGGCCGACGACCCGGACGCGAACCAGCGGATGATCCGGGAAGCGCTCGTCGAGCGTGTCTCGCCGCACCCGCGCTTTCTCCCGATGGACTGCGCCGTCCCCGAGGATTATCAAGCGGTGATCGCGCAACGCCCGCGCCTTGACCTCGTGCACCTCGGGCTCGGGCCCGACGGGCACACGGCCTCGTTGTTCCCCGGCTCGGCTGCGCTTTCGGCGCCCGTCGATCGGCTGGTCGATCGCAATGTGGACCCCTCGGGACTCAATCCGCACGAACGGCTCACCTTGACACTCAGCGGGATCGCGCGCGCCCGCCTCGTGGTGTTCACAGTCTCTGGGGCGGACAAGCACCAGGCCATGTCCCGGGTGCTGCGAGACGACAACCTCCCCGCCACGAGGGTCCGCGCTGAGCGCGTGGTTTGGCTCTGCGACCAAGGGGCGATCGGTTCCGAGACGCTCGCCGTAGGGTAAGGCAATGACCGAACAAGACCGGACTCCTGGCGGCGCTGTCCTCGGCGCCCATGGTGGCGTCGCGTCGAGCGGCCGAGTGGTGATCACTGACGAGGAACTGCTCGAGGCACCGCTGGAGCACCTGATGGCCAAGGCTCGCCTGATCCGCGACCTCCGGTACCGAACGCGGGTGACTTTCTCTCCCAAGGTGTTCATCCCCCTTACGATGCTTTGCCAGGATCGCTGCGGCTACTGCACCTTCGCCAAGCCGCCGGCTCGCCTCTCGGCGCCTTACCTGAGCCCCGGGCAGGTCCTCGCCATCGCACAAAGCGGCGCGGAGGCAGGCTGCCACGAGGCATTGTTCACCCTCGGCGAGCGCCCCGAGCTCCGCTACCCGGTCGCGGGCGAGTGGCTCGCTGAGCACGGGTTCACCTCGACAGTCGAATACCTCGCGGAGTGCTGCCGCCTTGTGCGAACCGAGACCGGCCTGCTCCCGCACACCAACGCCGGGGCGCTGCATCCAGCTGAGCTGGCACAGCTTCGCGAGGTGGCCGTGAGTCAAGGGATGATGCTCGAGTCGCTCGCTACGGACCTCGCCTGTCATCGGGCGTCACCGGACAAGACGCCCGAGCGTCGTCTGGCCACCCTGGAGGCCGCCGGGCGTCTCCAGATCGCGTTCACGACCGGGATACTCGTGGGCATAGGCGAGACGAGGGTCGATCGCCTTATGGCGTTACGGGCGATCGCGGCTAGCCATTCCCGCCACGGTCAGGTCCAGGAGGTGATCGTCCAGAACTTCCTCCCCAAGCCTGCGACCGCGATGCAAGCTGCGGTGCCGTGCGGAGCCGAGGAGCACCTGTGGTCGATCGCCGTGGCGCGGATAGTGCTCCCCCCTGACATCCACCTGCAGGCGCCGCCGAACCTCACCGAGGACTTCTCCACGCTGTTGGGCGCGGGCATCGACGACTGGGGCGGCGTGTCACCGGTGACGGCCGACCATGTCAATCCCGAGCGCGCCTGGCCGGCGCTCGAGCGACTGAGCCAGGTGACCGAGCAGCACGGACACGTGCTCGCCCCGCGCCTCGCGGTCCACCCGGAGTGGGCTGACGCGAGATTCCTCGCAGCCGGTCTGCGTCATGCGGTGATGGACAGGGCCGATGCCGAGGGCCTCGCGCGCGATTCCAACTGGTGCTCGGGTGGCGATGCGGACCCGCCCCTGCTCCTGACGGCAAACAGCGCCGCCGTGGCGAACCCACGCAGGAGCCCACGCTCGGGCGGGGCCGTCGGAGAGGTGCTGACGGGAGTGCTCGCGGGCCAGGAGGTCGGCGAGGACGAGATCGTCAAGCTGTTCGCCGCCCGCGGCCCGCAAGTCGTCGCGGTCGCCGAGGTAGCAGACGAGCTTCGGCGAAGAGCCGTCGGCGACGTGATCACCTTCGTCATGAACCGGAACATCAACTACACCAACATCTGCACGTTCAAGTGCAAGTTCTGCGCCTTCTCCAAAGGCCCGCTGTCGCTGAACCTCCGGGGCAACCCGTACTTGCTCGGGATCGAGGAGATCACCCGGCGTGTCGTCGAGGCCGAGCAGGCCGGCGCCACCGAGGTCTGTCTTCAAGGCGGCATCCACCCGGACTTCGACGGCAACTACTACCTGGAGGTGCTGAAGGCCGTCCGCGCCGGGTCCGAGCGCGTGCACATCCACGCCTTCACGGCGCTAGAGGTCCACGAGGGGGCGCGACGGCTCGGCGAGCCGCTCGACGCGTACCTGGTCCGGCTGAAAGACGCCGGACTGCGTACATTGCCGGGCACCGCGGCCGAGATCCTCGACGACGAGGTCCGGGCGGTGCTGTGCCCCGACAAGATCGACACCGAGCGTTGGCTCGAGGTGCACCGGGTCGCCCACAGCGTCGGCTTGCGCTCGAACGTCACGATCATGTTCGGCGCCGTCGAGCAGCCGCGCCACTGGGCACGCCATCTCGTGGGCACGCGCGCCCTACAACAGCAGACCGGAGGGTTCACCGAGTTCGTGCCGCTGCCGTTCGTCCATATGGCCGCCCCGATATATCTTCAGGGTAAGGCCCGCCGGGGCCCAACCTTCAGAGAGGCGCTGTTGATGCACGCGGTGGGGCGGATCGCCTATAACGGCTGGATCGACAACATCCAGGCGAGTTGGGTGAAGATCGGATTGGGCGGAGCCAGGCAACTGCTCCGATCGGGCTGTAACGACCTCGGCGGCACATTGATGGATGAGAACATCTCCCGCGCGGCGGGCGCGACGCACGGCCAGCAGATGCACGAGTCCGACTTCGGTGATCTTGCGGCCTCGGTCGGGCGCCCCCTCGAGCAGCGCACGACCCTTTACGGGCGCGTCGTGACAACGGCCGGTTGAGCCGTGACCCCTACCTCGCCGGCGGGACTCGGCGAAGAGATAGAGGGCCGGATCGCGGAGCTGCTGGAGCTCACCGGGGCTAGGGCAAACCGCGACCTGCTCCGCGACATCCTCGTCACGGGGCTCTCCCTCGGCCGGATCGATGTCAGCAGGCTCGACCTCAAGATCGCGGCCTCCGCTCTTGACGAGATGGAGCGGGCCTTCGCGCTGTTCGCCCGCTATCGCGGGATCCCGAAATTGACCATGTTCGGCTCCGCGCGCACGGCGGTCTCTGACCCGCTTTATGCCCAGGCCAGCGACCTCGCCGCGCGCATGGCCCACGAGAACTGGCTCGTGGTGACAGGCGCCGGGCCGGGCATCATGGCTGCCGGTGCCGATGGCGCCGGCACCGCTATGTCGCTCGGCGTTGAGATCCGCCTCCCCTTCGAGACCACTTCTCATCCCGAGCTCGCCGCGGAGGGTCGCCTAGTCGAGATGAAGTACTTCTTCACCCGCAAGCTCATGTTGATGAAGGAGTCTTCCGCCTTCGCCGTCCTGCCGGGCGGTTTCGGGACGCTCGACGAGTGCTTCGAGCTCCTCACCCTGTTGCAGACGGGAAAGGCCGAGCCCGCCCCGATCGTGCTGTTGGACCTGCCCGGCGACCCGTTCTGGGAGGCGCTCGAGAGGTTCCTCAAGGGCGAGGTCACGCGTCGGGGCCTCGTCGACCACGAGGATGGGGCCCTCTACCGCATCACCGACGATGTCGGCGTGGCGGTCCAGGAGATCCTGCGCTTTTACCGCAACTACCACTCGCGGCGGTTCGTCGGCTCGACGATGGTCATACGCTGTCGGTTCGCGCCGACCGACTCGGAGCTGGCCGCGCTCAACGAGCAGTTCGCCGACATCTGCAGCCCGAAAGGGATCTGGCGGACCGGCGCGTTGCCACCGGAGCGTGCAGGCAATGACCACCTCGAACTGAAGCGCCTCGCGCTCGAGTTCGACCGGCGCTCGCACGGTCGGCTCCGGACGCTCATCGACACCATCAACAGCTGGCCCCGCTCCAGCTGAGCGATCAGTCGCCCGGCTCCTCGGCGCCTGCACCACCGGTGCGTTCGGCCTGCGCCACGAGCAAGGCTGCGCGTTCGACCGCGTTTCGCGCCCGGGACAACAACTTCTCGCGCACGAGGTCGGGGTCTGTCTTGGCAGGCTTGGCGCCCCGGTGCAGCTGAGCCCGAAGAGAGTCGTAGGCGGCATCGCCAAGCCGCTCGGCGAGAGTGTCGAGATCGGCCCGGATCTCCTCCAAGGTCTCGTCTCCCACAGTGCCTCCGCTCTTCTCGCCAGCTCTCCTGACGCCCCACCGCGTTCGAAGGTGACGACCTCGCGCTCGCTACGCGGCGTTTAGCGCGAAGCCCCGGCGAAGAACCACCGAAACCGGTGCCAGCTGGGTAATCTTGCCACACACCAGGGGACCCTCGAGGAGGTGGCCGGGGTGCGCCAGCCAGCAGAGTCGCAGTCGCCAGCCCTCACACCCGAGCAGGCGGGCGAACCATTGATCCGTGTTATCGACTCGATCGCTGCCGCGCGTTCGGGGCCGGTGCTGCTGTTTACCTGCGACCGCGACGGCATCCTCACATTCCTAGACGGAGGGCTCTCGGCCGAGTTGTGCGAGGTTCCCGGCGCATTGGTCGGTCGCAGCCTGTTCAGCGTCCTCGAGGATTACCCAGAGCTGGGCGACCTCGCCAGGCGCCTTCTTGGCGGGGAACGGCTCGAGTTCGCGTCAGTCGCCCACCCGCCTTATCACCTGGAGGTCTGGGGCGCGCCGCTGCGCAGAGCATCCGGCGCGTCGGACGGGGCTGCGGGGATCATCGTGGACATCTCGGCGCGCGTCGCGGCCGAACGGTCGGTGCTCGATGGCGCGCGCCGCGAGAAAGCGCTCCTCGAGAACGCGGCCGACGTCATCTTGGTCATCGCACCGGACAGTGTGGTGCTCTATGGCAACCCTGCTGCCCACCGCCTCTTGGGCCGCGGCTGGAGCGACGGCGGGACTCTCCGGCTTGAGTCTCTCGTCCATCCCGAAGATCACGAGCGTGTGCGGCGCCACTTCGCCGAAACGAGCGACCACCCAGGCAGCGCGCCTGGCATCGAGTACCGGATCACGCACAGCGACGGCACCTGGCGCACGGTGGA
Organism: Acidimicrobiaceae bacterium; assembly: GCA_003140595.1. Lineage (GTDB taxonomy): Bacteria > Actinomycetota > Acidimicrobiia > Acidimicrobiales > Bog-793 > Fen-455. Next base: position 62,135 of record PLKG01000150.1, on the reverse strand, counting down.
GTCGATCGCCAACAACATGACCGGCGACCCTGCGGTCAACGGCATCATCGTCACGCTCCGGGACGTCACGACCGGCCGCGAGAACGAGGAACGCCTGGCCGCCAACGCCGCGCGCCAGGCCGCGCTCGCAGATCTCGGCCGGTGGGCACTGGTCGGGCTCCCCTACGTCAATCTGGTCGAAGACGCGGTCAGCCTTCTCGCAGAAAGACTCCAAGTCGACTTCGTGCACGTCTTTGAGGCGATGCCCGACGCGGCCTTTGTGACGATGACCGCCAGTCTCGGGCACACTCACTCAGGACCGGAGCTGCTCTCGACCGACCCGACGTCGTCCCCTGTCAGTTTCGCCCTCGTCACCCAGCAAACGGTGGTCTGTGACGACCTGGCCCTGGAGGCTCGTTTCGAAATCCCTGACCTTTGGACCCACGCGGAGGCCATGAGCGTGATCGAGGCGCCGATCCCGGGCCAGGAGTCCCCCGCCGGCGTCCTCGGTGTCGGGTGCCGTAGCCCGCGCCGGTTCGCCGAGGAAGACGTGAGCTTCGTCGTGGCCGTCGCAAACGTGCTCGCCGCCGCGGCCGCGCGCAATCGCGCGGAGGACGCGATCCGGGACCAGGCGCTCCACGACCCGCTTACGGGCCTGCCCAACCGCCTCGTGCTCGCCGAGCACGGACTTACCCTCGCTGCGCGTAATCAGTCGGAGATGAGCGGGGCCCGCCGCACCGTCTTGGTGGTCGACATCGATCGTTTCAAGGAGATAAACGACACGCTCGGACACGCGCTTGGTGATCTCGTGCTGTTCGAGGTCGCGCATCGCCTCCGCGAGCTCGGTGACCCGGTCGAGATGGTGGCTCGCCTCGGCGCGGATGAGTTCGCGATCGTCGCCGCGAGGGTCGCGGACTGCGGGGCCGACGTGATGGCCGCTCGTGTCCTCGCCGCGGTTGCCGAAGCGATCGATGTCGGCGGCGTACGGCTGCGGCTTCGCGGAAGCGTCGGGGTCGCCGAGGCCGACGTGGACGAGAACGGTGAGAGTCTCGGTGTCCCAGCCTTACTGCGCCGAGCGGAGGCTGCAATGTACCTCGCAAAGGCTGAGCACCGCGGAATTCGCCACTACAGCGACGATCTCGAACGCTCCAGCGTTTCGCGCCTCGCGCTCGCGAGCGAACTCGCTGACGCGCTCGAGCGCAACGAGTTCCGCCTCGACTACCAACCCAAGATCGACGCCCGGACCAAGTTGGTCACCGGCGTTGAGGCCCTCGTACGCTGGCAACACCCGACCCGCGGGCTTTTGCCCCCCGATGCCTTCATCCCTCTCACAGAGCAGACGGGAATGATCCGCGAGCTCACGAACTGGGTGCTGCAAAGGGCGTTGACCGAGTGTGCCGGCTGGCATCGTGCGGGACGCCTGATTCCGGTGGCGGTGAACTTGTCTGCCGCCACCGTGCACGATCCCGAGCTCGTGGACGCGGTCAAGTCGGCCGTCATCCGCTCTGGCCTGCCACCTGAGTCCATCGAGCTCGAGATCACAGAGAGCGCGGTCATGTTCGACCCCGAAGGGGCCTTACGTAGCCTCGAGTCACTCGTCGGCTACGGCGTGCGTCTGTCGCTCGACGACTTCGGCACCGGAAACTCCTCGCTCTCGTACCTGCAGCGCCTTCCCGTGACCGCGGTCAAGATCGACAAGTCCTTCGTCGAGCCGCTGCTCACAGACGACACGGCCAGGGAGATCGTGCGGGCCGTTGTCAACCTCGCCCATAGCCTGAGCCTGTCGGTCATCGCCGAGGGGGTCGACTCCGGACCGGTCATGGAGCAGCTGACAGCGCTCGGCTGCGACGCGCTGCAAGGCTTTTACGTGGCGAGCCCCATGAGCCCTGCTCGCCTGGAGCAGTGGATCGCGGTCAATTCGCCGGCATCGCCGCCGTCGTCGAACTAGCCCGATGGCGCTCGCCTGATCGAAAGCCGTGGCTGTTACCTGAGAGCGAGCTGACCTGGCACGACCGGTGCGAAAAGGTCCTCACGTCCTGTCAGGTACCGATCGACGCTCGCCGCGGCGGAGCGCCCCTCGGCTATCGCCCAGACGATCAGGCTCTGGCCGCGCACCATGTCGCCGCAGGCGAACACGCCCGGGACCGATGTCTCGAAGGTGCCGTCGACTAAGACGTTGCCCCTCGCGTCCAGGCCAAGTCCGAGCTCGGCCACGCAGCCGTTGACCTCGGGCCCGAGGAACCCCATAGCGAGCAGGACAAGATCGACCTCGAGCTCGAGCGCCGTTCCTGCGACCGGCACCAGGCCCGCGCGCCCCTCGAGCGAGCTGAGCTCGACGCTCTCGGCACGTAGCGCGCGCACCGCCCCGGTCCCGTCGTCGACGAGCTCGGTCGTGCTCACAGAAAAGAGGCGATCGCCTCCCTCCTCGTGCGCCGCGCTCGAACGGAGGATCGCCGGCCAGGTCGGCCACGGATTGTCCAGCGCGCGCACCTTGCCCGGCATCGGGAGGATCTCGAGCTGGGTGACCGCGACCGCCCCTTGCCGGTGCACCGTCCCGAGGCAGTCAGCCCCTGTGTCGCCGCCACCGATGATGGCCACTCGCTTGGCAGCCGCCGTGATCACCGGCTCCGCCAGAGAGCCTTCACAGACGAGGTTCGCGGACTTGAGGTAGTCCATCGCGAAGTGCACGCCCAGCAGGCGACGCCCAGGCACCGGCAGGTCACGCGGGCGGGTGGAGCCGCCTGCCAGCACTATGGCGTCGAACTCGTCGCGCACCACGGCGGCCGAGATCGTCGACACCTCCGCCGCGGCGGCCCCCGGGACCTCCGGGGACGACGGCCCGCCGACCGAGACGCGCGGGCGGAACTCGGTCCCTTCCTTCTCCATCTGGGCGAGGCGCCTGTCGAGCACCGACTTCTCGAGCTTGAACTCCGGAATGCCGTAGCGAAGCAGGCCGCCGATGCGTTCGGCCCGCTCGAAGACGACAACGGCGTGTCCCGCCCTCGTGAGCTGCTGCGCGGCGGCGAGCCCTGCAGGACCAGAACCTACGATGGCCACCTTCTTGCCCGTAGGTGTGGCTATGCGGTGCGGTGCCAGCACGCCGGAGCTCGCCGCCCACTCGGCGGTGTCGAGCTCGACCTGCTTTATGAGCACTGGCTCGGAGGTGATCCCGAGCACGCACGAGCCCTCGCAGGGCGCCGGGCAGAGCCGCCCGGTGAACTCGGGAAAGTTGTTCGTCGCGTGCAGCCGGTCGCTCGCCTCGGCGAAGCGTCCGCGTTCCACAAGGTCGTTCCATTCCGGGATCAGATTGCCAAGTGGGCAGCCCTCGTGACAGAACGCGATGCCGCAGCTCATGCAACGGGCAGCTTGCTCGGTGAGCTCCTCGCGGCCGAACGGGAGATAGACCTCCCTCCAGTCCCGGACACGGGCCTCGACCGGGCGCCGCCGCGGAGCGGTGCGTTCATAACGAAGGAACCCCCGGGGATCAGCCATGCGCGGCCGCCATTATCTCGTCGTCGACCGATCCGCCCGCCTCGACTGCACGCCTGGTGGCCTCGAGCACGCGCCGGTAGTCCCGGGGCATGACCTTGACTATCTCGGTCACCGCCCCATCCCACCTGTCCAAGAGTCGCGCCGCGACCTCAGAGCCCGTGTAGCGGAGATGCGTGTCGCAGAGCTCGCGGACCGATCGCCGGTCCTCCTCGTCGAGCTGTTCGAGCTCGACCATCTCGGGATTCAGGCGCCTCGGCAACATCATGTCCGGGTCGTGCACGAAGGCCAAGCCGCCAGACATCCCGGCCGCGAAGTTGCGTCCCGTCGGTCCGAGCACGAGCACCGTGCCACCGGTCATGTACTCGCACGCGTGGTCGCCCACTCCCTCGACAACAGCTGAGGCGCCCGAGTTGCGGACGCAGAATCGTTCGCCGACCTGCCCGCGGATGTAGGCCGAGCCCGAGGTGGCCCCGTACAGCACGACGTTGCCCGCGATGATCTGATCCTCTGCCCTGAACGGCGAGCGTTCCGGCGGCTGGAGTGCGAGGGTCCCGCCCGAGAGGCCCTTTCCCAGGTAGTCGTTCGTGTCGCCGAAGAGCCTCATAGTGATGCCGCTGGGCACAAAGGCGCCGAAGCTTTGGCCCGCCGAGCCCCTAAAGGTGAGCGAGATCGTGCCATCGGGAAGGCCCGCGCCGCCGTGGCGCCTCGTGACCACCGAGCCGAGCATGGTCCCGACGGCACGGTGGACATTGCGAATGGGACGCTCCAGCTCGACGCGCCGGCCCTCGGAGATCGCGGCGTCACATGCCTCGATCAGCTCGCAGTCGAGCGCGGCGTCGAGACCGTGGTCCTGGTCACGGGTGCGGTAGAGCGCGCTCGACATGGAGGTTACGACCGGTTCCAAGATCGGGCGCAGATCGAGCTTGCCCGCCTTCCAGAAGTGGTCGATCGCGGCGGCGGTGTCGAGGCTGTCCACCCGGCCCACGGCCTCTGCCATCGTTCGAAAGCCCAGTGCGGCGAGAAGCTCGCGGCACTCCTCGGCGATGTAGTGGAAGAAGGTCTCGATGAATTCCGGCTGGCCCGCGAAATGCTTGCGGAGCTCGGGGTTCTGGGTCGCGATGCCTACCGGGCACGTGTCGAGGTGACAGACGCGCATCATCACGCATCCGGAGACGACGAGTGGGGCGGTCGCGAAGCCGAACTCCTCGGCCCCGAGCAGCGCCGCCACGATCACGTCCCGCCCGGTCTTCAGCTGGCCGTCGACCTGAACCGTGATGCGGTCTCTCAGACCGTTGCGGAGCAATGTCTGCTGGGTCTCGGCCAGCCCCAGCTCCCACGGCGCGCCCGAGTGCTTGAGAGAGGTGAGGGGCGCGGCGCCGGTCCCGCCGTCGTGACCGGAGATGAGCACGACGTCCGCATGGGCCTTGGCCACGCCGGCCGCGACGGTCCCGACGCCGACCTCGGCCACGAGCTTGACGTGGATGCGGGCGGCGGGGTTCGCGTTCTTCAGGTCGTAGATCAGCTGGGCCAGGTCCTCGATCGAGTAGATGTCGTGGTGCGGTGGCGGGGAGATCAGCCCGACGCCGGGGGTCGAGTAACGGGTCCTTGCAATCCACGGGTAGACCTTGTGGCCGGGGAGCTGTCCACCTTCTCCGGGCTTGGCGCCCTGGGCGATCTTGATCTGGAGGTCGTCCGCGTTCACCAGGTACTCGCTCGTGACACCGAAGCGGCCGGAGGCCACCTGCTTGACAGCGCTTCGTCGCGAGTCGCCGTTCGCGTCGGGCACGTAGCGCTTGGGGTCCTCGCCTCCCTCGCCCGTGTTCGAGCGTCCGCCAAGGCGGTTCATGGCGATCGCGAGCGTCTCGTGCGCCTCGGCGGAGATCGACCCGTAGGACATGGCCCCGGTCGCGAAGCGCTTCACGATGGACTCGACGGGTTCCACCTCCGAAAGGGGGACCGGCGGGCGCAGTGCCGCCTCGCCGATGCGCAGACGTAGCAGGCCGCGCAGCGTCGCCAGATGCTCTGACTGCTCGTCGACCAGGTGGCTGTACTCGCGGAAGATGTCGAAGCGCCTGGCCCGCGTCGCGTGCTGGAGCTTGAAGACGGTCTTCGGGTTGAACAGGTGGTACTCACCGTCACGGCGCCACTTGTACTCACCGCCGACGGCGATCTCGAGGGCCCCCGGCCCGGCCTCCGGGCCTTCGTAGGCATAGCGGTGCCGCCTGGTTACCTCCTCGGCCAGCTCGGCCAAGCCGATGCCGCCGAGCCGGCTCGGCGTCGCCCCGAAGTAACGGTCCACGAGCTCGTGATCAAGGCCTATCGCTTCAAAGACCTGGGCCCCCGTGTACGAGGCGACCGTCGAGATGCCCATCTTCGACATCACCTTCAAGACGCCCTTGCTCGCTGCTTTGAGGTAGGTGCGGAACGCTTCGCGCTCGGAGGCCTCACCCAGCAAGCCGTCGCGCACCATCTCGGCAACTGACTCGAGCGCGAGGTATGGGTTCACCGCAGCCGCGCCGTAGCCGATCAACAGGGCGAAGTGGTGCACCTCCCTGGCGTCGCCGCTCTCGATCACGAGCCCCACATGGGTCCGCTCCTTGACGCGCACGAGGTGGTTGTGCACCGCCGCGGTGAGAAGCAGCGACGGGATCGGCGCGTTCGCCGGACTCGCGTTGCGGTCCGACAGCACGATGACGTTGGCTCCGAGCGCGATCGCCTCCGACACCTGCCCGCAGACCTTGTCGATGGCGGCCTCGAGTCCCGGCCCACCTTCGCTCACAGGGAACAGGCCGTCGACTGCGAAGCCACAGAACCCGGGCGTCTCGCCGTGCTCGTTGACATAGAGCAGCTTGGCCAGGTCGTCGTTGTCGATGACCGGGTAAGGCAGGCAGATCTGTCGGCAAGAGGACGGCTCGGGCTTGAGCAGGTTCCGCTCCGGCCCGACTGTCGCCTCGAGCGAGGTGACCAGCTCTTCCCGGATGGCATCGAGCGGGGGGTTGGTGACCTGCGCGAAGAGCTGGGTGAAGTAGTCGTACAACAGGCGCGGCCGCTGCGACAGTACGGCGAGGGGCGTGTCGCTGCCCATCGAGCCGACCGGCTCGCTCCCGGTCCTCGCCATCGGCTCGACGATGAGGCGCAGCTCTTCATTGGTGACCCCGAACAGCCGCTGATGGCGTACGACCGAAGCGTGCTGGGGGGTCAGCATCATCCTCGGAGGGAGATCCTCCAGGTGGACGAGGCTCTTGGCCAGCCATTCGCCGTAGGGGTGCTCGGCGGCGAGCGAGGCCTTGATCTCGTCATCGGAGACGATGCGCCCGGCCGCGGTGTCCACGAGGAACATCCGTCCCGGTTGCAGCCTGCCCTTCATGACGACCGAGGCGGGGTCGAGGTCGAGGACTCCGACCTCCGAGGCGAGCACGACGAGCCCGTCGTCGGTCACCCAGTAGCGGGCGGGTCGCAGGCCGTTGCGATCGAGGACCGCCCCTACGAGTGTCCCGTCGGTGAATGCGATGGCCGCCGGCCCGTCCCAGGGCTCCATCAAGCACGCGTGGAAGCTGTAGAACGCCCGCCTCGCCGGGTCCATCTCGGCATGGTTCTGCCAGGCCTCGGGAATCATCATGAGCACGGCGTGAGGAAGGCTCCGCCCCGACAGGTGGAGCAGCTCGAGCACCTCGTCAAAGGTGGCCGAGTCGCTCGCCCCGGGGGTCACGATCGGGAAGATCCGCCCGAGGTCACCGTCGAACAGGTCACTCGCGAGGAACGCCTCCCTGGCGCGCATCCAGTTCCGGTTGCCCGCGAGGGTGTTGATCTCGCCGTTGTGCGCGACGAGCCTGTAGGGGTGAGCAAGGGGCCACGAGGGAAATGTGTTGGTCGAGAACCTCGAGTGCACCAGCACCATCCGGCTCTCGAGCCGCTCATCGGTGAGGTCGGGGAAGAAACCGCGCAGCTGCTGGGGCGCCAGCATTCCCTTGTAGACGATCGTGCGAGTCGACAACGACGGGAAGTAGACCCCGGCGCCCGAGTGCTCTACGCGCTTACGTACGATGAAGCACTTGCGCTCGAGGGCGTCGCCGCGGAGGGAAGGCACGGCGGCCCCGGCGCCCGAGGCGAGGAAGACCTGCGAGAACCTCGGAGCGACGGCCCTGGCTCCATCGCCCGCGGCGGAGAGCTCGACTGGCACCTCTCGCCATCCGAGAACCTCGAGTCCTTCCTCCCGCGCGAGCTTGGCAACGAGCTCGATGGCCCGCTCAGCAGCTTGCGGCTCTTGGGGGAGGAACGCCATCCCGGTGCCGTAGCACCCCGGCTCAGGGAGATCGACCCCTGCGACCTGCGAATAGAGGCGGTGCGACACCTGCACCAGCGCCCCCGCGCCGTCGCCGGTTCCGGGGTCGGCCCCGAACGCACCCCGGTGAGCGAGGTTCTCGAGGGCGGTCAGCCCGAGCGAGACGACGCGGTGGCTGGCGGGACGCTCCAGATCCACAACGAACGCGACCCCGCATGAATCGTGCTCGAACGCGGGGTCGTAGCAACTCGCCACGTCATCGGTCCTGGTCATCGGCGTCCTCTTGGCGATCACAGCCGATCAGTGACCAGAGGCCGCAGATCGACTTGTTTCCGGCTCAGCCGTTCGGCTATTTCTCCGTCGGCTAACGGCCGGGACGCCCTTGGCCCAGCGGATGTCGCCAGAGATTACACGGATCGAAAGTCCCCCGTTGACGGCGCCCTGTTCGCCGCCCAGCGCGTGCGCTGGGCCAGCATCACAGTGGATCGATGCTGATCTTCCCCGAGTCGGACACGTGCTCGGTGAACTTGCTCCCATCCCAATAACGCAGCTCATGGCGCCCACCGGGATCGGGGAGCCATGACCTCGGCGGTGGTGGCGGCGGTGCGGGTTGTGCCAAGCCGTCGGCGCCCGGCACCCCAGGCGGTCCGGGGAACACCGTCCCGGGCGGGGGCGCCCCCTCCCAGCCCCCGGGCGGAGGCGCGGCTCCGTAGCCAGGCGGCGGCGATTGCCATGGTCCGGGCGCAGGCGCGTCCCATCCTTGGGGAGCGTCTCGGCCCCATTGGCCCGGCGCAGGTGCGTTCCAGCCCTGCCCAGGCCCGCCCGTCGAGTCGCGCTGACCGGGGGACCAGTGCTGGTCGCCTCCCGCGAAGTCCGTGGGACCGGTCCTCGGCCGAGTGGTGAAGCACGCGATCAGGTACATGACCACGCCGATCAGCGAGAGGAGGAAGAGGAGGACCGCCCACATGCCAGAGGGCACTCTCCATGGAGTGACACCACGGGACCGCTTGTAGCGTTCCGACAGAAAGTAGCCCACCAAAGCCAGGACCACGCCCAGCACGAAACCGTCGAGCAGCGTCGTGCTGCTGTAGACGACCGTCAAGGCGATGAGCTGCCCAAGGTGCACACATGGAGCGTAACCGCCCATGGCACCCCTACTGCGACTTGTTCCCGCGGCCAGGAGTCCGGACGCCGATTGCCTCCCACATGAGCCGGTACCGGCCGCGAGATCGACACGGCCCGGGACCGAGGAAGACCGTCCCTACACCCTGGCCGTAGGATCGCCGGCGTGACTCATGACGACCAGTGGTCCCTACACAGATGAGCTCGACACCGAAGGTGGCTCTCACCATCGCCGGAAGTGACTCAGGCGGCGGTGCCGGCCTCGCCGCCGACCTGCGTACTTTTTGCGCCCTGGGCGTGTTCGGGACGCTCGTGGTGACCGCGGTAACCGCACAGAACACCCTCGGCGTACGCGACTTCTTCGCGATCTCACCGGCGATGGTGGCGGCGCAGCTTGACGCCGTGCTGTCCGACATGGATGTCCGTGCCGCCAAGACGGGGATGCTGGCCACCTCTGGCATCGTGAAGCTCCTCGCCGCCCGCGGTGCCGCCGGCGAACTGCCGCCGCTTGTGATCGACCCCGTTCTCGTGTCGTCAAGCGGCAAGGCGATGTTCCCGGACGACGACGTGGCCGGGGCCTATCGATCCCTGTTCGCCCACGCCGCCGTCGTGACTCCGAACCTGCCGGAGGCCGCCCTGTTGACCGGACGTGAGCTCGGCGATCTCGCAGCGATGGAGACCGCAGCGCGCGAGCTGCACGCTCTCGGGCCTCAGCTCGTGATCGTGAAAGGTGGGCGGCGCCGCGACGCCGAGGCCGTCGATGTCGCCTACGACGGGCGCTGTGTGACCCTGCTGCGCGCTCGGTGGGTCGACACCGCGAACGTGCACGGCACAGGGTGCACCTTCTCCGCCGCGATCGCCGCGAACCTTGCGCTCGGTCTCGAGCCGCTGGAGGCCGCGTTCGAGGCCAAGCGGTTCGTCACCAGGGCGATCCTCGGGGGCTCGCAATGGAAGCTAGGCGCCGGCCACGGTCCTCTCGATCAGCTCGGAGCGGCAGCGCAGGCCACGACGGTCTGAGGCCTTTCCAGAGTCGCTCAGACGGGCTCGAATGAGATCAGAGGCGTTCTGGCGCGCCGTAGGCGTGGAGCACTTCAGGCACTGCCACATGGCCGTCCTCGTCCTGATTGGCCTCCAACAGCGCGATCAGGAACCTGGCCGTCATGGCGGTGCCGTTCAAAGTGTGCACGAACCGGGGCGACCCGTCCGCGTCACGAAAGCGGACGTTCAGCCGGCGAGCCTGGTAGTCCGTGGTGTTCGAGCAGGAGGTGATCTCCCGGTAGCGCTGCTGGCTCGGGATCCAGGCCTCGACGTCGTACTTCTTCGCGGCGGACGGGCCGAGATCGCCGGCCGCTGTGACGACGACCCGGTAGGCGATGCCTAGGTCTGCGACGATGTCCTCCTCGATCGCGAGGATCTCCTCGTGGTGCTCGCGCGAACGCTCCGGTAGCACGAAGAAGAACATCTCCACCTTGTCGAACTGGTGCACGCGGAAGATGCCTCGCGTGTCACGCCCGGCTGCGCCGGCCTCGCGTCGAAAGCACGTGGAATAGCCCGCGTAGCGTAGTGGGAGTTCCTCGGCCGGCAGGATCTCGCCCTGGTGGAGCGCCGCGAGAGCGACCTCGGAGGTCCCCGTGAGATACAGCGCGTCACTGGTGACCTGGTACAAGTTGACCTCGTCGGTCGGCAGAAAGCCCGTGCCGTACATCGCGGACTCCCGCACCAGCACCGGCGGGAGGACGAGCTCGAAACCGCGTCCGACGAGCCGGTCGATCGCGTATCTGTACAAGGCCAGCTCCACGAGTGCGACCGCACCCCTCCGGTACGCGAAACGGGCCCCTGAAACCCTCGCCCCGCGTTCGAGGTCGAAACCGGGACGCTCGAGACCGCCGCCAGACGCGCCCGCGACCGAGCTCAGCTCCACGTGGTCGCGAGGGGTGAACCGGAACTCGGCCGGCTTGCCCACTCTGCGCAGCTCCAAAGCGTCCTCGTCCGAGTAGCCGTCGGGGGCGGAGTCGTCGGGCGGGTTCGGAAGAGCGATGAGCAGCTCCGAGCGCTGACGGTCGAGATCCTCGAGCTCGGACTCGGCCCGCCGGAGCTCCTGGCTCAAGACCACGAGGGCTGCCCGCTCCTCTTCGGTCGGCTTGCCCCTCGGCCGGGTCTTCCTGCGCAGCTCGTCGACCTCGGTGGTCAGATCTCGCCAGAGCACGTCGATGCCCAAAAGTTCGTCGAAGTCCGCCGCGGCCCCCTTACGGGCCAGGGCGCGCCGGAATAGGTCCGGGTGCTCCCGTGCCAGCCGGATATCGATCATCGTCCGGCAGCCCCGGGGTGATGACGCACTTGGCTCGGGATCGTTCGGCTGGTGGCGCTGTGACGGTACACCGCAGCTACCGGCGCTTGCCCTTCTTGCGTGGCCGTGGCGGAGGACGGCGCGCAGGCGCGCCGGGGCGAGGCTGTCCGGCCGGAGGCCGGGCCGCTCCCCCACGAGGCGGACCTTGTGCGGGACCGCCGTCGAGACCCGCGCTAAAGGCCACATCGCCGGTGATGGCGCCGTCGTCGACGGCTTCCTCGTTCGCTACCGGGGTGCTGCGGCTGGCGCCGGGGCGCAATGTCGCGGGCCTCGACGCAGCGACGCCCTGGGAGCGGCGGCGCTTGGCCGTGGTCCCGGCCTCTGGCGTGCTCAACGCCCCGGCGGCCACGGCCGCGGGCGAGATGAGCAGCATTGCGCTCCCGCGCGATTCGAGGCGCTCGCGGATCCGCCGGTAGCGCTCTTCGTGCTCCTTCAGCATCGCGAGCAACGGCGACGCGATGAAGATCGACGAGTAGGCCCCGCTCGTGAGGCCGATCAACAGGGCAAGACCGAAGTACTCGAGCGTGACGGCCCCGAGTATCTCGGCGCCGAGGACGAGCACCGACAGAATCGGAAGGATCGCGACCAATGAGGTATTGATGGACCGGGCGAGGGTCTGGTTCATCGATAGGTTCACGACGTCGGTGTAAGACAACTTCCCGGTCGCGCCGAGGCCGCGCGAGTTGTCTCGGATGCGGTCGAACACGACGATCGTGTCGTACAGCGAATAGCCGAGGACGGTCAGGAACGCCACCACCGTGTCGGGGGTCACGAGGAACGACAGCAAGGAGTAGATCCCGACGGTTATGAGGATGTCATGCGCGACAGCGACGATCGCGGCGACCGCCATCTTCCACTCGAAGAAGATCGAGATATATGCCGCGATCACGATGAGGAAAACGATCAGCGCCTCGACCGCCTTGTGGGTGATGTCACCCCCCCACGTCGGCCCGACGTTCTCGACCGACACCGACGACGCAGAGGTGTGAGCGAGCGCGGCCAGAACCCCAGCCACCTTGGTCGCTTCCTGTGTAGTGACACTGGCCGAGTTCTTGGCGAGCTTGGCCTCCACGTTGAGGCGTTCATTGCTCCCGCTGCCGAGCTGGGTGATCGTCGCGCCGCCGAAGCCGAGCGGCGTCAACACGCTCTGCGCCTGAGCTGGGGTGACGCCCGGTGCCGAGACCTCCCACGAGGTGCCCCCTACGAACTCGATGCTGTAGTTGAGGCCCTTCACGCCGAGCGAGGCGAGGCCGGCGACTATGACGAGCGCGGAGGCGCCGAACCACCATCTCCGCCGTCTGACGAAGTCGAATCGTGTCTGCCCGTGATAAAGGCGCAGGAGGACCATGGGCCTGCGCGCCTCGGTACCGCCGAGCTCGATCGAAGCGGTGCTCATGATCCGGCCTCCGAAGGTGCGGCCAGGCCGCTCGCGACACCAAAGCCCCGCGCTTCGGTGAAGAGCCGATTCCGCCCGAGGAGGATCACGAGGGGACGGGTGAAGGTGTACGCCGTGATGACGTCGATGAGGGTCGACAGGCCGAGCATGAACGCGAATCCCCGGACCGCGCCGATCGAGAGGAGCCACAAGACCAGCGCCCCGAGGAAGGAAACCGCGTCGGCAGAAAGGATCGTGCGGTAGGCGCTCTTGAAGCCTCTGTCAACCGAGGACCGGATGGACCGGCCCGCTCGCACTTCGTCCTTTAATCGCTCGAAATAGACGACATAGGAGTCGACGGTGATCCCGACTGAGACAATTAGCCCCGTCATGCCCGATAGGTCCAGCGTTAGACCAGCTGATGTCGCCCCGAGCAGTGAGATGATCGCGTATATCAGAGCTCCTGTGCTCACCAGGCCGAGCACGACGACGACGCCCAGAGCTCTGTAATAGAAGATCGTGTAGAACATCACGAGAAGCAGTCCGAGAAGGCCTGCCAGCAAACCGGCCTGGAGGGACTTCTTCCCAAGCGTCGGCGACACCGTGGTGTAGGTGGCCTTGGTCAGTGCGATCGGGATCTGGCCGTACTTGAGGACGAGGGCGAGCGCAGTTGCCTGCGGTTGGCTGAAGCTGCCGCTGATCTGCCCGGAGCCTCCGAAGCTCTGAGCGTTGAGCGTCGGCGCAGACTCCACCTGGCCACCGAGGTCGACGGCGAGCGGGAGGTGGTAGTACTTCTTCGCGATCGTGTCGAAGAAGGCGGAGTACTGGGACTTGATGGTGAAGTTGACGACCCATCCCGTTGTCGTCTGGAACTCCGCGTTGGCAGAGGCGAGGATCGCGCCGGTCGCAGGTACCGTCCCGTCATAAGGCGTCGGACCGAGCTCATAACGTGCCGGGCAGGGATTCAAGGTCGACGCGCAGACGAGGACCGTCCGCGACGCGCTGTCCTGGCCCGACGGCGTGCTCGGCACCGAGTTCAGCGCCGGGTCGGGCGGCGACCCGGGGTTCGACTGCTGGGCTGTGCTGTAAGTGGCGGTCGTGTAGAGGTAAGCGGAGCCGCAAGCCGGCGGCTTCACGTAGGCGGCGACCTTCTTCGACTTGGGCGGTGTCGTTGTTGTCGTCGTCTTCGGCGGGGCCGTGGTGGTCGTGCTCGAGGTAGTGGTGCTCGAGGTCTTCGCGGAAGTCGTGGTCGTGCTCTTCGGAACCGTGGTGGTCGTGGTGGTGCTCGAGCTTGGGGCTGTGTACGCGTTGGCCGAGCAGAGAACAGGCCGGAAGAACAACTGCGCCGTGCTGCCGATCTCGTTGATGACCGTGGAGAAGTTCTTCACGCCGGGGAGCTGCACGACGATGTTGTTGCCCTGGGTCCCGATGTTCGGGCTCGAGAGACCGAGCCCGTTCGCACGGGCCTGCATGATGCCAACCACCGTCTGCAGCTGCGTCGCGGTCGCCTTCTGCGCCGGCTGGAAGACGACCGAGAGGCCACCCTCGAGGTCCAGGCCGAGCTTGGGCGACCATCCCGCCACAATGACGCCTCCAAGCGCGCCGAAACAGACGAGGCACACCAGGACAACACTCAACAGCAAGCTTCGTCTCAACGGTTGCCGCCTCCGCTCGCATTGCCATCCGCACTGCCATCCGCGTCATCACCTGGGTCGGGCTTCTCGTCGGCTTCCAGAGGGGGCACCGAATACGGGTCGTTGTCCGCGTCGTCCACGAGATCGTCGTGGTTCCCTCCGTTGAACGAGGCATTGCCGACTGGATCGCCGGCGCCGTCTACAGGCACGTCAACACGCTGGGAGACCGCCGCGCGCAAGACCTCGATGACCGTCCCGGGAGCGATCTCGATCCTGGCGTGATCGCCCACGAACCCCTCGACCCGCCCGAGGATGCCCGAGGAGAGCATCACCTTGTCCCCGACGGCGATCTGCTTGCCCAGCTGCATCTGGCGCTGGCGCCGCTGACGCTGGGGCCTGATGAGGAACATGTAGCCGACAGCGAACAGCAGGACGAAGAAGATCAGGGTGAACGAGCTGCTCGACTTCTTCGCTGTAGCAGCCAGAACCGGACCTGTGATGGCAGTCAGACTGTGCATGCCTGAAGAGCCGAGCACGTGGACGAGGAGCATGGGGAGACCTATCGATCAAGGAGTGATGCGACGCATCACCTTAGTCGCCCGATCCAGGGTCCTCCGGAAATGCATCCTCGCCGGTCCCCGCGGTGAACAAAACGTCTTGGACCGCACCGCTTCGAACCCCGCCACGTGACGACGTCGAGACCGGTTGATCGGGGTCGCCCGCCGAAATGGAGCTCCATGATTGGGCCGGGACCGCAAGGCCTAAATGCTCGTAGGCAAATGGTGCCGCGACGCGTCCGCGGGGCGTGCGCATTATGAGCCCCGCCTGCAACAGGAACGGCTCATAGACGTCCTCGACCGTCTCTGGCTCCTCCCCGACGCTCACCGCCAAGGTCGACAGCCCGACGGGCCGGCCGGCGAAGCGGACGCAGAGGATGTCGAGGATCTTGAGGTCGAGGCTGTCCAGCCCGAGCTGGTCGACTCCGAAGACCGACAGGCCTTCACGCGCTGCTTCCTCGGTGATCACGCCTTTGCCCCGGACCTCGACGAAGTCGCGGACGCGCCGTAACAGGCGGATGGCAAGGCGGGGGGTCCCGCGCGACCGGCGCGCAATCTCGCTTGCGCCTCCTGGCGTCAGCTCGACTCCTAAGACCACGCCAGTGCGGTGCACGATGTCCTCGAGCTCGGCGTCGCTGTAGAGCTCGAGACGCGCGACGATCCCGAACCGGTCGCGAAGCGGCCCTGTTATGAGCCCCGTACGGGTCGTCGCGCCGACGAGAGTGAACCTCGGCAGGTCCAACCGGATCGATCGGGCGGTCGGGCCGCGGCCGAGGACGATGTCGAGCTGGAAATCCTCCATCGCCGGGTAGAGGAGCTCCTCGACCGCTCGGCCCATGCGGTGGATCTCATCTATGAAGAGCACGTCGCCGCGCTGGAGATCGGTCAAGATGGCTGCGACGTCACCACTTCGCACCAGCGCCGGCCCCGAAGTGATGCGCAGGCCCGCACCCATCTCGCTGGCCATGATGCCGGCCAGTGTGGTCTTGCCGAGCCCGGGCGGTCCCGCGAAAAGGACGTGGTCGACCGGTTGATCACGCCGCCGGGCGGCCTCGAGGATGATCTCGAGCTTCTCGCGCAGCGAGTGCTGGCCCACGAAGTCGGCGAGGCGTTTCGGACGGATCCCGATCTCGAGCGCCCTGTCGTCTTCGAGCCAATCGGGATCGATCCGCGCTTCGGGGCCCGGTCCCGCGGCGGGAGAGTCGCCAGTGGCAACTATCTCTCGGCGGGGACTCATCGCCTGGTCATCTCCGCGGCGCGAGGCTCCGCAGCGCCAGGCGCAGAAGTTCCTCGACGCTCCCCTCGTCGGGCAAGGCCCGCACCGCGGTTCTCACTTCGTCGGGGGCGTATCCGAGTTGGGCGAGCGCGTCGGCGACCTCGGAGGTGACCGAAGGCGACCGGTCGGACTGGCCGGTCCCGCTCCCGATCCCGTCGACACTCAGATAGTCGAAGCGCGCCTGCAGCTCCAGCAGCAGCCGGGCCGCCGTCTTCTGCCCAACCCCGGGGACCAGCTTCAAGGCGTCGAGGTTCCCGTTGGCGATGACCTGGGCGAGCTCGTGCGGGTCGTGGATGCTCAAGATCGCGAGCGCCAACCCGGGGCCGACGCCGTGTGCTCCCAGGAGCAGCTCAAATGCAGTTCGCTCCTCAGAAGAAGTGAACCCGTACAAGGTGATGGCGCTCTCACGGACGTGGGTGTACACAGCGAGAAACGCCTCGTGACCAAGCTGCAAGCCTGTTGCGGTCCTCGGCGCGACGACAAGCCGGTAGCCGACGCCGGCAACGTCCACGACAATCTCCACCGACGCCTCGCCGACCGCCTTCCGCTCGGTCACCACACCTCGCAGCGACGCGATCATCGCGGCGCCACCGGTGACACTTGTCCACGCGGCGCCTTCGAAACTGCCGGCTCCCGCCAGGATGCCCGCGCCCACGAAGCCGTGCTGAGGTGGCACAGGGCCAGAGCGAGGGCGTCGGCAGCATCCGCAGGCTTGGGGACGGTACCGAGATTCAACAGCTTCGCCACCATTCGCTGCACCTGGTCCTTGGTCGCCCCGCCGAAACCGGTCACGGCGAGCTTGACCTCGTTAGAGGTGTACTCCACGACTTCGCAGCCGAGCTCCACCGCTGTCAAGAGCGCGACCCCGCTCGCTTGACCGACCGACATCGCGGTGCGGGCGTTGGTCTGGAAGAAGACGCGCTCCACGACGACCACGTCCGGGTGGAGCTCGCCGACGAGCTGGTGCAGCTCGCCACGGAGGACCGCGAGACGAACGGGCACCGATTCATCGACCGCGGTCGTGATCACGCCCGCGGCGATGGCGTGCCGGTGCGGTCCGTCGGATCGCACACAGCCGTAGCCGCATCTTGACAGGCCTGGATCGATGCCGAGGACAAACACTCGTTCGATCGTAACCTGTGGGACCACCAACCCCGCGGACGGTGCCCGGACGCCTCAGAGCTCGACGCGCTCCAGGATCTCGTCGGGGATGTCAAAATTCGCCCACACGCTCTGCACGTCGTCGTGCTCCTCCAAGAGCTCGATGAGCTTGAGCACCCTCTTGGCCGTCGACTCGTCGCTGACCTCGACCCGCGTGGTCGGCACCATCTCGAGATCGGCTGAGTCCACGGCGATCGAGGCCGCGGACAGGGCGCTGTGTATCCCGCCCAGGTCTGCGGGAGCGCTCGTGACCATCCACTCGTCGCCCTCGTCACGCAAGTCCTCGCCACCAGCCTCGAGCGCGGCGGCCATGAGCTCGTCCTCGCCGACGGACTTCGGAACCATTACGACTCCCTTGCGCTCGAACTGCCACGAGACCGCCCCGGGCTCGGCCATCGAGCCGCCGTTGCGCGAGAACAGCGACCGGATCTCGGACCCGGTCCGGTTCCGATTGTCCGTCAGGCACTCGACGATCATCGCTACCCCCGAGGGGGCGTATCCCTCGTAGGAGATCGCTTCGTAGCGGACGCCCTCGAGCTCGCCAGTGCCGCGCTTGATCGCGCGCTCGATCGTGTCGAGCGGGACTGACGCGTCCCGGGCCTTTGTGAACATCGTGCGCAGGGTGGCATTCGCGTTCATGTCACCGCCGCCCTCACGGGCGGCGACCTCTACCTGGCGGATCAGCTTGGCGAACAGCTTTCCCCGCGCCGCGTCAACAGCGCCCTTGCGATGCTTTGTCGTCGCCCACTTGGAATGGCCCGACATCGCTTCAGCCTCCCTCAGTGTCCAGTAGCACGCGCCGGCCAGACCGTGGGACCGCCGCCGGCCGAGCATGGAACGCTAGCGCCATGAGGCGCCGGTCTTCCGAGGGCGTCCCCCGGACCGAACAGACTTCACTGCTTGGCGCGTTCGTGCTGCATTCGGCAATTCGACCACGGTTCGGGCGACCCCGCCAGTCCGGGCTTTGCGGTCCGGGGACATCTCCAGGACAGTTCAGAGCTCTGTCAGCACCCCGACACGCTCCGCGAGATCGAGGGCCCAGAGCCTTTCAGGCTCCTCCGACGGCAGGTCGAAGGGGGCCAACCAGAGCCGCGAGGTCGCTTCGGTCACACTTCGCGGCAGGCACGTGGGCCTCCTGCTCGCGGTGGCGCCGATCTTCTCGAGGGCAGATATCAGGCCGGGTGGGTATCTCGTGACGCCCACGGCTGCCAGATCGGCCAGCGGCTCACGGCCGTATCCCGCAACCCGGTCGGCAATTCGGGCGAAGGTCGGGATGTAGCGCTTGAGCGGGTCGAAAGCAAGCACAGCTATGGCGCCGGAGACCGTGTCCCCGCGCTTGATGTGCGCGAGCTCGTGTGCCAGCACAGCCTCGAGCTCGATCCTGTCCAAGGCCAGCACGAGCCCACTCGTGACGAACACGACACCGCGGTCGGGCGAGCGGCCCACCGACATGGCGTTCGGCGCCGGGTCGTCGAGTACCCGGATCTCAGCGCCGGGGAGGCCGAACACGGCAAACAACCCCTCCGCGACGTCGACGAGTCGAGCGGCCTCGGTGGCACTCAGGATATTCGGGCGCCGCTTCGCGGTGACCACAGTCCCGCCCAGGCGTCTGGTGAGGACGCTGGCCGCGCGAGCCCACATGAGCCAGGACAGGAGCGCGATGGCAACGGCGATCGCGATCCCGGCGATCAGGAAGTCGATTGAGACAACCCCGAGGGCGCCCAGCACGATCGCGACCGTGAGCGGCGCCACAAGGGCGATCGTGGCGCGCCGCCGACTCGCACGAGCGGCGTGGCGCCACACCGCGTCACGCCGGCGGGCGGCTCCTGCCAGAACAGCCCTCGAAGCTTCGTAGGCCGCCTGCTGTGCCTCGACGGCTCGGCGCGCCCTGCCGTCATTGTCGGGAGCACGGCGCTGCCAGCGTGTTCGGTCCCTGGTCGCTGGAGTCATTTCCCTGAGGCTACCCCGAGCGGGCCGAGCCCAACCGGATGTAGGCATCCCGGTACAGCTCGGCTATCGCCCCCATGTCGTACTCGGCGGCGCGCTGGCGCCCTCGCTCGCGGAGAGCCTCCCGTTCGTCATCGTCGAGGAGGACGGCTCCTATTGCCTCTGCGAGCGCTAGGTGGTCGCCGGCGGGCACGAAGCGAGCTGCCGGCCCACCCGCAAGCTGGTAGCCGGGCAGGTCCGAAGCGACCACTACTGTGCCGGCCGCCATCGCCTCGAGCAGCACGACGCCAAAGGACTCCCCGCCGAGCGACGGCGCCACGAACACGTCCGCGCCCGCGAGGCGCGAAGCCATCTCTTCATCGTCGACGGCTCCGAGCCACTCGATGCGGGCCTGTGAGACAAAGCGGCTCTTCAGCTGTTCTGTCTCGGGCCCCACGCCCAGCACCCAGAGCCGGGTCGAAGCGGGCAACCTCTCGAATGCCTCCAGCAGCACACCGAGCCCCTTGCGGACCTCATGCCGGCCGACGAAGACGACAGTCGGCGCACTCGTAGGCCACGGATCGACTGAGGCGAACCTCTGCACCTCGACACCGTTCGGGATTATCCCGAACCGGTGCGAGAGGTGCCCTACGCACCTTAGAGCCGTCATCCTGGCCTCTTCGGACACAGCGAAGGCCGCATCGAAGCGTCGAGCGCAGGCTCCCACTAGGTGCCCGTAGGCCCGGTAGGCGAAGTCGGCTCCCGAGCGATGAAACGTTGCGACGATCGGGCGCGGCCCGGCCAGGACAGATGCGAGCGACGGGCCCGGCACGAACGGCTCGTGCACATGGACGACCTCGGGCCCAAAGGCGCGAAGGGCCGATACCGTACGCCACATCGTCGTCGGCCACGGCGAGACCGGAGCTCGCGAACCGTTCACCGAGATTGCGGTCGCACCGCCCACTTTGACAAACACCGCGCCACCCAGTGCCGCGGCTTCGAGCCGACTGGTCATTCCGCTGTCCTCTGCCGGGGCCACGATCGCCACGTCGTCGCCTCGGGATTGAAGCGACCTCGCGAGGCCGAGCACCTGTGTCTGCACTCCCCCGGGCATCGTGCAGCTGTAGGGGCAGACGATCGCGATCCGCATCGGAACTGACGCTACCGGTACCAGCCGACCTGCACCGTTGGACGGCCCCAGGCGCGGCTCCCGGAAATGCCGAGTCCGATCGCTGGTCCTTCACCGCAGCGCCCGGAGGCCCCAGAGCGGCGAGGACGCGCCTTTCAACCTCGCGTCAATACTCGTCAGCCCAAGACGGTGCAAGGTCAGCGGTACAACTCGCGGTCCGACGGCCAGTTCGGCTGGCACCGAACCCTGGCCTTTCGTCACCCTGCGCCAGTGGGCCCGAATCAGCCTGTGAGCTGCGACTTGACCCTCCACCCTCGACCGCGACCTACGGCTGTTAGCCGACCTCGCGTGTACGACGGCCTCGAGTTGTTAAGGCAAGGAGCGAGCGGCGGCTAAGACGTAGACCTCGGAGTCGGCGTCAATACGTCGTTCGCCTTCGACGCACGTGCCCTTCGCCTGACCGGAACGGGGCGCGCGACCGCCGACCAAACACAGCGATGCATCACCGTCCAAACGCCCACGCCACCATCAGTGGGAACTCTCCTCGCCACAGCGCCTCGCCGTGCGACGCGACCCGCTCGCTCATCACGACATCGGCACCTGCACCTCGCAGCGCCACCGCCCATCGGGTCGCGTTGTCGTGGAAAAACGGCTCCAGCGTGCCGGCGACGAGGTACACGCGCGGAATCCAACTCGGCATCTCGCCAGTCGGCTTGTAACCCGCGCCCGGCGAGCTGGAGAAGACCGCACCGTAGACGTCCGGATGCCGAAGCCCGAGGGCGAGCGCGAGCTCTCCACCCGCCGAGACACCAAACACCGCGGTGCGTTCGGCGGGCAGCGCGACTCCGAACCGCGACCGCGCCCATCGGCCGATGTCCTCTACGAAAAACCTCTCGTGTGCCGCGAACCGTTCCTCGTCAAAGACCGGTGAGTACTCCTGGAGCCGCGGCATCTCATCGGTCAGCCCGTGTACACCGACGATCATCGTGGACGGCACGTCGGCCGCCTCGAGGTACCCGCCCCACTTCGAGATCCTCTGACCGTCACCGGCGAACACGACTGCCTCGGGCGGATCCGGCGGGACGTACACCGTGACCTGCCGCCCACCGTCGTACTCGAACGTCTCGGTGACAAGCTCTCCTGCTATCGGGTCAGCACGCGCCGGTTCCGGCAGTGCTTCGGGACCGCCCGCGCCGGCGGCTGTTTGGTCATCCATTGTCGGACTCCCTTCTTCGAGAGTCGGCATCTCGATCGCTCGTAGGCCTTAAGCCATCTCGGTCAAGGACCCACCTTGCAAGGGTGCTATCTCGTCGATCGGCTCGTTGCCCCTGCCGATAATTGCCGGTCCGGTGGTCCAGCCTCAGGTGCGGTGCCGTCCAGGCCGACACTCACCGCGATCTGGGCGACCTGCACGAAATTGGGGAGCACAACGTCACGGCCCGGCTTGCGAGCCGGCGCGGTCGCCTCTTGTCAAGCGGCCCCCGCTCGCAGATAGGCAACGCCCAGGCACCCCGGGCCACCGTGCGTCCCGATCACCGGGCCGAGGTAGTTGACGAGGGTGTCCTCGCGCGGGAACACACCGGCGAGCATGTCCAGGAAGAGTTCGAGGTCCTCCGCCGCCGCATGGGCCACGGCCAGAGCTTCCAGCTTGCCGGCTCTTTTCACCACCTCGACGAGATACTGGAGCGACCGGGCACGCGTGCGCTGGCGCGACTCTCCCCTGACCACGCCGTCACAGATCTCCAGGATCGGCTTGATCGAGAGGAGTGACCCCAAAAAGGCCCTGGCCGCCCCGATCCGGCCCCCCTTTCGTACGTTGTCCATAGTGTCCAACGTGCAGAACACTTGGACGTTCGGGACGACCGCCCGAGCTGCCGCCTCGGCGAGGTCGAGGTCGCAGGTGGCGGCAGCGACCCTGGCCGTTTCCAGCACGACCATCGCCTCGCCCACGCTCACCGTCCGAGTGTCGACCACTCGGACGTCGATTCGCCCCCGCACTTCTTCCGCCCCCGCGCGCGCAGCCTGATAGGTCCCCGACAGGCCGGCGGAGAGCGTGAGACAGACCACGGAGGGGCACCCTTGGTCGGCGGCTCGGGTGAAGCTTTCGGCGAACGCGCCAGGTGAGGGGGAAGAGGTCTCCGGCAAGGCTTCGGACATGGCGCAGCGGCGCCAGAACTCGGCCGGGCCGACCAGCTTCATCTCTTCTGGCCCCCACTCGCCCAGCCGGACGTCGAGCGGGACTATCTCGATCCCATGGGCTTCGGCAAGGCTGCTCGGAAGATCACAGGCACTGTCGGCGACGACTCTTACCCCAGCCACGAGGTCTCCCTGTTCGGCACCGCGGCGTCGAGGACGATCTTGCCCGACAGCGCGCTGGCGCGCATGCGCTCGCCCGCCTTCAGGGCGTCAGCGAAGGGGATGTCGATGACCGCTGCGTAGCCTGGGTGCCCTTTCCCCGGCAGTTCGCCGTGCTTGGTCCTGACTGTCGTTGTCGTCATGAAGTCCGCCCTTCACTGGGTGCTTGGAGCCGTGCTCCTCTAGCTCCAGGGGTGTAGCTGTGGTCAGCGCCACCTTCACTGTGAGGCATGCGAACACTGATCGCATTCATTATGCGACCGACGTTCGCATCCGTCAAGTAGGCTGGGGCGCATGCCTTCCAACCCTGGCAATCGGCCCCTTCGGCCGGGGAGCCCCGAGTGGTGGCTGCGCCGGGAGGCGGACGCCACAAGGCGCCGGCCCCGCGCTGACGGCCTCTCCGTTCACCAGATCACCGCCGCGGCCGTCGAGCTGGTCGACAACCACGGCGCCGAGGCGCTCACCATGCGGCGCCTCGCCGAACACCTGGGTACCGCACCCTCCTCCCTCTATCGTCACGTCGCTAGCCGCGAGGAGGTGCTGGCCCTCATCGTCGACGCCGTCCTCGGCGGTCTCGTAACGACCGAAGCGCCAGCCGGCGACTGGCAGGCCACCCTCCGCTCAAGCGCGCAGTGCTTCCGTCGCCGCCTCCTCGCCCACCGCAACGTCGTCCCACTCATCGCCGAGGCCCAGATGCTCGGGCCCAACGCCATGCAGCAGCGCGAGAGCGCCCTGAGGGCGCTCATCGATGCCGGATTCGACCCCGTCATCGCCGTCCGATCCCACCTCGCCATCGTCCACTTCACCGTCGCCAACGTCCAGCTCAGCCTGCGTGAAGCTGCCAGCCCCAGGGAGCGCCGCGGCCCTCTAAGGCAGCTATTCGCCAATCAGGACCCGGACGCCCTGCCCACCGTCGTGCGATACGCCGACGCCCTAGCCGAGCACAACAGCGACGCCGAGTTCGACTTTGGGCTCGACGCGCTCCTCGACGGGACCGGCAAACTGGCGCTTGCCGACGACGCGGCTCTACGGGGCGAGGCGAGGGCTTGAGCGCACTGCGACGCTCAGCTCAAGGAGAGGCCGGCCGAACCCTGGCCGCCGGTGGACCGAGCTGACACGGCCGCGCAAGCTGGCGTCTCAGCGTTGTGTCACCTAGGCGAGGCCGGCACCAATAACCGCAGGTCAGCTGAATCGTTCGCGGTCTGACGGCCAGTTCGGCTGGAACAGGTGCCACTGCTCGGGTGCTGAACGGATGAGCCCCTCCAGGGACTGCGCAACCTCGCCGGTGAGGCGCTGTACGTCCTGGCGCATCCGCCCTGTGCGTGTCGAGTCGAGTGGTGGTCGCAGCACAGCGTGGTAACGGCCTCGAGGTCTCTGGTAGATCGCGCAAGTCATGATCGGTGCCCCTGAGCGCAGGGCAAGGAGCGCCGGACCTGCGGGAAGCGTCGTCTTCTCGCCGAAGAACTCGACCTCGATGCCATTGCCGACGAGGTCCCGGTCGGCCAGTAGCCCGACGACGCGGCCTGCCCGGAGGCTATCCAGGAGACGGACGGTCGTGTCGGGCCCTGGAGGCAGCACCGTGAGGCCCAACGTCGCTCGCTGCGAGGTGAACCATTCGAACAGCTCCGGAGGTTCCAGCAACTCGCCAACGGTCGTCATGGGGTATCCCTGTTGCGCGAGCCAACGACCGCCGTACTCCCAAGAGCCGACGTGGGGAAGGACGATTACGACACCGCGGCCCCTCGCCATCTCGAGGCGGAACCGCTCGAAGCCCTCGATGCTGAAGGTCGACTCGATCTGGTCCGAGCGCAGGCCGACCACCTGTGCGGACTCCACCCAGTAGCGGGCGTAGGAACAGAATGACCTCATCACAAGGCGACCGAGGTCAGCCTCGGTCGCCTCGGGTCCCATCACGCGCCGCATGTTGGAGCGCAGCAGGGGTCGCTTGTCGCGCCAGACACTTGCGATTGTGAAGCCGGCAGCGCTCGCGAGCGACGCCGCGATCGGGCGTGGAGTGACCTGCAACGCTGCCGCGAGCCCCCGATAGAGGTAGTAGCGGGTCCACTGGTTCGGCGTCGCCATCACAGGCCCCCCGAGTGTCTCTGCGCGGGCTGCGGAGTTGCGATCAGCTATCGGTGCCGGGGTGACGTCGCCGCGCCGACCCGATGACGAGGCTGCGGCGCTCGGCCCGTGGACTGACACGCCGGATCCCGGTGCGTTCGCTCGCAAGGACGCGGCGCAGCCTTACACCGAGCGGTTCGTCCCGACGGCGGGCACGAACGCGGCTCGGTGTCGTCGCGCGCCGCCTCGCTCCGTTGGCGCGCGGCTGACGCCACGACTGCCAGCGCGACTCGACGCGTCCCCGGCGCCACGCCCCGCGCACAGCTGCAGGGCTCGCCGTCTCCGCGCTCGCCTGGCGCCAGACCTTGGCGAAGCGCTGTGCGGCGGTGAACACGGTGAGAGCGAGGAGCAGGCCCAGCACGGGCACGAATATGACGTGGAGCACCAGCGCGACACCGAGAAGAATGAGCCGCTCGGCTCGCTCCATGAGGCCACCCTTGGCGTCGTAACCGAGAGACTCGGCCTTGGCTCGCTCATAGGAGATGACGGCGCTGACGCCGAAGATCGCGAACGGCAGCACGGCCAGCCGGGGGTGGATTCCCGAGGCGAAGTACCACGCCACTCCGCCGAAGATGAGTCCGTCGGACACCCGGTCGGCGACCGAGTCGAAGAAAGCGCCCTTCTTGGAGGCCGTGCCCGCTGCCTTTGCGACCACGCCGTCGAGGGTGTCCATGAGTCCGCCGACGGTGAGCAGCACCACGCCTATCCAGAAGTGTCCGAGACCGATGGCGACCCCGGTGACGCCTGCGAGAACCATGCCGACGACGGTGACCTCGTTGGCGGTGACGCCGTGCCGTGCGAGTCTGGCACCCACGCCGAAGCCCGTTCGGATCCCGCGGCCGGGTACCTTGGCCGCTAACGCGGCCGGCGGGGCCGGCTCAGGGATCGGCGCGACCTGATCGTCGACTGCGGCATCCTCGATGCCACTCGCCGCTGACTGGCCACGGTGGCCGTCGATCATCTCGCTCCTGTCTGGCACAACTGCACTCGAGAGCCCTTGTCACACAAGCATGCGCGCCATCGAGCCTTCGTTCAAGAGGATACCAGAGCGCCCCGCGGACCCTCCGGCCTCCTCGCAGGTCGCGCGCGACCGATAGGCTCGCACCCTGTCCAGGCGAGTTCGTCGACCGGTCACCTAAGGTGAAGCCGGTCGCGGGAAGTGAGGTACCCACGTGAACGCCGTGCCGTCCGCGAAAATCCGCAACGTCGCGCTCATCGGCCATGGTGGTGCAGGCAAGACAACCCTTGCCGAAGCACTGCTGGTGGTCGGCGGCGTGCTGTCCCGACCGGGACGGACAGAGGACGGGACGACGGTCTGCGATTTCGAGCCTGAAGAGGTTAAGAGGCAGATATCAGTCTCCCTGGCGCTGGCCCCGTTTCTCTTCGAGGACTGCAAGATCAACGTCATCGACACCCCGGGGTACGCGGACTTCATAGCCGAGTTGGAGGCGGGGCTGTCGGTGGCCGACCTCGCTGTGCTCGTGGTTAGCGCCGTCGAGGGCGTCGAGGTCCAGACCGAGGAGACGTGGCGTCTGGCCACCGAGCTCGGTATTCCGAGGCTCGTGTTCGTCAACAAGCTCGACCGCGAACGCGCCGACTTCGAGCGAACCTTGGACCAGCTGCGCGAGCGCTTCGGTTCCGGCATCGCTCCTTTGGAGCTTCCCATCGGCGCTGAGGCGTCCTTCAACGGGATCGCGGACCTCCTCACCGACTCCGCGATCACCTACGGCGCGGGAAAGCCGACAACCGGGCCGATCCCCGAGGAGATCTCCGAGCTCCAGCATCGCGTCCGCGAGGCCCTCATCGAAGGCATCGTCGTCGGCGATGACGACATGATGGAGCGGTACCTCGAAGGTGAAGTGCCCTCCACCAAGGACCTGGAAGCCACGCTCGCGCACGGCGTCGCGTCCGCGACCGTGTTCCCCGTCGTGTGCGGGTCGGCCCTGACCGGCGTCGGCATCGACCGCCTGGCGTCTCTGATCTGCGAGATCGGGCCGAGCCCACTCGCCCGCCGGTCGTTCACGGTCAAGGCGGGCAACGACACCGTCGAGCTCCCACGCGATCCTGAGGGGCCGCCCCTCGCCCGGGTCTTCAAGACGATCGCCGACCCCTTCGTCGGGCGGATCTCGCTGATGAGCGTGCTCTCAGGCACACTCCGGCCGGACATGACCCTCTTCGACAGTCGCAGCCACGCGGAGGAGAAGCTGCACGCTCTCCAGGTCATGCGCGGCAAAGAGACCCAGCCCACATCGGCCGCCCCTGCCGGCGACATCGTCGCCGTCGCGAAGCTGAGTGGCGTGTTGACCGGCGACACCTTGGCCCCGAAGAACCAGCCGGTGGTGGCGGAGGGGCCCCGACTCCGCAACGCGGTCTTGTCCATCGCGGTCCACCCCAAGGCCAAGGGCGACGACGACAAGCTCATGACCGCGATCCACCGCCTGCAGGAGGAGGACACTGCGCTCTTGGTCCGCCGGGACGACGAGACGCACCAGACCGTGTTGTCCGGCATGGGTGACACGCACCTGCAGATCGTGTGCGAGAAGCTCAACCGCAAGTTCGGCGTAGCGGTCGAGACCGAGCCGGTCCAGGTGCCCTACCGCGAGACGATCACCAAGTCCGCCGAGGCCGAGGGCAAGTACAAGAAGCAGACCGGCGGCCACGGCCAGTTCGGTGTCGCCAACCTGCGGGTCGAACCGCTCGAGCGCGGCGAGGGATTCGCCTTCGTGGACGCGATCGTCGGCGGTGCGATACCCCGCCAGTTCATCCCCGCCGTGGAAAAGGGCGTCCAGGAAGCGATGGTCACGGGCGGCCACTTCGGCTACCCCGTCGTCGACGTGCGCGTGACCTGCTACGACGGCAAGTACCACACAGTCGACTCGTCGGAGATGAGCTTCAAGATGGCGGCGTCGCACGGCTTCAAGGAGGCCCTCGCCGCTGCCGGGCCCGTGATACTTGAACCGGTCTGCCGGCTCGAGGTCACCGTGCCTGCGGCCTATCAGGGCGACATCCTGGGCGACTTGAACTCGAGGCGCGGTCGCGTGCTTGGCACCGAGGCGGGAGAGCGCGGCGAGCAGGTCGTGATCGCGTTGGTGCCGGCCTCGGAGATACAGCGCTACGCCACCGACCTCCGCTCGCTCACCGGTGGGAGGGGCCGCTTCAGCGTTCGCCACGACCATCACGAAGTTGTACCTGCACCAATAGCCGAGAAGCTCGCCAAGCAGGCGGCTGACAGCTAACCACAGACGAGCTCAGACCGTCAGAGAGCTCCAGGCGGCCGCGACTGCCCGGTTCCCGGTCAGCTCGAGGGTCTCGAGCGGCCTGCGGTTCCAGCAATAGAGGTACAGGTCCGACGCGGTACCGACGAGTACCGCGTCGGCCGGCCCCCTTCCCTCGCGCCACCGCAACCGACCGGCGGTGACCTCTACCGTCCAAGCAGCTTCGTGGTCGGAGCACGCGAGGCACAACACCCCACCGAGCGAAGCGTTCGGCGACTCTGGGACATCGGTCGCCAGATGGACCCCGATCCACTCGTCGATCCCATCCACGGCCAGATCCCGATCGAGCGATGTCGGCGAGCCGACCGAGAGCTCCGCGTCGTAACGGTGAACTGCTGACTCGAGTGCCATGCGCCTGCAGACCCAGTCCGCAGTGAGGTCCTCGCCCGACCAGTTCCAGCAGGGCTCTTCCCGGTCGTGTCCGTCGAGGGTCGACTGGAGCTCGGCCGCGGCGACTTCGAACCATTCGACGAGGTCGGTCCCGGCGGGCACGCCCCGTGAACCGGGCTCGCACGGACTTTCGGGCGTTGCCGTCTCGAGTTGGGTGCGAAAGAAGGTGAAGACATCTCCGAGATGCGCCAACAGATCGGAGAGCCGCCACTGCGGGCAGGTCGGAACCGGGAGATCGAGCTCGTCGCCACTCACGGCGACTATCAGGTCACACTCGCGCTCGAGCGTCGCGCGGTGGGATTGGTAATCCAGACGATGACGGCTCACGGACTCAATCCTCTCCTGTCGAGGGCGCGTCCCGGCCGCGGCTCGATCGCTTGGCAGGACCTTGAGACCTTGTCGGCGGGTTCGTGTCCACGGCGCCGGGAAGCAGTCGTGTCACCTTTGCCGCCGCGACATCGATCTCCCGCACGGTGGCCTCGGCGTCCGCGACCTCGATGACCACATAGCGCAGACGCTCTCCTGCGCACTCGATGAGCACAGCGTTGCGCCCGAGCCCGACGGACCAGAACGACCAGCCGTCGAGCCCGTGATAGGTGCCGATCCGCCAGACGCCCTGGCCGTGCTTACGCCACTGGTGAAGGCCGATCCTCACGTGGGCGCGCGCCAACGGGTCATGCTCGATCCGGACGACCGACGAGAGTGGGAACCTGATCGTGCCCCGCGTGGCGACGACCCTGCGCCACCCGCGCAAGTAAACGACGACCTGGTCGCCTTCAACGCCGCACTGCCCCCAGATCATGGGCGCCCGGCGGGAGCCCGACGGGGGCCCGCTCACTTCCAGGCGGCCCGCAACTTCACCCAGCTATCGCTCAGGGCCTCGGGAAGTACCCGGACCCCGGCCACCGAGGTCATGAAGTTCGTGTCGCCGATCCACCGCGGAACGATGTGAGCGTGCAGGTGAGCCGGAATGCCCGCTCCAGCGGCCCGGCCGAGGTTCGCACCGAGATTCATGCCCTCAGGATGGTAGGCCTCCTTGACGGCGGCTACTGCGGCGTAGACGCCGTGGGACAGCTCGGCTGCTTCGTCTCCCGCGAGCTCGCTGAGATCGCTCAGGTGCCGTATCGGGAGCACCATCACGTGGCCTGGCGCGTACGGGTAGGCATTCAGCAACGCAACGGTGAACCTGCCGGTCCACAGCACGTGGCGCGCCTCGTCGGACTCGGCGGAAGAGACGATGTGGCAGAACACGCACGCGCCCCTCCCCTGTGCCGGCTCGGACACTTCACAGCCCGCGCCGGCCAGGTCATCGGCATCGGCGAACGAACTCACGTAGCTCGATCGCCACCCGGCCCAGAGGTGATCGAAGCTCACAACGCCCCTTCTATACCGGCACTGGGCACGCGGCGGACCGGTGGCGCAGCCTCCACACGCAGCCGCTCGACGAACGACTCGACGCTGACACCACGCTCGGGCTCGTCGGAGCCCCGCGCGTTCACGCCAACGGTCTTGGCGGCGACATCGGAGTCGCCCACGACCAGGACATACGGCAACTTCTCCAGTTTGGCACGGCGGATTCGCGCACCGAGAGGCTCCCCGGCGTCGTCCGCCTCGGCACGCACCCCGGCCGCCGAGAGAAGCGCCCGAACCTCTCGAGCGTAAGCGACGTGGTCGTCTCGAACGGGAAGGACTCGCACCTGGACCGGCGAGAGCCAAGTCGGGAAGGCACCTGCGTAGTGTTCGACCAGCAGAGCAAAGAAACGCTCCACTGTCCCGAACAGAGCCCGGTGGATCATGACCGGCCGGTGCCTGGTGTTGTCCTGACCGACGTAGTCCATGTCGAAGCGCTGGGGAAGCTGAGTGTCCACCTGGATGGTCGACATCTGCCAGGTGCGCCCGATTGCGTCACGAGCCTGAACCGAGATTTTCGGCCCGTAGAACGCGCCCCCGCCCGGGTCGAGCACCAGCTCGAGGTCCATCGCGAGGGCGGCCTGGCGGAGGGCCTCTGTCGCTTCCTCCCACTCCTCCAAGGTGCCGACAGCCTTTTCCTCGGGCATGGTCGACAACTCCAGGTAGAAGTCCTCAAGGCCGAAGTCACGCAGCAGTTCGAGCACGAAAATGAGCAACGAGCGCAGCTCGCCCGCCATCTGCTCGCGAGTACAGAAGATGTGCGCGTCATCCTGGGTCATGCCGCGCACACGCGTGAGACCGTGTACGACACCGGACTTCTCGTAGCGGTAGACCGCGCCGAACTCGAACATGCGAAGGGGAAGCTCACGGTACGAACGCTGGCGGGACTTGAAGATCAAGATATGGAACGGGCAGTTCATCGGCTTGAGGTAGTAGCGATGTCCCTCGTCGAGCTCCATCGGCGGGAACATGCTCTCCGCGAACCACTGCAGGTGTCCGGAGGTCTCGAACAAGTCCGAGCGGGTGATGTGGGGCGTGTTGACGAACGAATAGCCGGCGTCGGAGTGGCGCGTCCGCGAGTAGTCCTCCATCACCTTTCGAATGAGTCCACCCTTGGGGTGGAACACGGCCAGGCCTGAGCCCAGCTCGGCAGGGAACGAGAACAGGTCGAGCTCAGCTCCCAGGCGACGGTGATCACGACGCTCGGCCTCCTCGAGACGGTGTAGGTAGGACTCGACGGCCTTGTCCGATTCCCAGGCCGTGCCGTACACCCTTTGGAGCTGGGGTCTGTGCTCGTCGCCCCGCCAGTAGGCACCGGCCACCCGGGTCAGCTTGAAGTGCCCCAGACGATCGGTGGAGGGCACGTGCGGACCGCGGCACAGGTCCACGAATCCCGGACCGTTGCGGTAGGTGCTCACAGCGCCAGGGTTCCCGCCGGCTTCGGCCGCGACCTCGTCGTCGAGGCCGACGCCGGCCTCGACGCCTTCGATGATCTCGCGCTTGTAGGGCTGGTCGGCGAAGATCTCGAGGCCCTCGGCGATCGTGTGCTCCTCGCGCAGGAACAGTTGGCCCTCGGCGACGATCGCCTTCATCTCCGCTTCTATCCGTTCGAGATCGTCCTCGGAGAACCGGGCGCCTTTGGGGAGCTCGAAGTCGTAGTAGAAGCCGTCCGCGATGGCAGGGCCGATGGCGTAGCGGGCCCCCGGCCAGAGCCTGACCACCGCCTGGGCCATGACATGCGCGGTCGAGTGGCGCAGCACGTCTCGGCCCTCGTCGGTGTCGGCGGTGACGATGCGAACTTTCGCGCCTTCAAAAAGTGGCCGGGAGAGATCGACGAGCACGCCGTCGAGCTCTACGGCTACCGCCGCGGCGGCAAGCCGACGTCCGATCCCCGCGGCAAGATCAGCGACCGTCGTGCCGGCGGGGACACTGCGCGCGGACCCGTCGGGCAGGAAGACCGTGACCTCGCTGGGCATCTGAACCACTCCTCGGACAGGCGACACTCGGTCGCATTCTTGAACAGGTCAGCCTACCGGGCGGCCAGGACCGCCTAGNNTGGGTCATGTCACAGTCGCACGCCGAGCAGCGATGCCGCCTCGCCGATTCCGCGTCCGGCAGCTGCTTGCTCGTCGATGGCATCGATCGCGCCGGGAGCGTCGAGGTCGTCATCCAGCCTTGCCCGCACTGCCTCCAAGGCGGCATCGCCCCGGCCGGCCGTGCGCCACCTGTCGAGGCGCCCCTCGGCTTGCTCGAGCATCGAGTCCTCCCAGTCCCAGGGTCGACGGTAGCTCTGGGAGAGCAACGCCAAGCGGATCGCCGACGGATCGTGGCCCTGCTCCAGGAGATCATGGACGAACACAAGATTGCCGAGCGACTTCGACATCTTCTCGCCGCCCAAGCCCACCATCGCGACGTGCATCCAGTGCCGGACGAACTTTGAGCCTGTCGCCGCTTCCGATTGGGCCGACTCGCACTCGTGGTGCGGAAAGATGAGGTCGCTCCCCCCGCCGTGCAGGTCGATCGTGGTGCCGAGCTCCCGCATGGCCAACGCCGAGCACTCGATGTGCCATCCGGGACGGCCGGGGCCCCAGAGCGACTCCCAGGAGGGCTCGCCCGGCGCCGAAGGCTGCCAGAGCACGAAGTCCAGCGGGTCGTGCTTGAAAGGGTCCTCCGGCCGGCCGCCACGGACGACCGCGAGAGCGATCATCTCGTCGCGCTCGAGGTGGCTCACCTGGCCGAATCGGGGGAACGACGACACGTCGAAGTAGACCCCCCCACCAGCCCGATAGGCGTGGCCCCTGTCGAGCACCATACCAATGAAGCCGAGAATGTCGGGGATGGCCGAGGTCGCGCGTGGCTCGGAATAGGCCCGGAGCAGCCCGAGCGCCCCCATGTCGGCATCGAAGCGGGCGATCTCGCCCGCGGCGAGGTCCAAGTAGTGCACGCCAAGCTCGCGAGACTTGCGCAGGATGTCGTCGTCAACGTCGGTGATATTGCGCACGCACAAGGTGCGGTGGCCGAGGTCACGCAGCCGCCGCTGGAGTATGTCGTAAATCAGGTAGACCGCCGCGTGACCGAGATGGGCCGAGTCGTAGGGCGTGATCCCGCAGGTGTACATCGTGACGACCTCGCCCGGCGCGAACGGGACAACTTGACGACGAGCTGTGTCGTATAGACGCATCAGCGATGGCGGGTCATGGACCGACGACCGGCTTCAAGGGCCTTAGGTGCGCAGGCCGGTCAGCCGGATGCTGGCGTGCGAGCGCGAGCGGATGTTGACGCCGATGAGCACGGCCGTGAACGCCTCGATCGCGGCTGCCGCCGACAAGGTGCCCGCGTCGATCCCTCTACACCCCGGTATGCGGTTGACGAGCTCGATCGTGGCCTTCGTAGCTGCGGCGTGGTCCGAGCACACGAGGACATCCGCGTCGAGTGACTCCTCGAGATTCGCCAGTGCGCGGGCCGGGAGATGATGGAAGGCCCCCGAGACGAGCGCGCGCGGCGCGGCACCCTGAACGGCGACGCACAGCGAGCCGCGGGCGGGGACGACCGCCTCGATGTCATCGCCAACCTTGAACAGTGCGTTTGCCATCGAGATGACGACCTTGCCATCGAGAAGGCCGGCCAGACCGGCGACAGTTTGAGGCGCTCCGTCCCAGGGGGTGGCGACAACGACCATGTCCGACGCACAGGCGATCTCGTTCGAGGCCCCGCGCAGGTCCGCGACCTGCGACCCCCACTTCTCGCGAAGCTGGGCCGCGATCTCCTCTCCGCGCTCGGCCGAACGCGAACCGATCGACACCGCCAAGCCGACCGACGCCAGCCTGACTGCGAGGGCCTTGCCGGCCGGGCCGGTCCCTCCGACAATTCCTACTTCCATGGTCCTAGCCTGCCACACCTGCAGCTGGAGGCCCTAGGCCTTCGACGTCGCTCGTGTCGTATCTCGCGAATCTCGGCATGAACCTGGACACCAGGGCGACACCGACCAGACAGCCGAGTCCGCCGGAGACTACCGAGATCTGAGGCGTCGAAACCGCTGCGATCGCACCGGCCTCGAAGTCGCCGAGCCGCGGTCCGCCGGTCACGACAGCGGTGTGGACCGATGAGAGCCGCCCACGAAGGGACTCAGGTGCTTCGAGCTGGAGGATCGTGCCCCTGAACACCGCAGACACGACGTCAGCCGCGCCGGCGAGAGCGAGCAGCCCGAGGGCGGCGGCCAGCCAGGGCACAAGGCCGAAGGCAGCGATGGCGGCCCCCCAGATCGTGACGGCGACAAGAACGGCGCGACCCTGCTTTCGGACCGCGACTACCCAACCGGTCAACAGCGCACCGACCAGAGCACCCGCCCCCGGTGCCGAGTAGAGCAAGCCGACCGTCTCGGCACCGCCGTGGAAGCGAACGAGGGCGAGAGCCGGGAACAGCGCCCGGGGCATGCCGAGCACCATCGCGTTCAGGTCGACGACGAAGGTACCTTGCAGGACGGGCCGGCCCTTCAGATAGCCCAGACCCTCGGCAATGGAACCAAGCCCGAAGCGTGTGCCACCTCCAGGTGGTCGCAGGGCAGGAAGGCTCGCGACCGCCAGTATCGAGACTGCGAAGGTGGCCGCGTCGATCCAGTACACCGACGCGATGTCAACTTGGCCGAGAAGCAGTCCCGCGATCGCAGGCCCTGCGACCTGACCGACCTGGAAGAGAAGCTGCCAGAGCGCGTTGGCACTCGCAAACATCGGTCGGCCCACCAAAGTCGCGAGCACCGCGGACCGCGTCGGACTGTCGATGCTGGAAACACCGGATCCGAGCGCGCTCAGCGCGTACAGAGGCCAGAGCGCCACGTGCACGCCCGTCGAATTCAAGGCGAGCCCGATACTGCAAGCAGCTAGCGAGAGCTGGGTGACGAGAAGCAGGCGTCGCCGGTCGACCGCGTCGGCGATAGAGCCGCCGAACAACGAGCCGGCGAGCACGGGAATGATCTGAGCCAGGCCCACGAGTCCCACGTCCAACGAGGAATGGGTCAGCCTGAAGACCTGATAAGGGATCGCCACCACGGTGAGCTGTGACCCGAGGGTCGTGACCAGGTAGCCGGCCCACAGGCGGCGGAAGGCCTGCGAGTGGCGTAGCGGTCCGAGATCGACAAAGACCCTTCCTCGAGCCATGCCTGAGAAGCTACCGAGAGTCAAGGGTCGGAGAGAGGTTCCTGACCCTGGCGCGACCTTGGCCGCCCTAGCGTGGCTGCGGGCAAGCAGAGAGCACGGGTTTGATGGGCCGCTCATTTCGAATTGGGAGCTTGAAGGGCGTACCGCTGCGCGTCCACTGGAGTTTCCCGCTGCTCGTGGTCCTGTTGATCCTGCCCACCGGTGCCAAGACGACTGCGCGCTCGATCGCCGAAGGGGTCATCTGGATCGCGGCACTTTTCGTTTGCATAGTGATCCACGAGCTTTCCCACAGCCTCGTGGCCCGCCGACGCGGCCTACTGGTACGCGACATCGTGCTCCTGCCAATCGGCGGGGTGTCGGAGATCTCGGGTCTGCCGGGCGCCCCGGGCGATGAGCTCACCGTCGCGATCGCCGGCCCACTGGCCAGTTTGGCGCTCGCTCTGCTCCTTGGTCTCGTCGCCTACCTGGCCGGTTCGGTGATATGGCCACCAACACTGTTCGCCGGTGCGATCCTGAGCCGTCTCATGTGGGCCAATCTTCTCCTCGCGGGCTTCAACCTCCTTCCCGCGATACCGATGGACGGCGGCCGGGTACTGAGGGCTCTGCTCGCCCGCAGACGCGGCGATCTACGGGCAACCCTGCTCGCCGTGCAGATCGGGCGCTTCGTCGGGCTCGCGATGGTGGTGCTCGGCGTTCGCTTCGACCTTTGGCTCTCGCTAATCGGCCTGTTCATCTTCGTCGGTGCCGGCGCGGAGAAACAGGCCGCCACCATTCGCAGCGCAGTCGGAGGGCTGAAGGTGACCGACGTGATGGTGCACGACCAGACCACGCTCGAGGCGAGCTTCCCGCTCTCGGTCGTCGCGCCGTTCCTGCAAGCCTCACCGGGCAGGGTGCTGCCAGTGGTCGAGCGCGGGCGATATGTCGGACTCATAGCGGCCGACCGGCTGAACGGGCCTCCCGGCGCCTTGTTCGTAGCCGATGCCACCGACCGCTACGCTCCTGCGCTGTCCTCGGAAGACCCCCTTTACCCCGTTGCTGTCGAATGCCTGGTCGCCCACCGTCGTCGAGCGGCTGCCGTGCTCCAGGACGGCCGCGTCGTCGGGGTGCTCTACTTGCCGCATCTCGCGGCAGCTTTGCACCGCGCCTCTGCCGGTCTCGGTACCTCGAGTCCCAGAAACGGACCCGGCCGGAGACAGGCGATCAGATCTAGGCCTCTTCTGCGACCTCGAGCTCCGATGTGCAGTACATGCACCGGTGTGCACCGATGGGGACCTGGCTCAAGCACTGCGGGCAGGTCATCACCGGCTCCTCCTTCGGAAGTCGACCGAGCCGCGACAACATTGCGTTCGTCGGCTTCACGACAAGGAAGAAGATGACCGCGGCGATCACGATGAACGTCAGGATCACATTTATGAGGTCCCCGTACAGGAACTTGCTGTTGTTCACAGTGAAGTAGAGGTT
Source organism: Acidimicrobiaceae bacterium (assembly GCA_003140595.1). GTDB lineage: Bacteria > Actinomycetota > Acidimicrobiia > Acidimicrobiales > Bog-793 > Fen-455. The sequence goes on along the minus strand of PLKG01000150.1, from coordinate 25,690 downwards.
CGCGAAGTTCGGCTTGCCGCCGATGGCCGCGATGAGCGGAGTCACGATATCGGCCACCAAGGCCTTGACGACAGCCGCGAACGCAGTGCCGATGACAACTGCAATTGCCAGGTCTATGAGGTTCCCCCGGAGCAGAAACTCCTTGAACTGTTTCATCGTCTCCCACATTCTCGATCAGGCCAACCGCTCTCGCCTAGTGGCCCCGCTTAGACCCGAAAGCCCGAAACGGCATGCCCTGGCCGGGAGAGCATACATTTTCGCCAACAGATCGACCGGGATGGACAATTGGGCGCCATGCTCAAGGTGCAACAGCCACGCGCCGATGACTCGAGTGGTGTTCGAGCATCAGCGAGGCCATCTGCGGCGAGAGCGGGGCCCCGTCATGCCCCAGGGCTTCACGGCCGTCCGGCCGCTTGCGAGTCACTACGAAGTCGAGGCCATGTTCGCCGCGTTCGCCGATCTCGTCACACTTCACGACCTCGACGGAACGATCCGGCTCGCGTCCGACTCTTCCCGAACGATTCTCGGCCTAGCTCCAGACCAGCTCGTCGGGCGGCGGGCGGCAGACACATTCGTCTTGGCGGAGGACGCGCCGCTCCTCGACGCGGCGATCGAACAGCTCAGCGAGGGCAACGACAAGCTCACCGTCACCTTCAGAACCCCGGCGAATAGCCCTAGGGTCGAATGGCTCGAAACCAGCCTCGCAGCCATTCGGGGCCACAGAGGTTCGACGACCGGCTTCGTCGCGGTCTCACGCGTCGTGACAGCCCGGATCCAAGCCGACCAACACCAGCAAGCCCAGCTCGAGCGCTACCGCCAGATAGCCGATGCCGTGCCGGGAATGACCGCCTGGGTTATCGACCGGGAGCTGAGATGTCGCTTTGCGGCGGGAACCGGTTTCCCCTCGGTCACCGGCGGGTCACAGGCCTGCGTAGACCGCCCGCTCTCGCAGCTCCTGAGCGCGGAGCGGTTCGAGACCGCGCGGCGCCGTATCGAAGAGTGCTTCGCGGGTCTCGCTTCGATCGAGGAGAACGCGAGACCAGGTCGCCATCAATTCTGGTCACGATATCTGCCCGTCACCAACGCCGCAGGGGCCATCGAGGAGGTCCTCGTCGTGAACCTCGAGGTCACCGATCTCGAACGGACCCACGAAGCACTGCGCCGGAGCGAGGCCAGCTTCTCGAGCGCCTTCGACAATTCCCCCATCGGCATGGCGATAATCGCCCCCGACGGGTCCGTCATGCGTGCAAACGACGCCTTTTGCGCGCTGACGAGGCGGTCGCGCGAGGAGTTGCACCGAGGATCGCTCTCGCATCTGATCCACCCTGACGACGTCGAGTCCAACCGCGAACTGACCAAACGGATGCTCGCCGGCGAGCGGCGAACCGCCATGGTCGAGCGACGCTACCTGCGGCCCGACCACACCGTTGTCCACACCGTCATGAGCATCACCCTCGTGCGCGACGAAGTGGGCAGGCCGCTACATCTCGTCACCCAGGTCCTCGATGTGACCGACCGACACCGCTTGGAGGCCTATCTCGAGGAACTCGTGCTACGCGATCCTCTGACAGGCGCTCACAACCGCAGGGCCCTCGATGTCGAGCTTGCCAAGCGCCTCGCCGTCGCGGACCAAGCAGCCGGTGGCGCCCTCGTGCTCTTCGACATCGACAACTTCAAGGACCTGAACGACACATTCGGCCACGACGTCGGCGACGACGTCCTCCGTCACCTCGTCGGACAGTGGCGGGAGCGCCTGCGTCGCAGCGACGTCCTTGTCCGCATCGGTGGCGACGAGTTCGTCGTGCTGCTTGGCGGCGGTGACCCGGACGACGCCGAATCGGTCGCCAATGACCTGCTCACGCTCGCGGACGGGGCGATCCTGACTGTTACCGGTGTCGCGTCGTCGGTCAGCGCGGGCATGGCCATTTTCAGACCCGACGAGAACCCGTCGCAGTTGCTGCGCCGAGCCGATGACGCCCTCTATCTCGCCAAGCGTGCCGGTCGCGGCCGCCTGGTCGTCGACCGAGTCGAGCCGGAGATCTGAGCACCCGGGACAAGCCGGCCCGCTCACGGCCCGGCGCTACCCACCACCTTCACGTCGCCGTGCAGGCTTTCGCGGGCGATTGAGCGATCAGGCTGATCGGGCGGTGCGGCGAGTGCCCTGGACCTCACGTGCTTCTTCGCGGAAGCGGTCACGCTTGGACTGGGCGGTGCTCCTACCGCGTACCGCCTGGTCCAGCACAGCCTTTCGGAGCCTGACGCTGGCCGGTGTGGCCTCGACGCACTCGTCGTCGCCTATGAACTCGAGCGCCTGCTCGAGAGAGAGGAGCCTGGGTGGGATCAGCCGGACCAGCTCCTCTGAGGTGGACGACCGCACGTTGGTGACCTTGCGCTCCTTGGTGGCATTTATGTCCATGTCCTCCGAGCGAGCGTTCTCTCCGATGATCATCCCCTCGTAGACCTCGACACCAGGCCCGACGAACAGCTCACCGCGGTCCTGAAGGTTCATCAGTGCGTAGGTAGTCGTCACTCCGCCTCTGTCGGCGACCAACGAGCCGGATGAACGCGTGCGCAACTCACCGTGCCACGGCTCGAAACGGTCGAAGATGTGGTGCAGCACGCCGGTTCCGCGGGTCTCGGTCAGAAACTCGGTGCGAAAGCCGATCAGTCCACGAGACGGCACCGAGTAATCGACCCTCGCCCAGCCGGTGCCGTGGTTGACCATCTGCACCAGGCGCCCCTTGCGCAGCGAGAGCAGCTGTGTGACCACGCCCAGGAACTCTTCGGGCACGTCGATCGATACCGCTTCCACCGGCTCGTGCACCTTGCCGCCGATCAGACGCGTCACGACCTGCGGCTTGCCCACGGTGAGCTCGAAACCCTCTCGGCGCAGCATCTCGACGAGTACCGCGAGCTGCAGCTCACCGCGACCTTGCACCTCCCAGGTGTCGGGTCGCTCCGTGGTCAAAAGGCGAATCGAAACGTTCCCGACAAGTTCCGCGTCGAGGCGGTTCTTGAGAAGCCTCGCGGTGACCTTGGTCCCTTCGGTCCCCGACAGCGGCGAGGTGTTGATGCCGATGGTCATGCCGAGACTCGGCTCGTCGACGATGAGAACCGGGAGCGGCCGCGGATCGTCGGGATCCGAGAGCGTCTCGCCGATGGTGACATCGGACAACCCGGCCACCGCGATGATCTCGCCCGGCCCGGCCTCAGCAGCATCGACCCGGTCCAGACCCTCGGACACGTACAGCTCGGCAACCCTGAATCGCTCCACGACACCGTCAGCCCGGCACCACGCCACTTGCTGACCGCGCCGGATCGTGCCGTTCACCACGCGGCAGATCGCGAGCCGACCGACATAAGCCGACGCGTCGAGGTTCGTGACCAGTGCCTGGAGCGGATGGCCGGCCTCGAAGGTTGGCGCGGGAATGTAGTCGTAGATGATCTTGAACAGCGGCTCGAGATCTGTTCCCGGCACGTTCGGGTCGAGAGAGGCGCGTCCTGCCCTCGCATTGCAATACACGATGGGGAATTCGATCTGCTCCTCATCCGCGTCGAGATCCAAGAACAGCTCGTAGACCTCGTCCACAACTTCTTTCGGACGCGCATCGGGGCGGTCGATCTTGTTGACCACCAGCACCACAGGGAGCCGCCTCTCGAGCGCTTTTCGCAATACGAAGCGAGTCTGAGGCAAGGGACCCTCACTTGCGTCCACGAGCAGCAGAATTCCGTCGACCATCGCGAGCGCCCTCTCGACCTCTCCGCCGAAGTCGGCGTGCCCGGGGGTGTCCACGATGTTGAACTTCACACCTCCATGTCGGACCGAGGTGTTCTTTGCGAGAATGGTGATCCCCTTCTCGCGCTCGAGGTCCATCGAGTCCATCACCCGCTCTCTCACCTCTTGATTGGCGCGGAACACTCCCGATTGCCACAGCATCCCGTCGACGAGCGTCGTCTTTCCATGGTCGACGTGAGCGACGATCGCGAGGTTCCGGAAGTTGGCGCGCGAGAGCATGTGGGCTGGACCTTGAAGTAGGCACGGCAAACGCCGTGCAGTACAAGTCTACCGGGTCGCGTGCGCGACTATTTGCAACCTGGCCGTGCTAGGTGCCTGGGTAGAGCTGGATCAACTTGTTGCGGATCGTGAGGACCCTGCCTCTTCCAGGAAGGGTCCCAGGGCCCGCCTAGTACAACAGCTCCGCCATTCGGTACAGGTCTTCGGGCACGAGCCGCGGCTCGGCGACGACCTCAGACAGCCGCACGTTCACCACGTCGTCGCCTCGCTTGATGGGAATCTCCCCGAAGCGCCGCTCACTTATCAGCTTGTAAGCGCCGACGCCGACCCGTGTCGCCCAGATCCTGTCATAGGCGGTAGGCGTGCCGCCTCTCTGGGTGTGGCCGAGCACGGTGACCCTGGTCTCGAAGCCGGTGACGTCCTCGACCTGACGACCCAGGCGCTCGCCTATGCCGCGGCGGCTGAGCTGTTCGTGCCCGAAGGCGTCCAGAGGCGCTCCGCCGCCGGAGGGAGTGGGCAGTCCGCCGACCTCTGCGCCCTCGGAGACGGCGATGATGCTGAAGGTCTTGCCCTGCTGGCGGCGGGCGTTGAGATGCTCGACAACCTCATCGAGCTCGACAACGAACTCCGGGATGATGATCATGTCGGCCCCTCCGGCGAGGCCGCCCATCAGGGTCACCCAACCGGCCTCGCGTCCCATGGCTTCGACCACCATCACCCGGTGGTGCGAGGCGGCCGTGGTGTGCAGTCGGTCAACTGCCTCGGTCACGATGGCAACGGCGGTGTCGAAGCCGATGCAGTACTCGGTGACAAGCAGGTCGTTGTCGACGGTCTTGGGGACACCCACGACGGGCACTCCACGCTCGGCAAGTGCGGCGCCCACCGAAAGGGTGTCGTCGCCGCCGATGGCCACCAGTGCGTCTATTCCTAGCCGGCCAAGGTTTCCGATGACGGCATCCATCAGCTTCGGGTCCGCCAGCGGGTTGACTCGCGAGGTACCGAGCATCGTGCCACCCCGCGCGAGGATCCCCGAAACGTCTGCGAGATGCAGTGGGACGGCATCGCCCTCGCCGACCAGGCCTGCCCACCCGTTCCGCACTCCGAGGACATCGGCCCCGTCGGCGATAGCACTGCGTGCCACACCCCGGATCGCCGCATTCAGCCCAGGCGCGTCTCCCCCACCAGTCAGGATCCCAATCTGCACGAGTTCCTCCGCTCTTTTCGTTTGAATTCCTGGGCGATTATATAGCTATGCGAGGGAACGCTTGATTTGCCCGTCACCGTCACCGTGGCGCACACGGTTCTTCCTGTTGGTCATCGTCGCCCAACAAGGCCGAGAATTCCGAGTGACACCGCGTCGCGGAGCCCCGTCGGGCGTCGACTTGGCGTGAGCGGGGGCACGCTCGCTCAGTTGGCAGAAGACGGACGACGGCCGCGCGGCCGAAAGCGAAGGGACATCTCGCCCGTCCAAAGCGCGGTAAACGTCTGGCTCAACGCTCCCGGCGCCAGGTCCCGAGCAACACGGCCGCGTAACGAAATCCGTAGAGGATGTTGGTCCCCTTCTTCGACTGGCCCGAGGCGCGCTCGTGCCACACCGCCGGACGTTCCGCCACCCTCCACCCTCGCTTGAGCGAGGTGATGAGCAGCTCGGCCGTCTGGTACTGGTCCTGTTCCAGTCGCCCCTTTACGTCCGCCAGCATCGTCACGCGAAGGGCACGAAAGCCGTTGGAGGTATCGGTGAGGTGCGCTCCGGTCAGCAAGTTCATCAGCCAAGCGAAGAACACCACGCCCAACTGCCGGTACCGGTCTCCGGTCCTGTCCACGCCCAGGCGCCGCGAGGCCACGACAAAGTCGGCCTCGTCGTCCACCAGTGGCTGAAGCAGCTGCGGAATCTCGGTGGGGTCGTTCTGTCCGTCGGCATCGAAGGTGACGACGTACTGGGCACCCAGAGCGACGCAAAGGTCGTAGCCGACGCGCAGCGCCACGCCGTGACCGAGATTCACAGGGAACGCGAAAGTGACGGCTCCCTCTTCGAGCGCAACGCGGGCGGTCCCATCGTCGCCGCCGTCGACGATCACAAGCGGTGTGACGTCCAGCCCACAGGCAACCTTCGGCACGCGCCGCAGAACGTCCCCGATGTTGGCCTCCTCCTCGTAGGCGCAAATCAAGCCCACTACCGGAGTCAGCTTCAGATCACCGTATCGCTCGTCGAAGTTCTTGCGCCCGATGTCTATGACAAGGTGCTGGAGCGCCCGCAGGCGAGTCTGCTGATGGTCCGAAATGTTTGCCATGCCTGGAGCTCCTGAAGTTCAACGGATGTGCGGACTTACGAAAACATCGCTTGCGGTGGGTTGCAGGTGCGCGAGCAACCGCGGGACGTGTCCTCTTGATCCGAACCTGTACGTCTCCCACATAGTTTCCGACCGACGGTCCTTCTGCAATGTCACAGCTCTCCGACAGCGGACCGTGTCCGCTGGGCGAGGCCGTAGCGTTCCTGCGAGACGACCTTATCGCCCGTGGTCGCAGCGCGGAGGCCGGAGGCGGGAGCGGTCCCTGGCGTCCTAGCTCGCAACCGAGAGCCTCGTGTGCCAAACTCGCGATCCTGATGGAGGCCGGTTCAGACGCTGTCGGGTGCATCCTGGTTGCCGCGACGGGCATTGCCCGTCGCTCAGCCCGCTCATCGTTGCCGACACGAAGGTCGCGGCCGGCTCATGGCTCTGGTGATCGTCACGGGAGTGCCCGCCCTCACACTCCACCGGTGACTTGCTTTGCTCGGGGCGACGCATCGTGATGCGACCCCTCTCGCCGAGCCGGCAGGACGCATTCAACCGGTGGGCGAAGTGGCTGACGGTAGCGGCGCTGGTCGCCTTCCCCTTCGTTTACGGCCTGGTCGCGCTCCATCGTGGCGAGGACGCCGACTGGGACCTCATGAATTACCACTTCTTCGATCCGTACTGGGTGCTCGTCAACCACCAGCACGACATCATGCCGGCGCAGCTGCAGACCTACTACAACCCGATCCTCGACATTCCCTTCTACCTCGCAGCACGCCACCTCTCCGCCCGCACGGTCGCCTACGGCATTGCCTTCGTGCAAGGTCTGTCCTTCCCGATCCTCTACCTGATCGCACGGGTGTTCACTCGGCGCCGGCTGCTGGCGCTGGCCGGTGCCTTCCTCGGCATCTTCGCCGCCGGTGCGTTCTCCGAGATCGGCAGCGTCATGGGCGACACGCTCACGGCGCCGTTCCTGCTCGGCGGGATCCTGCTCGGCCTCTACGCGTGCCGGCCACCGGCCCACGGGGCGCGCAGGCGCGTGCTCGCGCTGGCCGCGGCGGCGGGTGTCCTGTCCGGGTTCGGCTCGGGCCTCAAGCTCTCGGCCTTCCCCTTCACGGTCGCCACCGTCATCGCTTTCCTGGTGATCGGACTGCCGTTCGCTCGTCGCCTGGCGTTGGCGTTCGCGTGTGGCTGCGGTGCGCTTGTGGGCCTTCTCGTCTCCTACGGATGGTGGGGCTACGAGCTGGCGGCTCGATGGGGAAGCCCGCTGCTGCCCTACTTGAACCAGCTCTTCGCCTCGCCCTGGGCCCCGCTCGCGTCGAACACCGACGCCAGAAGGTTGCCGCATGGGGTGCTGCAGGCGCTCTTCTACCCGTTCTTCTGGACACAGCAGCCGTTGCGTACCAGTCCGCAGGCGTTCCGAGAGCTCTCCATGCCCGCACTGGAGCTGATCCTGCTGCTGCTGGCGGTCAAGGGCATCGCCGTGGCTGCACGCCGACGTGCCTGGCGCCCGATCTTCGGCTCGGACGCAGAACGCTTCATCGTGCTGCTCACAATCGTCACCTACTTGATCTGGGTGGACATCTTCGCTATCTACCGCTACCTGGTCCCGCTCGAGATGCTCTCGTTCGTGATCCTCGGGCTCTGTGTGCGGCGCCTCTTCTCCCCGCTGAGGCCGTGGCCGATCGCGGCCTGCCTACTGGCGGCCATAGTCATCGCGTCTTTGGTCACCGAGCAGACCGACAACATCGGCCGCACCGCGTGGGCCGGCCGCGATATCACGGTGTTGATCCCCTCGTCGGTCGCATCCCCAGCGGCATTCCTGATGATCGGCTCGAATCCCGACGCCTACGTGGTCCCCTACTTCCCGACTAGCGACTTCTTCGCACGGATACAAGGCAACATCCGGCCCACACCGACGGCCGAAGCGCGGATCAAAAAGGACCTCACCGCTTACAGCAACGTCTATGTCTTCTGGGCCGACCCCAACGCGTTCGAGAGTGACTCCGCCCTCATGGCGCAAGCAAACCCGCCCTGGGCGACATACGGGTTCTCGGTGAACACAACCGCCTGTGTCGCCATCCCGACCAGAATCGGCTCGGTCGGTCAGTCCGTGCACGTCTGCCCGCTCAAAAGGTCCTGAACGAGGTCTCCTCAGTTCTCCCGAGGGACTATCACTTGATTCGTTTGCCCCCTCCGAGAGGCCGCGGCCGGCCAACGCGCGCTTCGAGCTCGGCGATACGACGATCCCTCGTATGGATGATCTCCTCCTGAAGGCCGACGAAGGTCTCGAGCTCTGCCACATGAGCGCTTCGCGCCTTCAGCTCCGCCTCCAGATGACGAACGTAGCCCTCGACACGATTGAGGTTCTCCGAAACGAAGTTGTCCAGCACGCTCGCCGGCGCGAGATGCGCGACGAGCTCTGGCTCTTCAGCGCACGCATAGAAGCGGTTTATACCGTCAAAAGAAGCAAAAAGATACCCGGCCGCCAAGAGCTGCGGCTCCCAGCGCAAGTGCGTCTGCTGGAAGGACCATGGATCGGTCGCTTCCACGACGACCACTCTCGGGCGCCAGCGCGACCAGTCATTGCCAGCAAGGACCTCGGGCTCGGCACCCTCGACGTCGATCTTGAGGAACGAGATCTCCCCGGTGCAGTGCTCGTCGAGGACATCGGCCAGCGTGCGTTGCGTGACGACTCGTTCTCGCACGGGGCGACCGGCGCGGACGTAACCCGAGCCCACGTCCGAGTCCGTGCTCGACAGGCCGCGTTCGTCACCGATGACATAGAGGGTGACCTCGCCCGCGGCAGCTCCGAGAGCTGCCTCGATTACGACGTCGCGCGGGCGCGCCCGGCGCAACTCTGCTGCCTCCTCGGCAAGGGGCTCGACATCGATGCCTCTCCAGCCCGCCTCGTAGAAGTGCCTCGTCACAGACCCGAGATACGGCGACGAAGCTCCTACATCGACGTAAAGGCCTGTCGCGCCGGTGCAAAGGGCGCGGTGTAAGACGACATCCTCCGCATTGGCCGCATGCGAAACTATCCGCTCGGAACTGGGGCCTCCCGGGCGGATCTTCGTTCGCGGGTCGTCGGAACGGTCAGGACTCACGCCGGCCGATCATCCTTCCAGCCCAGCGGCGCCCGAGACGTTCCAACGCGGGTTGCCGGCCGACCTGGCGTACGACCGCGTCGGCGAGGCGGTAGGACGTTCGCGCACGCATCGCGATCATCTCCTTCTCCGCCCACCGCACGGCCTTGGTGTGCTCATCCACTTGATGCTCAAGCTCGCGCGCATACGCGATGCGGACCTCCAGATCTCGCTTGAGGTAGCCCAGCTCGGTCTCGAGGGTCTCGACTCGCTCGACCCACTCACGAAGACGTAGCTCCATCTCCTGCACGCGCTCGTCATCTGCGCTCTCGTCGTGTGCGCCATCCGCCCGCTCACCGGGCGAATTCTCGTTCTCTCCGGCACGCTGGAAGCTGAGCCAGGCACCGTCCTCGGAGCTTTCGTCAAGAGCAAGATCAGGGCCGGTGCTCGGCCGTCTCGGATCCGGAAGCTTCCTCATATTCCTGCCCTTTGTTCGGATTGTAGGTTGGCGGCCATTCGGTCACCCACGACTTCCGCCAGGATAGAGCCCCAAGTGACCCTGGACCCTTCGGATCGACGCAGGGCGTCGAGCTTCTCGATCTCGGCCCGTCGCTGTTCCCAGGCCACGCGGTCGCTGAGCAGCGAGACGAGCCCGTCGGCGAACTCCCTGGCATCGTCAGCGACCAACAGTGCGCTGGTGCCCCGCAGGTCGATGCCTTCGGCGCCCACCTTGGTGGCTACGGTCGGCACGCCGTACTGGAGCGCCTCGACGGTCTTGATCTTCACGCCAGCCCCATATCGCAGCGGCACGATACAGGCGCGCATTCGACCGTAGAACTCGGCCATGTTACTGACCTGGCCTTCGAAGAAGATGCCACGTCCGCCTGCATCGAGTGCCACCTTCGGGGGCGCCGGGCCCGTCACGCGTACACGGACCCAGGGCACTCGGGCCCGGACGATCGGCAGCACCTCGTGCACGAACCATAGAAGTCCGTCGACGTTCGGCGATTCTGGTCCGGCCAGCCAGCCAGCCACGAGGAACACGTCCGAACGCTCGGCGAAGCCTGCTGGGGTGAGCGACAGCTCGCTCAGCCACGGCTCAACCACGAACGGCTCCCGAGCTCCGAGCGCGCGAAGCGCTGAAGCTTCGTCGGCAGAGACGCAAACGATCGTGTCGACAGAGCTCGCCATCTCGGCTTCAACCGTGCGGGCCTCGTCTGCGGCACTGAACAGCGCCTCCCGCGCGGCCTCGGTGCTGGCAAGCTCAGCCTGCGCTTCAAGACGCCGATAGAAAAGAGCCTCCGCGTCGTAGCACAGGTGAGCCTCAGGCTGCAGCTGACGGACCAAAGACCCGTAGCGTTCGTAGTTGTGCGGGCGCGAGATGATGACCACCTCGTAGCGCGCCGAACGCCGGACGAGGTGCTCTGCGAGCGGCTCGGTCACCACCCCAACCCCGAAGGCACCGAGCACGTCGGGGTCGCCGATGATCCCTATGGTCGGAAAGACCGAGACACGATATCCGGCCGTCGCTATCTCGCGGACGACGTCGAACATCCTCGAATAGCCGGAACCGAGCCGCGAGTCCGGCAGTCTGTCGTCAATGATGAGCACCCGTGGCGGGGACCCCATGGCGAGGTGGATGGCTTCCTCGACTGAGTCCGCGTCGATCGGCTCGGCATGAGTTTCACCCTCGAATACGTTCGGCCAACGATCGAGCAGCCGGCGCCGGTGGGTGAGACAGAGGTACTCCTTGTAACGCTGGGTCGAGCTCCTCGACTCAAGATGGCGGACGACCGACCGCGGCTCGTAGAGCACGATCTTGCCGCGCTCCGCGATCCTCAGACAGAAGTCGACGTCCTCGTAGTAGGCCGGGAAGTACTCCTCGTCAAGGCCCCCGAGCTCGTTCCAGAGGTCGCGGCGGACCAGGAGATTGAGCGCGCTGCAGTACTCGACACGGCGGCGAAATCGCAGCGAGACGGCGTCCCCGGGCAGGTCCCGACCGACGCCGTAGCTCGAGCCGTCCTTCCAGATGATCGATCCCGCCTCCTGCAGCGTCCCGTCGGAGAGCAGGACACGCCCGCCGACAGCTCCCACTCCCGGGGTCTCGGCTGCCTCCACCAGCGGTGCCAGCCAGCCGGGCTCAGGTTCGGCGTCGTCGTTCAGCAGAACCAGATAGACGCCGTGCGCCCTGCTCGCCCCCAGGTTGCAGCCGCCCGCAAAGCCCCTGTTAACACCGGATCGGACGATGGTGACGCCGCTCACTTCGAATGCGAGGGCATCCGACACGCTCGGCTCGACTCCGTTCTCGACCACGATCGCTTCGAATGGCACGTCTCTCGTGTTCACGGCCAGAGCGCGCAGACATCCCAACAGGTCCGGCGCAGCACCCGTCGCGACGATGATCACCGAGACGACCGGTTCCGGCGACGGATAGAACTGCACTACTCCAGCCGATGTCGACTGCACAAGCTGCTCCTTCACCGCGAGAACACAACTCGCGTCTGCTCAGCATTTGTTGTAGCACAACTGCCCCTTGACCACTGAACCCATCTAACCGGTCCAACTTGGCGCCCGGCGCGCGCATCGCCGCACCGTCTTGCTGAACGCCCTGGTCCGGAGATCATCAAGGCCCGGGAGTCCCACCCAGTCACGGTCAAACGCCGTGCCGGGCGAACGATTTGAGCACGATGAGCCACACATGAAGAACAGCAGCACCGTCGCGCAATTCCGCAGTGCGCGCGAGAACCGGTCGGTACGGCCCGAGATACTGAAGAGCCGTGGTGAACCCGGCGCCGGTGGTGCTCAGGAGAAGCACTTCGGCCGGGCGCCTCATTGCAAGCATCGCCGCGTCCTGGGTGGTGATCACCCCGGGGTTGCTCGGAAGCGAGTTGAAACGGCCGTGATAGATGCCCACCGTTTCTGTGAGCACGCCGCTCGGGTCGTAGGGCCACCACATCAGCAGCTGCTCGCCGCGATAGGTGGCGTTGCCCACAAACGACGGGAGCTCGGCACTCACCTGGTACCAGTCGATCAGGAGGCTGGCGCTGCCACCGAGAGCTGTCGAGTACGGCGCCGCCGGGTCGGCCGCGTGGGCCAGACCACTGAGCGGCGGGTGCACGGGGCTTGGCGCAACCGTGAGCACCAGCAACGACCCAGCGATGGCGACGACGGCCACTGCAGTGCCGGACGCGACTCGCAAGTCTGAACGCCGCGGGCGTTCTCGGCCCGTGAACCTCAGTACTGCGCTGAAGACGACGGCCACGCCGCCGAGAGCTGCCCCGGTCGGCAGCCACCCGAAGGCAGGCACGTGAGGATAGACCTCGTAGCAAAGAGGGACGGCAACAAGGACCAAGGCCGGCAGCCATCGAGCCACACGCTGCTTTGCCGACGACCGGCAGAGCTCCGCGAGGATCACGGCAAGTGTGAGACAAATTACGCCCCATAGAGTCGAGGAGAAGTAGTACATCTCGAGGGACTCGACGTGGTAGCCGAACTGCAGGTAGGCGAAGACCGCGAACCCCGCGGCGCACATGAGACCGACGAGCAGTTGGGGCGTCGGGATGCTACGGAGTCTGCGTGCGAAGGTGACTACGAACATGACGATGACTGCAGGAGGAACCAGCAGGTACGCCACATAAGGGGCCCAATGCCAGTTCGCAGAGTGAAAGAGCCGTATCTGAGCCGGCTGGTTCAGGTAGGACGCGGCCGAAAAGGTCGGCCCGATGAAGTCGAACCGCCCGAACATCACTTCCGAGGCGACCATTAGGACGAGCGTGACCAAGACGGCCACCGCCGCCAGAACTGCGGCGTCGCGGAAAAGGTCTCTGCGGTCTCTCACGAGCCGTACGGCCGCGTATATCGCGACCAGGCTGGCAGCCAGCACCATCCCCATCCCGTGGGACCAGATCGCCAAGGTGAGAAACACGCCCGAAGACACGAGACATGCCGGGCGCCAACGAGCCCGGCAAGGAATCGCGAGGCAGGCAGCTGCTCCGGCGATGTAGGAGACCACCGCCGAATTCGGGTAGTCGGTTCCCCAAGCTGTGATCATCACGGGCGAGCTGAGCAGGACAACGACCGCCAACGCCCCGGCGGGGATGCCGTACAGGAGTCGCAGCAGCACGTACGCGGGCACAATGGCGATCAGAGCAAACAGGTAGCGGGTTGCGAAGAAGCCCCCGACGGCGCCGAACCCGAGGTCGAAGAGGCGCGCGACAACGAGGAATCCCACCTGGGCTCCTTCTCGCAGTCGCGCCGTAGGATCCAAAGCGGCCGAATAGCGGATGAACATCTCGCGTGGTTCAACGATGTAGATCGTGTGCATGCTCGAATCCGGCAGATTGACCGGCGCCATGCCCCGGATCCTCAACACCACGTAGGCGAGGATTGGGGAAAGGGCGACCGCACCGGCCTCGCTCACGCGCGCCCAGCCACGATGCTGGCGACGGTGCCGCGGCGCGCGACCGACGAGGGTCGGCTCTGCGGTCAAGTCGTCGGTCGCGAGCACTGGACGACCCTACCAAGCACTGAAAGGCTGGAGAAATCTAGGACTGGCGCCGCGTGAGTACACTCGCAGCGTGCTCAACGGGAAACAGATAACTGCGGTCCTTCCCGCATACAATGCCGCAGGGACCCTGAAGCGGACCGTTGACGAACTCGACCGCAACGTGGTCGACGAGGTCCTGTTGGTGGACGACGCGAGCAGCGACGACACGGTCGAGCAGGCGGAGAAGCTGGGTCTGATCTCCATTCGCCACCAGGAGAACCTCGGCTACGGAGCGAATCAGAAGAGTTGCTACAAGGCAGCTCTCGACCTCGGCGCCGACATCGTCGTCATGCTGCACCCGGACTACCAGTACTCGCCTCTGCTCGTGCCTGCCCTGGCAGCGATGATCGCCTACGGTCAGTACGACTTCGTGCTCGGGTCGCGCATCCTTGCGCAGAACTCGATCGCCCGTGGCATGCCCGTCTACAAGTACGCGGCGAACAGGGTCCTCACATTCTGCGAGAACCTCGTCCTGCGCCAGAAGCTCTCGGAATACCACACCGGCCTGCGGGCCTACAGCAGGGAGCTCTTGGAGGCCCTGCCGTTCGCGCGGAATTCCGACGACTTCATCTTCGACAACCAGATCATCGTCCAGGCCGTCGTGTTCGGGGCGAATATCGGCGAGCTCTCCTGTCCGACGCGCTACGCGGCCGACTCGTCGTCAATCGGCTTCGGCTCGAGCGTCCGATACGGCATCGGCGTGCTGCGGACCGCCGCGCAGTACAGGTTGCAGCTGAGTGGGGCCCGCAACTTCAGCTACCTCGACTTCGCACCCCGCGCTCTGCCGACTGCAGTCCAATAGAGAGCTTGCCGCGGCGATACCGCGCCCCGGCGCATGTGCCGGCGGCCGCTCACATCAGACAGCGTGACCGGCGAGACAACTGGCCCTCTTAGATGGCAATGTCCCCAGTTGAGGCCACGGCCGGCCTCACCTAGCGCCCTTCGGCGCGCCGGGCAACGAGACCATCAGTTCGCTCTTGGAGCTGTGTGAGCACGAGAACCGTGAAGCCTAAGAAGAAGAATGCCTCCGCGATACTGCCCAGTCTGTTCACGAGGTAGGCCACGCCCAAGATCGGGTATCCGACGATCGCGCTCCTCGCCAGCCCCTTGTAGATCCTCGCCGTGAACGTCGTGCTGTTGCGGGTCCGGCGCCAGGCGTAATAGAGCGCAAGTGTGATGCCGCCGAATTCGAGGATCCCGGCGATGATATGCAGGTACTGCTGGGCGGGAAGCTGGAATCGCAGCTCCCTGCTCCGGCATAGCGCGTTGGCCCCATCCGAGCAGATCTCCGGGAACACTCCGCCGAGCGCTCCCGCGAGGGAAAAGACCACCATGGCCGCCCATTCCCGCGACCCCTTCCGCACGCTCGTCATGCCCGAAATCAAGAACGCGCCCGCAAGCAGCAACCCGGATAGAAGGTCGGCGTGCTGCATGGACGTCGCGAAAGGCTGACCGGTCACCTCGAGGTCGCTGAACAGCTCGTTCGGCGAGACTATTAGGCCGGGCTTGAAAGGGGCCAGGATCCACCAGTTGTAAAGCAGCAGTCCAGCGATCCCAAAGATCCACGCCCCGAGCGCTCGGACGGCTGACAGACGCGACGCGGCACGTCTCCCCCGAGCGAGCGAGGTCAGACGGTCTCCACGAATGCCTCGGTGAACTGGCTCTCGTAGAGCGAGGCGTAAAAGCCCTTCTTCTCGATGAGCTCTGCGTGACTGCCCTGCTCGACGATCCGACCGGCGTCCATGACCACGATCGTGTCGGCGTTTCGGATAGTCGAGAGTCGGTGAGCGATTACAAAACTCGTCCGTCCGCTGCGCAACCGGGCCATTGCTTGTTGGATGAGGACCTCCGTGCGCGTGTCGACGCTGCTCGTCGCCTCATCGAGGATGAGAATCGTCGGATTCGCGACGAACGCTCGCGCGATCGTGATGAGCTGCTTCTGACCGGCGGAGATGTTGGACGCGTCCTCGTCGATCACCGTGTCGTAGCCCGCGGGCTGGGTCCGCGCGAAGTGATCGACGTGTGCGGCCTCGGCGGCGGCGTGAATCTCCTCGTCGGTGGCGCCCTCTCGCCCGTAAGCGATGTTGTCCCGGATCGATCCTGTGAACAACCAGGTGTCCTGAAGAACCATGCCAAAAGTCCGCCTCACATCGTCACGGAGAAGGTTGCGAGCGTCCAGGCCATCTAGAAGGACACGTCCCGAGTCGATCTCGTAGAAGCGCATGAGGAGGTTGACAATCGTCGTCTTACCCGCACCGGTCGGACCGACGATCGCCACGGTCTGCCCCGGTTCGACCGACAGGCTGAAGTCCGTGATAAGAGGCCGATCGGGCTCGTAGCGGAAGCTGACGTGGTCGAGATCGACGCGACCGTCGGGCTCCACAAGCTTTGCGGGCTGAGCGCAGTCCGGCTCCTCTTCATCGGCGTCCAGCAATTCGAATACCCGTTCGGCCGAGGCGACCCCGGACTGCAGCAGGTTCATCTGGCTGGCCACCTGGGTGATCGGCATCGTGAACTGGCGCGAGTACTGGATGAAGGCCTGTATGTCGCCAAGGGAGAGCGCGCCGGACGCCACGCGGTACCCACCGACGACAGCTATCACCACGTAGTTCAAGTTGGCCAGGAACTGCATGGCCGGCTGGATCGCGCCCGAAAGGAATTGCGCACGGAAGCTCGCCTCGTACAACGGCTCGTTCTGGCGGTCGAACTCCTCTATGGAGGCCTTGCTCCGCCCGAATGTCTGCACGAGAGCATGACCGGTGTACATCTCCTCCACGTGACCGTTCAGCGCCCCTGTGCGCTGCCACTGGGCTGCGAACTGCACCTGGGAACGGCGGGCGACAAAGAGAGTCACGACGAGCGAGAGCGGAATGGTTATGAGCGAGACAACGGCCAGCAACGGGCTTATCCAGAACATCATCGCGATCACCCCGAGGATCGTGAGTGCCGAGCTGAGCAACTGGCTCAGGCCCTGTTGCAGCGTCGTGGTGACGTTGTCGATGTCGTTGGTGACACGGCTCAGGATGTCCCCGTGGGAATGCCGGTCGAAGTACCGCAACGGGAGCCGGGCGAGCTTGGACTCCACGTCCTCGCGCATGCGGTAAACAGTGCGCTGCGCGACCCCGGCCATGACGTAGCCCTGGGCCCAGTTCAGCATGGCTCCGAAGACGTACACGAGCGCGGCGAAACCGAGCAGCGTGCCTAGATGGTCGAAGTTGACGCCCTGTCCGGGAGTGATCGACATTCCCCTGACCATGTCGGCGAGCTGTCCCTCGCCCTTGGAGCGCAACATCGCGATCACCTGCAGCTTGGACATGCCTGCAGGCAGGCGCTTTCCTATCACTCCGTTGAAAAGGACGTCCGTCGCGTTGCCGAGGATCTTCGGACCGAAAACGGTGAACGCCACGCTCGCGGATGCCATCAACACCACGAAGACGATGCGGATCCTCTCAGGCCTCAGTCGTCGCCCGAGACGCCGGACAGTGTTACGGAAGTCCTTAGGTCGCTCAACCGGCATGGACATCCCGTGCCGGCCAGGTCCGAAGCCCCTTCCCGATGCCGGGCGCTGCCGCGCCGCAGGGGCGCTCATGCGGCTTGCTCACCGAGTTGTGACGTGACGATCTCCCGGTACTCGGGGCAGCTCGACAAGAGCTCCTCGTGGGGACCGATCCCCACGATGCGCCCGTCGTCGAGGACGATGATCCGGTCGGCGTGCAGGATCGTGCTCACACGCTGAGCCACGATCAGCACCGTCGCCTCGGTGGTGTCGGATCTGAGGGCTGCACGGAGCTTGGCGTCGGTGGCCGCGTCCAATGCGGAGAAACAGTCGTCGAACAAGTAGATCGCGGGCCGCTTCACGAGCGCCCTTGCGATGGACAGCCGCTGACGCTGGCCGCCGGAGACGTTCGTGCCACCCTGGGTAATCTCCGCCTCCAGCCCTCCTGTCATCGCGGTCACGAACTCGCTGGCCTGGGCGACTGCAAGTGCGTGCCACAGCTCATCGTCGGTAGCGTCGGGCCGGCCGAAGCGCAGGTTCTCGGCCACGGTGCCGCTGAACAGGTAGGCCTGCTGAGGGACCATGCCGATCTTCGCCCAGAGCGCTTCGCGCGCCTGGTCTCGCACGTCTACCCCGTCGACAGCCAAGGCGCCGCTCGTGACGTCGAACAAGCGAGGGATGAGGTTGAGCAGAGTCGTCTTGCCCGAGCCTGTGCCGCCGATGATGGCTGTGGTCTCTCCTGGCACAAGCGAGAAGGAAAGATCGTGCAGCACCGGCTCCTCGCTCCCCGGGTAGCCGAAGACCACATCTCGCATCTCCACCAAACCAGCTGCGGTCTCAGGGACGACAGCGTCCTGCGGGTCCACGACCGAAGGCTCGGCGCGTAGCACCTCTTCGATTCGATCGGCACTTGCTACCGCGCGCGGTAGCAGGATCACCATCATCACGGCGATCATCACCGACATGAGGATCTGCAGGATGTAGCTCAAAAAAGCCGTGAGGTTCCCGATCGGCATGCTCCCGCTCGCGATCAGGTGGCCACCGAACCAGAGCACAGCGACGCACGAAAGGTTCATCACCCCCATGACAGTGGGCAGCGCCAGCGCGAACATGCGGTTCACCCGGAGGCCGGTGTTTGTCAGTGACCCGTTCGCTTCCGCGAACCGACCCTGTTCCTGCCCAGTGCGGATGAAGGCCCGGATGACCCGCACACCGGTGATCTGCTCGCGAAGCACGAGGTTGACCCGGTCGATCCTGGACTGCATGGACCTGAATAGCGGGACGGCCTTCGCCATGAGGACCGAGATGACGATAAGCATCACGGGGACAACGACGACGAGCAGGGCAGAGAGCTTTACGTCCTCTTTCAGAGCCATGATCACCCCGCCGATGCACATGATCGGTGCCAGCACCATGATCGTGAGGGCCATCTGCAAGAAAATTTGAATCTGCTGGACGTCGTTGGTGTTGCGGGTGATGAGCGAGGGCGTCCCGAAGTGATTGATCTCTTGCGCCGAGAATCTCTGTACCGACTTGAAGACCGCACCGCGGATGTCCCGCCCCAAGCCCATCGAAACCTTGGAAGCGAAGTAGACGGCCACTATCGACATCACTCCCACCACGAACGTGATGGCGAGCATCCACGCCCCCGTCGTCCAGATGTAGTGGATATCGCCCTTCTCGATGCCGTTGTTGATGATGTCGGCAGTGAGATTCGGCAAGTAGAGGTTCGCGACCGCTTGCACCACGAGAAGTGCGACGACCAGGCACACCTGGCGGGTGTAACGACGAACGTAGCGCCTGATGAGGCTGATCAACATCGGCAATCTCCAGTCGTGCGACTCGTGCGACCAGCTCCGGGAATATCACGTGGAACGCGTGCGCTCTTCGCGTGCGCTACGACGTACTCAGCTGCCACAGGCGTCATCCAAGTCACTCTCCAACGAGGCGGCGAACCTGCCGAGCATCGACGCGAAGGCCGCCAGGTCCGCCTCGTTCCACCCCGCGAGCAGTCGGTCGAACCAGATCCGCCGGGCATCCAAGACACGCTCGAGCGTCCTGCGACCGTTCGCGGTCAGCCCGATCCGCGTGGCCCGATGGTCCTCGTCATCCGCGTGCCGGGTCACCAATCCGTCTCGTTCCAGTTGCTGGATCTTGCGGGTGACCGTCGGCGAGTCGACACCCAACAGCTCGGCCAGGCCTGTCACCCGCACCGACTCCCCGTGCGCCCGCAGCATGTAGAGCAGGGCTCCCCCGGCCCGGTCGATCCGAACACCTGCCCTCTTATTGAGGCGCTCGTGAACGCGAACCTGCCCCATCGAACGACCGACGACCCAGAACGCCTCCCGGATCTCATCGACCGATTCCTTGGCAGGCTTCGGCCCGGGAGCCCCAAGGTCCATATTAGTTACTTGCGGCACGTAACTATTGTAGCAATCTCGTCAGGCGTCAGCCAATCGACATACCGACGATGGACGGCTTGTGCTCCATGGGCCGTCCCGCTCTCCACTCGAGGGCTCCCGAACCCCCTCACGACAACTCATTCCTGAAGGAGGTACGCCACGACATCAGCTGCCTTGTAGCTATCGCGGCCGTCGCCGAGAAGCCCGGGCAGGAACGAGAGATCCTGCCCGATAGTCGCGAGAGGCGGTTCCACTGCTCCGTCACGGTAGCGCTGCCCAAGTCCGATCGCCGCGATCAGGCCGTTGCACACGCAACGTCGCTCGGCCGTCTCCTCCAGCTTCCCGCCCTTGCGCACGTAAGCCGCGGCTGGCTCGGCCGGGCACCGGTAGCCGACCTCACCATCCGGCTTGCTGTACGGCACGCGCAGATAGCCCGCCTCGCAGACCCTTCGGCGCTGGGCGTAAACCTCGGGTTCCGCGACGGTCCCCGCTAGGTCGGCCACTTTGAACGGGAAACCGGTCGGCGAAGCCAGAGCATCGGTCCTGACATGCAACTTGCCCGAGAGCGCGCCCTGGATGAAGGCCCTCTTCAAGGTGGCGTCGAAGCCGGATTCCTCGCTCAGGGCGAACGCCGAGCCGACCTGAATGCCGACGGCTCCGGCAAGGAGGGCGGACTGGAGTAGATCCCGCCTCGCATAAGCACCGGCAAGCCAGTACGGCAACCCGAGCGCAGCCAGTTTCTCCAGGTCGACGACATCGCGTGCGCCATAGACGGGTTGCCCCTCCTCGTCGAAGCTGTACTGGCCCCGCGGTGGCGCATTGTGCCCGCCCGCAACGGGACCTTCGACCACGAACCCGTCAGGACGTGTGCGGGCTTCACGAGCAAGGTACGAGGCCAGCACGTGCGACGCGACGATGGCGAGGAAAGTCGGACGGCGCAGCTCGTGGGTCGAACCCGACACGAACGCTGGGCGAACCCCAACTGTGTGGCGAGCGACTCCAGCACCGACGACGTCGACCGAGATCTCGCCGGCGCGCCCGGCCGCCAGGGCGTCGAGCAGACCCGGGAGCTCGGCGGGTATACCAGCACCTACGAGGACGTAATCGACTCCGGCCAGCATTGCGCCGTAGGCAGCCGCAGGAGTCGCCATCTGGATCTTCTCCAGGTAGTTGACCCCTACGAGACCGTCGTGACCCTCCTTTGCCAGAAATATCTCTACGAAATTGGCCGCAACGATGAGATCGACTGCCTGTTGGGTCGGCTCGAGCGACAGCCGTTCCACGAGGCGGAACGGCTGACCAGGGTCGAGGCCGCCTTCCACGAAGTAGCGGCTCAGGATCTGTTCGGATACATCCGAGCTCGGGAAGCTTGCGAGCGCCCGGCGAATGTCACCTCCCGGGTCTCCCAGCTGCAGGCGGCGGGCTAGAAGGGTGTCGAGCGCGACTCCCGAAACCACCCCGAGCTGGCCTGTCATGGCCACTGCCCGTGCCAACGGCCAGCCTGAGACTCCGACGCCCATTCCGCCCTGGATGATCAGCGGCCAATCGCGCTCAGCCCGCCCGTTTGTCACCGTCGGTCCTTAGCCAGTACTCCATGCGCGTAATGCCTGTCCGGAAGCCTTCGGTGGCCGTCACTAAATGGGAGAGCCGACGTCGGTTCTTCGATATCGCCAAAGGCTAGCCGACAAGACCTGGGACCCGTCACACCCCGGCTTGACCATCGGGCAGGCGAACCCCGCTTGTACGCGTGGCGCTGGTGCTCCGTCGTGCTCAAACGTCCAACACGTACGCGAGGCCGGCATGCGCGGCGTGCAAGGGGGCCCCGACCACGGCGGTGGTGCCGGAGATACCTATCGAGAAACCGAACTCGTCGCCGGGGGCGGTGTCAGAGCCCTTCAGCTCAGCCACCTGCTTCCAGCCGCTCGGCGACTTGGTGAACACGTACACCCGACCCGCGCCGCCGGCGTGGCCGGTGGCGCCCACGACAGCGGTCGCAGCCGATATTCCAACCGAGATGCCGAATCCGTCGAGCCCGATTGTGTCCTTGCCCTTGAGCTCGACGACTTGTCTCCAGCCGCCCGGCGTCTCAGTGAACACGTATGCCCGACCGGCACCCTTGGCGTGAAGGAATCCGCCCACTATCGCAGTCGTGCCTGAAACCCCCACAGACCATCCGAAGTGGTCGCCGGCGGCGGTATCGGAGCCTTCCAGCTTGGCGGTCTGCTTCCATCCGGCCACCGTCTTGGTGAACACGTACGC
>PLKG01000150.1:0-3528 GCA_003140595.1 Acidimicrobiaceae bacterium | reverse complement strand
GAACACGTACGCCCGTCCGGCGTGGCCGGCGTGGTCGCCTGCGCCTACGACCGCGGTGGTGTCCGAGATCGCCACTGCAGAACCGAACTCGTCGCCAGCGACGGTGTCGGATCCCTGTAGCTCAGCCACCTGGTTCCAAGTGGAGCCTGTCATCTTGAAGATGTAGGCAACTCCGGCACCCTTTGCGTGCTCGTAGGCACCCACGATGGCGGTCGTGCCCGAGATGGCCGTCGCGAAGCCGACACTGTCTCCAGCGACGGTCCCGGAGCCTCGCAACTCCGCCAGCTGCTTGCCGACCGCTGGCGCTGTGTGTGGACTCGCGTCGACCGCCGAGGCGGTATACGCCAAGAGCGGCAGCGAGATCGCTGCAGCCGCGACGAGAGTGGCTAGCTGGGACGTACGCATGTGACCCCTTCGATCATCGATGAACGCCTCAAAGGCTTCGAGGACATCATTGTCAGCCCGCAGACCCCTTGGCAACATGGCCAACGTCTCCTCGGCCATCTTGAGCTGGAGACTCCCGGAGGCTCGCCAGCTGTTATGCGCCGAACAGCACCCCCGATTGTGCGCGCAAAACTGGCTCCACGACGCATTACGCGCCCCTGACTCGGTCGGTGCGCGCTGCAGGACTTGAACCTGCGACCTCAGCGGTGTGAACGCTAGACGGACGTATTCGGGCGAACTACAGGAATGTGTCATAGCAGCTAGCTCCGCTCTGCGCTCTCTGTCCACGACGCCCACCACTGGCACTGGCACCGGCACGGGTCACCTAACCGCCCCCGCGCTCGACCCGGCCGATCCGCGCTGATCTGCTCGCTCGCCGCGCTCGCCACCTCCACCTCCCACCCTGCTGAAACAATGGCGAGACGACGCGAACAGTTACTGTTCGCGCGCCTCTCGGCCGCCCAGGCAGTCCACGACCCCTCTCGGGCGCAGATACGCGAAGGAGGTGGATCATGGAGCAAAGGCAGTTTCCCGAGCTGGTCGACAGTCAAGGGCCAGTTCCTGGGCGTCGCCAGCACGGTTCACCGCATAGGGAACTGTCGATCGCACCTCAGCAGCGACGAGCCTCGTGAGCTGGGCGAACGCGACCGTACGATGTAGATATGGCGGACTCGCAATCCATGGATCGGACCTGCCGCCCGCCCGGTCGCGATCCCAGAGGATATCGACGATCCCTCGCTGAAGGCATCCGACGTCGTCGAGCTGCCGTTCCATGTTCGATGGAGCGATCCGTCCATCACCTACGACCTCGCCCAGCGAGCCGATCGCATCCGTGTCTATGAGCAGGTTCGTCGCGAAGACACCGAGGACGACATTCGGTTCTACATCGAGGTTGGTGAGCTCGTCGAGCTCTTCGGAGAACTGGTGCTGCCCCCGAAAGTGAGGCGGGCGTGGGCAGACTCGTCGGCAAACTCGAGGAGTCAATCGTTCAAGAACTCCACAGACTGCATCTTCCCCGATCTACGGATTCGCGATTGGCAGCCGCACTTCGAAGCAAGACCCTTCGGCGAGAGTGGAAGTGACGACGCCGACCTCGCCGCCGTGGACCTCGACGATTCGCCGAACGATCGCCAGGCCTAAGCCCGATCCTGGCACCTTGCGCTCAGTGGAACCGCGATAGAACCGGTCGAAGATATAAGGAAGATCCTCTGCCGCAATCCCTGGCCCCTTGTCAGTCACCGAGAGGACCGCCGCCGCCGAGTCAACACCCAGCCTGACCTCGATTACGGTGCCTTGTGGGCTCCACTTCGCGGCGTTGCTCACGAGGTTCGCGACAACCCGAGCGAGGTCGTTGCGTACCCCGCGAACAAACACAGGAACGAGACTCTCCTTGATGTCGACATGCGGGTCGCGCCGCATGTCTGCGATGACGTCTGTGACGACATCGTGGAATGCAACCACGTCCGTGTGCCGGGATAGTTCGAGCGTTCCTTCTTGCCGGGCAAGCTCGATCAGATCGCCAACGAGGCGACCCAGTCCGGCTAGCTGCTCGACCACGTCCTCGAGGAGTTGGGTTCTCGCCTCGGAATCGATCTCGATGCGGCCGGCCAGAATGTCGACGTTGGTCCGGAGACTCGTCAATGGTGTTCGCAACTCATGGGAGGCATCGGCGATGAGCTGGCGTTGAGCGAGCTGGGAGCTCTGAAGCGCGGCCAGGACCGTGTTGAGGCTCACCGCGAGTCTGCTGAGTTCGTCGCGGCCCTCAACTGGAATCCGAGTTCCGAAGTCTCGGGTTGTGGCGAGGCTCTCCGCTGCAGCGGTCAGCCGTCGTACCGGCCGCAGAACAAGCCCCGCAATAGCGGTCCCGAGAAGCAGAGCGAGGACCACGCCGGCGGTTGCTGCAACCACGAGTGCCACGGCCAGCCGCTCGACCTCGACGTTCCGCGCGGGCTGGACGAGTTCGAGAGCAAGCCCCTTGCCGAAGCCAGTCACCAGTTCGCGCACGGGTACCGAATCGACAGTCGTGCTCGTGAAATAGCCGTCGGCCTTGCCGGCCGCGACCGCGCGCACCTTCGCGGTCACGGGAAGCTGAGTTGAGCTGTGTGAGGGAGTGACGACCAGCCCATTGGCTTCAACGACCTGTTCGGCGGGTTGGTTAGCGAGCAACGACGGCGGGCTGAACAAGAGTTCGAGCGCGGCGTGGAGGCCGCCATGCGTACGTGCGTTGTTCAGCGTCTCGGCCTGGCTTGTGAGCGTGCCGTCGACCGCGTCAAGCAGGTCGTGGCGAAATACGACATAAGCACTGGCGGCAACCAAGATGACTGCGATAGAGACAGCGAGTGTGGTGATGAGAGCGACGCGCGAACGCACTTGAAGTCTCGCCGCCCTACCCCCTCCGCCGAGCCAGCCTCCGCGGGTCTCGAGGCGTCCCCCGCTGGGCGAAGTCATTCCCGAAGGACGTATCCGACGCCTCGGACTGTTTGAATAAGACGACTCTCGCCTTGTAACTCGGTTTTCCTACGCAGGTAGCCGATGTAGACATCGAGCGAATTCGAGGCCGGACCGAAGTCGTAGTCCCAGACGTTCGCGGAGATCACCTGGCGCGTGAGAACCCGACCCGGGTGCCGCAAGAAGAGCTCGAGAAGAAGGAACTCCGTGCGAGTGAGCTCGATCTCTCGACCTGCACGACGAACCTCCCTTGATCCGAGATCGAGGGAGAGGTCGCCATAGCCCAAGACTTCGCTCGCCTCGGTCGGGCCGGCACGCCGGAGCAGTGCGCGAAGCCTCGCCAAAAGCTCCTCGAGCGCGAATGGCTTGACCAGATAGTCGTCTGCCCCTGCGTCGAGCCCGGCGACGCGGTCGTCGACGCCCTCGCGCGCGGTGAGCATGAGGACGGGCGTCCTGTCCCCCGCCTTACGCAACCGGCGACAGACCTCAAGTCCGTCGACACCCGGCATGGACACGTCGAGGACGACCACGTCCGGCGCCTGAGCCGTCAAAGAGTGGATGGCGGTCGTACCGTCCGCGGCCGTCTCCACGTCATAACCGTTGATCACGAGCGCCCGCCCGACCGCTCGAAGAATT
>PLKG01000154.1 GCA_003140595.1 Acidimicrobiaceae bacterium | reverse complement strand
AGTCGGCTCTTGTTCATAGGCCGCTACTACGACCCCTACTCGCTTGGCCTGTCTCCGCTCTGACGACCAGACCATGCGGAGACTGGCCAAGCACGACCTACAGGCTCAGAATAGTATCTCATAAGCCCCTATATCATCGATCCGAGCGAACCCATACTTAGATGGCTCAACGCCGCAACCTGACACCCCTAGAGCTACAAGTTCCCCGACATCTATCACGAGCGCCCAAGCAAGCTCGGTCCGATAGAGCATTCCTATTTGGGTCGTCTGGTCGACCCTGACGGTCAGCTGCAGCCACTCCTTTGAGTCCAGATTCGCACTCAACCTATCTGCGCGTTCGCTCAACTCATTCAGGAACGCTTGCTGATCCTCCCCAGGATACTGAAAGCCTGCCAACTCAGATAGCCCGAACAAGGCGGCTGAAGCCGCAGCCTGAAGAGGCGCTGGATGTTTCCAGTCAGCAAGTCTCTTACATATCGTCGATACCTTCACTACCATTGCGGGTCGACCCGGCTGTCCGCTCTGAACCGTTCCCACCGAGTGCAGCAGTTGCACTCGAAATACTGGTAGGACGATGTCCTTTTCCTGTGACGTCGCCTGCCTTCGATCCCACAGACCAAGGCCGCGAGAGCCAACAAAGCCTGAGGACAGTCCGTAAACTGGAAAGCTGACAGCAGGTAAGGCAGGCACGAGACTGCTATTCCTCCGTGAAGTGTGAATACAGGGTGCTTGCGGCAGCACCATCTTTTTATAGGAGTTCGATTATAGGCTCACATCCGACAAAGAGCGGTTCAGAGCGGTATGCAGCAGAATTGGTATTCAAGACCCACGGCCCAGCTGGGCCGCGATGGCGCTTCATCAGATATACATTTATGCTGAGATAGTTGTTGCACACCATCGTCTCATAATAGTTAGCTTCACCGCCATTGCTTTGGTGGGCAAGCACCGCGAGGCCGAAGTCGTGCCACTGATCAATGGGTCCTGTCGCGACGACACCATGGTAGTTTACGTACGCCGTACCTACAGTCCCGTTCGGCCAAATAGTGGTCAGGTTTAAGACCACGACGTGAATAGTATATAGGGTAGGACCCGATCCTGATTCTTCTGGGGTGGTGTGAATTCTAATGTACGGGCATCGCTTGCCTCCCGGTTCATTAGCTTCACAGGCTTTCAAGCCACTGGGATCCTTCTCATTGACAGGACTGTCGTAGGCATAGGCGTACGGCTCACCCGTGCGTCCTACCATCGGGCCCACGCTCAGTAACTGGCCCGTGCCGGGGTCGTAGTAGCGCCCAACTGAGCAGTCCACCGAGAGGCTGCGATGCAGGTCGTAGCTCACATGGCGCGACCTGGGCGAACAGCCCGGAAACTGGGTGCCAAGGCCTACGTTTGAGGAAAATCGCGCGAACGCGTGTTTCCGGCATCTAGTTGACGGCGGACGCCGGGCGGTCGGAGAGTCCGCCGAGCACGGCGTTTGCTCGGTGGTCACCACGGTCATTGACCGGCCGCCCGCAGGATCTCGATCGCGGCGCGTGGGCTGACGATCCTTGCGTCGTCGAGATCGGTCAGGTCCTTGTCGCCGGAGACGAGCAAGTCGGCAGAAGAGCCGAGCAGGGCGACGAGGTAATCGTCGTCGCGGTCACGCGTCGCGGAGGGAACCTGCGTCGGGTTCGCCACCGAAGTAGCCAGGCGTGCGATCGCCTCGACGTAGCGGATCGAGTCCTCGATGCTCAGGTAAGAGCGGAAGCGCTCGCGCCGAAGGACGCGGCCGAGCTCATCGATAAGGGCCGGGCAGGCCACCAGCTCGAAGGAGCCCTCACGCGCTTCAGCGAGAATCTGTGCGGACGGCCCTTTCGACGACAGAGCGGCGGAGACCAGTACGTTCGGATCGAGCACGATCCTCACGGCGCCGCGCCGGGCTCAAGATGCCTTGTGCTCGGAACGCAGCGCCCGCAGCTCGGAGGTGGCGATCTCCATGGCTTCAGCCTCCGAGAGGTGGTTGCGGGACCAGAGCTCGTCGAGCACCTCCAGGCCGACAAAGCGCCGGAGGGCCTGCTCGATGACCTCGTCGTCAGACAGCCCGGAGCGCTGCGCGGTCTCGTGTACTTCTGTCATGAGCTTCTCGTCGAGGCTCACGGTGGTGGTTCTCCTGGTCACGATCCCATTCTCGCATGCGAAGGGACGTAAAGCCTGGCGTCTTTCGGCTCAGCCGGTCTGGCCCCCGCCCGCCGGATGGGTGGCGGCGTGCACCGCGCGCAGCTTTGCGATCGAGACCCGGGTGTAGATCGCGGTCGTCTCCAACTTGGCATGGCCGAGCATCTCGCCCACATATCTGATGTCGGCCCCGCCTTCCAACATGAGTGTCGCCGCTGTATGGCGGAACATGTGGCAGCTGCCGGGCTTTTTAGGAGCACCGGCTGAGATGTAGGCGGTGACGGTGCGCGAGAGCCAGTCGGGACAAAGCGGTGCGCCCGACGCGGACAGGAACAAGGTGTCGGTCTTGCCGACGACCAGTCTCGGGCGGACGAGCTCCAGGTAGCGGTCCACCCAGGAAAGCGCCCTCGGGCCGATCGGGGTATAACGGTCCCGTCCGCCCTTTCCCTGTCGGACGAACACCGTGCCCCGTTCGTGGTCGATGTCCCAGAGTTTGAGCGCGATGAGCTCGGCCCGGCGTATCGCGGTCGAGTAGAACACCTCCATCACGGCTCTGTCCCTCAAGCCGAGCGCCGTGGTCACATCGGGCCCTGAGAGAACCGTGTCGGCTTCTTCGGCGCTCAAGGTCGCCTCCGGCAAGCGGTGCTCGGCCTTGGGCAACACGATGCCAGAGGCGGGGTCCAAGGCGATGAGGCCGTGGCTCGTCATCCAGGAGAAGAACCCCTTCGCCCCGATGATGCGCTGGGCCTGGGTGCGAAACGACAGCGGTGCGCCGTCGCGCTTTTTGTGGTGGAACAGGTGGCGCTGGTAGGACTCGAGGGCAGTGAAGCTGACCGCTTTCGGTTCGGCCATGTCACGCTCGGCGAGGAACTCGACGAGGTCGTCCAGGTGGTGCCGGCGGTTGGCGACCGTCGTCTGGGCATAGCCGTGGCTCGATAGCCACATGAGGTAGTCCTCAGCCGCGCGCCCGAGCGCCGTCGGCCTCATCGAAGATCCCCGTTCCGACCTACGCCTACGCCTACGAATTCCTCGCCGCCATGCCCGATCGCGTCGCATGGCTCCGCGGGGTCGGCTGTTTCTCCAGCTCGGGGGCGCATAACACCTAGCGAGCCGGGCTCGGGCACCTCTCGCGGGGCCCCGCGGGGTTGGCGGGGTTCTGCGAGACGGTAGCGGTGGTGTCGTCCCGGACCGCCCGGCGCGACGAGAAGGTACTCCAGCGCGACGAGACGCTCGAGCCCGACGCGGACCTGGTGCTCGGACCAGCCGAGCAGCTCGCGGATCTCCCGGCGGGTAAAGGCGATCTTCGAGACCGGCGTCGAGCCGATATCGGCCCGCTCTGAGACATGGGCCTCACAGGCGGCCAGGAGGCGCCTTGTCTGGGGGGCGAGCTCGTCGGCGCCCTGCAGCACCGCCTCAGCGAGGCGCAGTCCGAGCGCCACGTCGCTCGCGTCGGCCTGCAGGTAGTCGACGACAGTCCCGTCGACCTCGACGGTGGCATGGGTGCGCTGGTGCTGGTGCAACAGGGCCGAGGCGCCGATGAGCGACAAGAGCTTTAGGTGGTCGCGCCGGTGACGGGTGGCGTGGTCGGGAAAGCTCAGCTCTTCTGCGCCGGAGATGACAACGGGCAGGGCTTCCAACAGTCGCTGGGCGTTGCGGTGCCTCAAGACGAGGTCGGCGGAGCCGACCGCGAGCGCTGTCGGTCGGACGAACGACCATCTACGAGCTGATGGCCAGTGGTGAGCTCCAGTCGGTCAACATCGGCCGCTGCAGGCGTGTGCCGGTGAGCTCGCTGTCGTTGTTCGTCAACAGGTTGATCGGCGACGCCGTCGTCGGACAATCGCGCTCCGTTGCATCAATAGAACCAGCGCCGGGCATCCGAAACAGTCTGGCGTAGCCTGACGAAGCGCCTCCCATTCAGCCAAGTGCGAAGGCTGAAGGTGTTGCCCGCACGAGGTGTTTGGCCAGGCGATGGCCGCAGTGGGAACGATCAACCAGGCCATTGGCTTCCAGCATGATCAGCCAGACAGTCTGGCGGTCCCAATCGGCTCCGTCATCGAGGAGCCCGACAAGTGAATCAACGACTCCCGGACAAGCTCGCCGAGATCGTCACGAACCTTGCAAAGGGCACGTCGTTCTCGATCACGGTCGGGACCAGCGTTACGGTGACAGTCAACTTCCCGCCGATCGGTCACGAGTAGCGACCGGCCGCTGGGCCAGCCCGCCGTGCTCGCCGAGTCGAAGATCTACAGCCGCGGCGTAGCGTCTTGGTCGTGGCGCAGATTGTCTACCGAGTCAGCGGCAGGGATGGTGACCGTCGTGTCACCAAGGCCTTCCGCAACACCGACCAGGGGCGTCAGGCTGCGTTGGCCTTCAAGCGGGAGCTGTCGGATTCTCGTACCCGTTACGACGTCCGCACCCGGATCGGTGGCCGTGTGGTCACGCGCACGTTTGCGAGCAAGAAGGAGGCGGACGCCTATGCCGCCACGACCGAGGCTGACCGGCTCCGCGGGGTGATGTTCGATCCAGGCCGTGGCCGCGTAACGGTGAGAGAGTTGGGCGCTGAGTGGCTGGCTTCCAACCCGGCAAAGCGCGCCGACACGCGGGCCACTGATGAGTATCACCTCAGGACCCATATCTTTCCTGCGCTTGGCGATCGTCGAATCGACTCGGTCGTGCAGACCGACGTTCAGTCGTTGGTCAATCACCTTTCCGCACGTTTGGCCCCGAGGACGGTGAGGCGCGCGCACGGCGTTCTCAGGTCGCTCTGTGCGTACGCGGAAATGACCGACCGAATAGGACGCAGTCCGTGTCGGAACGTGAAGCTCCCTCGGGTCCAGCCACTCGAACGATCCATGCCTCTTCCTGAGGATCTTGCTCGTCTGGTAGCGGCGATGGACGAGAGCAACCGGCCCATGGTCTACCTCGGGGCTGTGCTGGGCCTGCGGTTCTCGGAGGTCGCCGGACTGCGTGTCGGACGTATGGATTTAGGCAGCGGTTCGGTGTCGGTCAATGAGACCATCACCCGAGATTCCCAGGGGCGCCCGGTATTCGATGCACCAAAGTCGGCTGCCTCTCGCCGAACCATTGCGTTGCCAGCGCCATTGCGGGAACCCGAGGCCGATAGCGACGCGCTCGTGTTCGTCTCGCCCGAAGGAGGACCCCTCCGTTACGCAAACTGGCGCAATCGCGTTTGGTCGCCCGCTCGTGAGGCGGCAGGTCTTCCGAATCTGGGCTTTCACGACCTTCGGCGCGCGATGGCGACGGCGCTCGTGGAGGATCGGACAGATATGAAGACAACGCAGGTTCGCATGGGCCACTCCGATTCGCGACTGACCTTGGCTCTTTACGCTCAGGCTGTGCCTGAGGCTGACCAGGCTGCAGCGGATCGTCTTAGCGGCCGGTTCATACCCGGCTCGCGCGATGAACGCGCGATGGGCGGAAAGCAGCAAAATCCAGCAGGTGACGAAGATGGCCTTTGACCAGGGAAAATACCGGTGGAGGTGAGCGGACTCGAACCGCCGACTTCCACGTTGCGAAGGTGTTCATGGCGGCTGGCGGCGGACTCTGGTGAACCATCAGGGCAGGTCAGCGAGTTGGCCAGACGTGGGCGAACCCTCGTGAACAGCAGCGCCCGCGGGATGGCCGCGGGATGGATCTCCGTGGCGGTTGAGCGGCGTGGTTAGTAGGTGTCGGCTCGGGCCGCGACTCGTCGCGGCATCTCGCGCCGAGCCCGAGCGCGTGTTGCCAGGGCCGCCGACCCTCGCCGTTGGTCGGCGCGTCCGGAGACTCTAGCGCTGTTGCACTTATCATAACTCCAGCTATAATTCAAGTATGGACAAGCCGTCGGACGTCTTTGACCGCGACCGCGAGTGGGCAAGCTTGGAACGCTTCGTCGCGGCCGATCGCAGAGGCGCCACGCTTGGGCTCGTGTACGGCCGGCGGCGGCAAGGAAAGACCTACCTGTTGCAGGCTCTAGTTGAGGCGGCCAGCGGCACGTACGTGACAAGCCTCCAGCAATCGGCCGAGCAGAACCTTGCGCGCTTTGCCGCCGGCTACCAGGTAGCGACGGGCGCCCGTGGGCGGGTGGCCTTTTCCAACTGGGAGGAGGCGTTCTCAGCCCTGCTCTCTTTAGGCGAAGGTGCAAAGACGCCGGTGCTGGTGGTAGTCGACGAGTTTCCATATCTGCTGGTCTCCAACCCTGAGATCCCCTCACTGCTGCAGGCACTGCTGAGCCCGCGCGGCGTACCCGCGAGACACCACCTCACGAGGCTCGTGCTGTGCGGATCGGCCTTGTCAACCATGCGTGGGCTTCTCACCGGAACCGCCCCTCTGCGGGGGCGGGCCTCGCTCGAGCTCATGGTTCACCCGTTCTCCTATCGCGAGGCGGCCGACTTCTGGGGCACCGCCGGCGACCCGAAGTTGTCGGTGATGCTGCACGCTCTGGTCGGAGGAACCCCGGCGTACCTTGACATGAGTGGAACGAGTGGGCCGGGCGCGGTCGGTGAACTCGACGACTGGGTGGTGTCGGCGTTGCTCAATCCCGGATCGGCGATGTTTCGGGAGGGCAATATCCTGTTGGCCCAAGAACAAGGAGTCACGGACGCGGCGGGCTATCTCTCCGTGCTCGCAGCGATTAGCCAGGGAGCAACACGGCGCGGTCAGATCGCCGCAGCCGTCGGGCGAGCCGAAGGAGCCCTGGCCCACCCCTTGTCCGTGCTCACCGAGGCGCAGCTGATCACACCGCTTGCCGATGCGCTGAAGCAGCGGCGGACGACATTCCAGGTCGCCGAACCGGTCCTCCGCTTGCATCAGCTCGTGGTCGCTCCGAACGAGGCACGCCTCGTTCGTCATCAGGGGTCGAAGGTGTGGTCGGAGGTCGCCGACACCGTCGCTGCCCGGATCTACGGGCCACACTTCGAATACCTGGCTCGGACTTGGTGCGCTGAGTATGCGTCCGACGACACCCTGGGCGGCACTGCCAGCCGGGTCGCACCGACTGTCATCGCGTGTCGGGAGCATCGAGAGAACCACGAGGTTGACGTTGTGGTCATCGGGACCTTGCCGAACAAAGCCGACCGAATCATCGCTCTAGGGGAAGCGAAGTGGCGATCGCATGCGGTTGGGGTCGAGCAACTCGAGCGACTGCGCCACATTCGCGACCTGCTGGGTGCTGACGAAGCGAAGCTCTTGTGTTTTTCGAAGGAAGGCTTCACGCCCGAGCTCCTCGGCCGATGCAAGGCGTATGGGGATGTCGAGTTGATCGATCCGTCCCGGCTCTACGGCGGCGACTGAGTCCTACGTAGGAGACTTTCTTGCCCTGACAGGCCCTAACGGCACCGTCGAGTACGGGCTGAGGTTGCAGCGGGACCCTGGACAGGTCTCTGCGCCGATCACGATCTCAGCTCCAATGAAAACGGTGACCCGTCCATCAGCAACTTGTCGCCCTGGTGAGCGGGCCATGGCGTTCTGCGAGGACCTTCGCGACGACCTCCGATCCCGACTTCCGCGACCGCCAAGAACAGGGTGGGGACGCCTGCATAGATGTTTCGGCTCCAATCAGCCTGCAGGTGAGGGCTGGTCTTGGACCTGCTGCGGTACATGGCCGATCTAGTTGCTGGTCGAGCCGTGATGAGTACTTTCGCGACTACCACGCTCCGTCGCATCCGCGGGATGAACCACGGGATGATGTCATTCATACTGCCAATACACTGATAACCAAGGTCTGTGACCTGGACTTGTCCGAGTGGAGGTGAGCGGACTCG
>PLKG01000103.1 GCA_003140595.1 Acidimicrobiaceae bacterium | reverse complement strand
TGAGGCCGCTACGAATCCTCGTTACGTCATAGGTACCGAGGTGCCCGTCCCCGGTGGCGCGCTCGAAGCGATCGAGCATCTCGAAGTGACTAGACCGGAGGCCGTAGCCGCCACCCTTGAAGCTCATCGGCGGGCCTTTGCCGCCGTGGGGGCCGATGCCGCCTTCGAGGCGGTGATCGCCCTTGTGGCACAGCCCGGAGTCGAATTCGACGACAGGAACGTCGTCGTCTACCAGCCAAAGCGTGCTCGTGAGCTGAGTGCGGCGCTGGGTGAGATGCCTGGGCTCGTGTTCGAAGCCCATTCCACGGACTATCAGCCCCAAGAGGCCCTCACCGGGCTCGTCAGCGATGGCTTTGCCATCCTTAAGGTCGGACCGGGCCTCACTTTCGCCCTGCGCGAAGCCCTCTATGGACTCGACGAGATAGCGGCAGCAATCGACCCCGGCTGGCGCGACCACTCGTTGATGGCAGCGATGGAAAGGGAGATGCTCGCCAACCCCGGGTATTGGCAGTCGCACTATCGGGGTGATCCACAGGACCTGCGTGTCCTCCGCCATTTCAGTTACAGCGACCGTATCCGGTACTACTGGGCGGCTCCGGCGTCACAAGAAGCGGTCGGAAGGCTCTTGGACCACACGACTGGGATCAGTGTCCCGGAGCCCCTGATCAGTCAATTCCTCCCGACGCTCTATTCACGCGTTGCCAGCGGATCATTCGATCCGACTCCCAGGAACCTGGTGATCGAAGCCGTCCGCGATGTGCTTCGTGTCTACGCGGTGGCCTGCGGCGCAACGACGTCCATGGGGACGTTCTCCGGTTCCGGAGACAGTCCGCGATGAGAAGGCCCAGCGGCGGGCCAGCAACACCTGCAATCCATCAAACAAGAACCACTCAACAGCCACAGGAGATGCCATGACCGAAGAACTGACTCGGAGACGCGTCATTGTCACTAGCCCCGACATTGTCGAAGTGATCACCGAGGCCGTACCGCCACTCAAGGCAGGCGAAGCGCTGGTCGAGATGTCGGTGTCGGGGATGTGCGGTTCGGACAAGGCCGGCGTCCACGGCGAGCACGCGTTCATGAAGCCCCCCTACTACCCCGGACATGAAGTTGTCGGGGTAGTCGTCGCCATCGCGGATGGCGTGGACGCAGTCGAGGTTGGGGACCGGGTCACGATCGAGCCGACTCTTGTGTGCGGGCATTGCAAGCCATGTTTGAACCAAAAGGAGAACCTATGTGAGAACCTGGAGTTCTTCGGCTGCGGGTATCGCGAAGGTGGGATGGCCGACGTCTTCTCTGCGCCCGCTGCGCGGCTGCACAAGATCCCAAAGTCGTTCAGCGACCACCAGGCGGCGCTCATAGAGCCCCTAGCCACGCCGGTGCACGCCGTACGGCTGGTCGGAGACCTGACGGGCAAGGCGGTGGCGATTCTCGGCGCGGGCACGATTGGGCTGCTGACCCTGATCGCCGTCCGCCGCGCCGGGGCAGCCAAAGTTGTGAGCACCGACATGTTGCAGTCCAAGCGCGACCTGGCTCTCGCGCTAGGAGCCGACGCCGTGGTCGACGCGGGGGTCGAAGATCTGGCCGGGGTGGTCAGAGCCGAACTCGGGGAAAGCGCGGACGTGGTCTTCGATTGCGTGTCATACGAGGCCACCCTGCGAGAGGCGATCAAGATCGCCATCAAAGGGGGCACCGTCGTCGTACTGGGAGGACCGCGCAGGTCCGCGACCGTCGACCTGCCCGTTGTCCAGGAGTACCAGATACGCGTCCAAGGAGCAGCCACTTATCGCTGGGAAGACTTTGACGACGCCATCGAGATCATCGGCGGCGATGACTTCGACGCCGAACGTTTCATCACCGCCACCTTCCCGCTCCCCAGAGCGGCGGAGGCTTTCGCCGCCATCGCCGCCGGTGGCGAAGTCAAGATCCTCGTCGTAGCCGACCGAAACGAAGGCTGACACCGCCGAGTGCTGGTCACCTTACGCCGCCCCTCATCGGGGCGGGATGAACGTCCTTGTCGCGTGAGTAGGTGGGTCTTGTGTCGGTCCGGCTACCCCTCGCCCTAGGAGTTCCCCGGTCACAGGCCAGCGCCACTTGAGAGGAATTCCTTCGATGGCACAGCCCACGTCAGTTGATGGAGCACAAGCCGCAGCACGCCGCGGGACAGCACGCGTCGTAGCCGTGGACCTCGGCGCCTCGAATGGACGAGTATTCGTCGCCGAGTTCGGTGAGGAGCACTTCGAGTTCGCTCAGGTCCACCGGTTCTGGAACGGAGCGATTTCGGTCGGCGGTCATATCCGTTGGGACGTGTTGCGTCTCTACCGGGGAATCCTTGACGGTATTCGTGCCGCAGGTCGCTTGGGACATCTCGATTCGATTGGCATCGACTCTTGGGGAGTCGATTATGGGTTGCTGGATGCCGATGGATCGCTGCTCGGCAATCCCTTCCACTACCGTGACGATCGGACCCAGCCTGTCGTCGACCGGGTAGTCCAGAGCGTTGGGCCCCTCGATCTCTATCGCCGGTCGGGCATCGCCGTAGTGCCCTTCAACACGATCTTCCAGCTTGTTGCTGGTCGCGAGGACGCCCAATTCGCTGTCGCGCGAACTCTGCTCCTGACGCCGGATCTGCTCGGATACTGGCTCACCGGATCTCTCGGAGCCGAGGAGACCATCGCCTCCACGACCCAGTTGCTCAGAGTCGACGGATCCGGATGGGACAGCGAGCTTCTCTCAAAGTTCGGTATCCCACTAGGTCTCTTCCCGCCGATCCGCCGGCCGGGAGAACGGCTTGGCCCGCTGTGTGACGAGGTGCTCGCCGAAACCGGCCTGGACTACGCGATCCCCTTCACCGCAGTCGGCTCACACGACACCGCTTCGGCCGTGATGGCCGTTCCGGCCCTTGACTCCAATTTCGCATTCATCTCCTCCGGCACGTGGTCCCTCGTCGGCGTTGAGTTGGACCGGCCGGTCCTGAATGAGGAGAGCCGCGCCGCGCAATTCACCAACGAGCGGGGTGTCGACGGTTCGTTCCTCTACCACCGCAACGTAATGGGGCTCTGGCTGCTCCAGGAGTCGATGCGAACCTGGGAACGTCTCGGCGAGAAGCTCTCGCTCGAGGAAGTTGTCTCCCTAGCCGCCGCGGAATCACCTCTCAGGACGGTCTTCGATCCCGATGATCCGGTGTTCTTCTCGCCCGGAGACATCCCTGCCCGGATCACGCAGGTGTGCCACAACATGGGCGAGCCGACTGCCGAGACACCGGCACAGGTGACGAGGGCCATCCTCGACAGTCTTGCCCTCGCATATCGCCGAACGCTGCGGTTGGCAGCGGAGCTGTCAGGAAAGCGCGTCGATGTGATCCATGTCGTCGGCGGCGGGGTTTACAACGCTCTGCTCTGCCAGCTCACCTCCGATGCATGCGGGCTGCCCGTCGTCGCCGGCCCGGTCGAGGCCGCAGCTATAGGAAACGCGTTGGTGCAGGCCCAGGCCTACGGGGCCGTGGGAGCTGGTCGGTGGGCCGCTCGCGTGATCGTTGCCGAGCGAACTGAACTTCGCGTCTACCACCCATCACAAGGAGAGGCTGAACGGTGGCAAGCCGCCGAGGCACGCGTCGCGGGAAGTTGAGGCGGTGCGTGCGGCCCGCGTGATCCACAGGCCCACTATCGTGCCAGCCCGCCACCGCAGCGACCTCAGAAAACCCACACCTCTTCGCCGATCGGCGCGATGTTGTTCGCCCATATCCAGTTGATCGCCTCGTTGCTCACGCGAACACAACCGTGTGAGACAGGAATTGGCGGCACGTAAGTGTCGCCGTGGATCGCGATCCCGCCCTCGGTGAAGAACCTTGGTCGCCACAACGTGCCAAGCGAGTCGACATCGAGACCGTTGATCACACCGAAGATATGGAACACACCCTTCGGGGTGATCGCCACCGACGTCCCGGTCTTGTCGGTGTAGGTGTAACCACCGCCCGTCGAGGTGTTGAGCGTGTAAGCCAGCTTGCCTCCCTGGAGCACCATGACGAGGTCGTCCTCCAGATCCACCTCGATAAGGTTGCCCGCCGCGGGGCGTGGCTTGGGGACTACCCCACTTGCAAGCGCGAAAACGGTCCTCGTGCCGACGACGCCGTCACGGCTGAGGCCAGCTGCCTTCTGGAGTGCCCACACTGCCTGCTGGGTGGAGTCACCGAAGACACCATTCGGTGGTCCAAGCCAGTAGCCGAGCTCGCTAAGTCGCTCCTGGAGTCTGCGGACCGAGATACCGGAGTCGCCGAGCTGCAATCCCGGCTGTACAGCGGTGTTGGTCGTCCAGATCTGCGCGCGCGCCGGTGAGTAGATGATGGCGTCACCATCGTTTTGCACAGTGAGGTAGTAGTCGTTGCTGCGGACACCCCCGCCGCTTCCCGAGCTCCAGAGCACCTGAAGACCCTGATACATGACGAGGTTGCCGTCGGTCTGCATTACGAGGTGGTCCGGGGCGTCGTTCCGTGTGCCGGAGTTCCAAAGGGGGTGGCCCTCCCAGTAGAGCACGAGGTTGCCGTCGGACTGCAAGACAAGCCGGTACTTTCCGCTGGCGGAGACGAGCGCGGAGCCGTCCAAGAGTATTCCCCCCGCCTGCAGGCGGGACTGGTCGGTGGCCTGGGTCGTGTGAGCGCGCAAGGCGCCGTGGAACGTCGTCGCACCACTGGCAGCGGGCAGGGCGAGCACGGTCAGGGCGAGCCCGCTCAGGGTCAGGACTCGAAACAATGTCCGCCGCCTCGGCATACCTCTCCGTCCCGGTCGCTTCTTGATCATGGAACAAACGCGCACAAAACCCTCCGGACGCTCGACATCCCTCACCGACGCGCACGCCAGTCCGCGCGCGTTCATCAGATCGTAAACGGTTCGGAGCCCGTCCGTGTCGTCGGGCGACCGTGAAGCGAGCTGGGTCGCCGTGCTCGGACCAGCGGAGCGGCGTCTTCGCAATAGGCGGCCAGTTCAGATCTGCACATCGCGTACAGGGGACACGATGAGCTCGAGCTCCAGTTCGTCGTGAAGCGCGACGCCGTTGTCGGCGACGAGCGGGATCGATGGCTTGAGCAGCCTGGCCCGGTCAGCCGCGCCCGGGTCAACCGCGGTTATCCGAAAGCCGCGCCGCTGGTAGAACCTGATCGCGCGCAGATTGTCGTTCGTCGTGATCAGCCACACGCGTGCCACGCCTGAGCCCTCTGCGACCTGGATGACGCGAGCCAAGAGCGCGGTGCCGATGCCCGAGCGCCTTCGGAGCGCGTCGATCGTGACCACCTCAACTCCGTCCCCGTCGACCTGATAAGTCAGCAACCCGACTCGCTCCGGTGTGTCAAGGCTCGTGTCCACTGCGATGAGCGCTTCGAGCGCGGCTGCGTCGCGCAGGCGGTCTCGAGTGACGATCGTGGTCGAGCCCCACCGCTGTGACAGCGTGCTCACGATCCACTCGCGATCGGGCGCAGCCGCCGACCGGATCATCATGACGCGACGATGCCACATAGGCCCGGGGAGATGTCCGAGAACCGACACTGCCCGCATGGAGCCTTCCGGTTCGCCAGCCGATGACCCTTGAATTTATGACTTGACCAGTCAGGTATCGCCCACTACCCTCGGGTTCGGAGCGGGGTCATCGGACCCGTCGTGGGCAACCAGAGAAAAGAGGGGCCGCTGACATGGCCGACTGGGGTTTCGAAACCCGACAAATCCATGCCGGAGCCGTGCCAGACCCGACCACCGGGGCCCGCGCGGTGCCGATCTACCAGACGACTAGCTATGTCTTCCGTGACACCGCCCATGCGGCGGCACTTTTCGGGCTTTCCGAGCTCGGCAATATCTATACGCGAATAATGAACCCGACACAAGCTGTCTTCGAAGAGCGCATGGCCGCGCTCGACGGAGGCGTCGGCGCCCTCGCAGTCGCGAGCGGTCAGGCAGCCGAAACAATCGCGCTTCTCAACCTGGCCGAGAACGGCGGGCACATCGTCTCGTCGGCCTCTCTCTACGGTGGCACCTACAACTTGCTCCACTACACACTTCCAAAACTTGGCGTCCAAGTGAGCTTCGTTGAGGACCCCGACGACGTGGACGCGTGGCGCGGTTCGATCAGGCCCAACACCAGGGCCTTCTACGCCGAGACGATCGGCAACCCGAAGGGTGACGTTCTCGATTTCGAAGCTGTCTCGGCGGTTGCTCACGAGCACGGTATTCCGCTCGTGGTCGACAACACCGTGGCCACCCCTTATCTGTGCCAGCCCTTTCTGCACGGAGCAGACATCGCCGTGTACTCGGCGACGAAGTTCATCGGCGGTCATGGCACCTCCATCGGCGGCGTCATCGTCGACGGCGGGAAGTTCGACTATGCGAAAAGTGGGCGCTTCCCGAATTTCACCGAGCCGGACCCGAGTTACCACGGGGTCGTGTTCTCTGAGCTGCCCGAACCGCTCCGCCCAGCTCAGTACATCTTGAAGGCACGTCTTCAGTACCTGCGCGACGTGGGCGCGGCGATCGCTCCGCTGAATTCGTTCCTTTTCCTCCAGGGTCTCGAGACGCTCAGCGTCCGGATGGATCGACACGTCGCCAACGCCCTTGCGGTAGCCAAATGGCTCGAGGCACGCGACGAGGTCGAATGGGTTAGCTATCCAGGACTGGCCTCGAGCGCATGGCATGCGCGCCAACAGCACTACCTCCCACGAGGCGGCGGCGCGATCCTCACCTTCGGCATCAAGGGGGGCAAGGAGGCCGGGAGCCGCTTTATCGAGGGTCTCGAACTGTTCAGCCATCTTGCGAATGTCGGCGACGTCCGTAGCCTGGCTATCCACCCGGCCACGACCACACACTCACAGCTGACCGAGGAAGAGCAGGCGAGCACCGGCGTCACACCGGACCTGATCCGGCTGTGCATAGGCCTTGAGACCCTCGCCGACATCTTCGCGGATCTGGACTCGGGCTTCCGAGCAGCCAAGGGCGCCTGAGCTGGGCACTGTTTTGATCGATGCCCCGGTCACTGGGGCTTGGCGGCCAGGAGACCCTCCCGGCCGGCGAAAGTTCGCGTCGCTGTTCGGTCGCGGGCGCGACCGATCTGCTCGTCTCGATCTGGAAGCCGGTGGCCATTTGGGCGAAGTCACAGTCGCCTACGAGACATGGGGCAAGCTGAACGAAGACGCCTCGAACGCGATCCTCGTCCTGCACGCCTTGAGCGGCGACTCGCACGTCAGCGGACCCGCCGAAGCGGGCCACCCGAACCCAGGCTGGTGGGGTCCGATGGTCGGGCGGGACGCTCCCATCGACACGAACCGCTTCTTCGTCGTCTGCCCGAACGTGCTCGGAGGTTGTCAAGGGACCACCGGTCCGAGCTCGTGGGCGGCGGACGGGAGGCCATACGGATCGCGTTTTCCTGTCGTGACGGTGAAGGATCAAGTTGTCGTCGAGCGCGCTCTTGGCTATCAGCTAGGCATCGACACCTGGTACGCCGTGGTTGGTGGATCCATGGGTGGCATGCGCGCCATGCAATGGGCGGTGGACTTTCCCGCCAACGTCGAGCGGGCCATCGTGATCGCCGCCGGCGCGGTCGCCAGCGCCGAGCAGATCGCTCTCTGCTGGCTCCAGAGCCAGGCGATCCGCCTCGACCCGGACTTCTGCAACGGCGACTATTACGACTCGGCACGCGGGCCAGTGGCCGGCTTGGCAATCGCCCGCGGGATTGGCCACTTGAGCTACCGCAGCGAGGTTGAGCTGCAACGGCGGTTCTCCAACAACTCCCAGGATCACGGGACGCCCCTAAACAGCGGCCGCTACGCGGTCGAGTCATATCTTGAGCATCACGGCGAGAAGATAACCAGCCGTTTCGACGCGAACAGCTACCTGGTGCTCAGCCAGGCAATGAGCCACTACGACCTCGGTCGTGGCTACGCCGGAGCGAGGGAGGCTCTCTCCCGGGTTCGGGCCCAGGTGACCATCGCCGGGATCGCGTCAGACCGCCTCTACCCTCTGCGACTGCAATGGGAGCTGGCCGACCTGCTC
Organism: Acidimicrobiaceae bacterium; assembly: GCA_003140595.1. Taxonomy (GTDB): domain Bacteria; phylum Actinomycetota; class Acidimicrobiia; order Acidimicrobiales; family Bog-793; genus Fen-455. The sequence continues at coordinate 33,668 of PLKG01000103.1, read as the reverse complement.
GGATGTGCGGACGATGTTCAGGTCATCGACTCGATCGTCGGTCACGACGCGTTCCTCGTGGAGCATCTGGCGATGGGGACAGTTATCCGACGAGCGCTCGGCTCATAGCAACCTCGTAGCCCGGCCCGCGGTGGAACGTGCTCGCGCGTGCCGAGCTGCAGTCATTCGCCTTTGAGATCCCGGTGTGAGAAGGCGGTCCCGCCGGCAACCGCCGCGACCACGCCGATGGCGACGAGGACTCCTCCGCTCGCCCAGTCCGGGCTCACGGCAGGCGCCGCTGCCATCTGGTGGAACAAGGAGGCGTCAAGTACCCAGTGGTTCAGGCCTACGACACCTCCTATGAGCTCGACTAGGAACGACCAGACGAGGACACCGTACGTGGCAACCGTCGAGGCGCGGGGCCAGAAGCCGAACACGAGTGCTCCGATACCAAGGATGCAAACCGCGGGCGGGACGACGTTGAGTCCGGCCTGGAGCATGGTCCCAAAGCTCACGCCGCTCTGTTGGCTGGCTGCGCCGAGCCATGTGGAGACACCGGCGACCAGTCCGCCCAGGATGAGGACGACGGTCACGACACCGAGCCTTCCGACAAGCCACGATGACCGTGAAACCGGGCGGACGAGAAGGTGATCGAGCCGCCCCTCGGCCTCTTCGGCCCTGGCACTGCTTATCTGCCCCGAGGCCACGAACGCGAGCAAGACGGCCATCAGCAGAAAGGCCACGCCGAGATACGCCTCGGTACCAATCGCCCCAAGTCGTGACAGTGCTCGCGTAAGACTCGTCGAGCTCGCTATAGCGCTTCCCGCCGACTTCGCCACCAGTCCGAGCACGAGCCCGTACGCGGCGATACCAACGCCCCAACCCGCGAAGGTCGCTCGCGCAAGGCGGAGGTCCAGGCCGGATGGACCGAACAGGAGTGTGGTGCGCGGGGCCGAGCTCGTATGGTCTCTGATCACGCTGGATCCGAGATCTCGCTCACCTGCGAGGCAAATCGTCAGAAAGCTCAAAACGGCGGTCAGCCCGACAACCGGCAAGAGAGCGAGTGGATGGGGTGCCGTCAGCGGCTGGAGCTCCTCGACCCACCCGAGCGGTGAGGTCCATCGGAGCCAACCGAGGCCGGTGCCCGAGTCGGCGACCATGCGGAGCGCGTAGCTCACGCCGAGGACGGCACCGCCGTAGGCGGATGCCTGGCGGCGCGTCGCGGCAAACTGGCTCGCAAGAGTCCCGACAGCCAGGAACATCGCGGCAGCCGCCACGATGGCAACAGCCAGAAACAACGCTCCGGGGGCGCTGACATCGACCTTTGACGAACGGCCGACCACGACCAGAATGGCGGCGCTGATGGTCCACAACACAGCGACACCGCAGGCCAGGCCGACGAGGGCCTGGGCGGCGGCGGCCCTGCGCGTGGTCTGACCGGCCAGCAGGAGCTCCCAGCGCCCGCTATCCTCCTCGCCGCGCAGCAGCCTCGTGCCGGTGAGCAACCCCCAGACCGCTCCGACCACGGCCAGCACGGCCAGACACTTCCAAACGGTGAAGCCCGCCACCGTCTGGATGTCGTGGGCGGGACCGACTAGAGCGCTCACCCCGGCGTTCGCCCCGAACTCCTTGGCCAGTCCAATTCGCTGGGCGACGGTCTTGTAGCTCGAGGCATACGCGAGTGCCTGGGTCGCCACGTAAAGCCCGAACACATACCCCCAGAGCACCCCGGAACGTACTGTTCGGCGCGCCGTCTGCCGGAAGACCATCGTCGCGGCCCTCCGGTCCCGCGATGCCACCCGGCTGACGGCGAGCTCAGCCTGCATTGGCCGAGGTGTCTTCGGGCTCGACGTTCACTCCGTACTGCGCCAGAAAGAGCTCCTCCAAAGATGGCTCCCGGCTCAACAGCTGCTGCACCCCCGACGCTGCCAGGACCTGCAGCAGAGGCTCAACCGTCCCTCGCACCTGGCAACGAACCAGATGACCCACCACCTCGACAGAGGACACCCCGGGGACCCGCGAAAGATCGGGGACAGGACCGTCGAAGGTCGCTTCCACCGTGAAAGCCGAGAGGTGGCGCATCTCCTGCAGCGTCCCCATCTCGACGAGCACGCCCTCGCGGAGGATTCCGATCCGGTCGCACAGCGCTTCAACCTCGCTCAAGATGTGCGAGGACAAGAAGATCGTCTGACCTCGCTCGCGCGCCTCGTGGACGCAGTGACGAAACGCCTGTTCCATCAACGGGTCGAGGCCACTGGTCGGCTCGTCCAGGACGAGGAGATCGGGACGCGTCATCAGGGCGGCAACGAGGATCAGTTTCTGACGATTCCCCTTCGAGTAGGCGCGAACCTTCTTGGAGACGTCGAGATCGAAGCGGCGGATCAGTTCTTGGGTGTAAGCCTCGTCCACCCTGCCTTGTACGCGGCCGAGCAGGTGGAGGGTCTCAGTGCCGGTGAGCGACGGCCACAGGCTCGTTTCGCCCGGAACATAGGCCAGGTGCCGGTGAACTTTGACGACCTGGTGCTGACAGTCGAGCCCGAAGATCTCCGCGCGTCCGGCCGTCGGCCGAATCAGCCCGAGCAGCAAGCGAATCGTGGTCGTCTTGCCCGCCCCGTTAGGGCCGAGGTAGCCCACGACCTCGCCTTCGGCGACCTCGAGATCGAGGCTCTCGAGCGCGTGGACATTGCCGTACCGCTTGGACAGGCCCTCGGTCGAAATGGCCTTCGCTCCCATTGGCACGACCTCCTTGTCGTTCAACAACTTAGGGCCCCAAGGCGCCGACGGCCGTCGGTCCCCCAGAACCTGTTCAGCCCGTCCGAAGGCCACCTCCGGTACGCTCGGCGCGGTGATCGACCTGCATCTGCACTCGACCTGCTCCGACGGCTCGGAGACTCCAGAACGGGTCGTGGAGCTGGCAGTAGCCGCAGGTTGCACCGCGATGGCGCTGACCGACCATGACGGTCTCGGCGGTATCGCCCGAGCGAGAGAGCGCGCCGACATCCTCGGCATTGGGTTCGTGCCGGGCTGCGAGGTCTCCTGCGCGTTTTCGCCCGGGACCATGCACGTTCTCGCCTATTTCACCGAGTCCGGTGAGGGTCCCCTGCAGTCAGAACTCGAACTTCTCCGCGAGGAAAGGACGAAGCGTAACGAGCTGCTCTTGCAACGACTGAAGGATCTCGGGTTGCCGGTCACCTCCGACGAAGTCGAAGCAGCCGCGGGTAGCTCGGTCATCGGCCGACCCCATTTCGCGTCCGTCCTGGTAGCCAACGGTGCCGCGACGAGCATTCAAGACGCCTTCGAGCGCTTGCTCGCCAAGGGGACCCCGGGCTACGTCCCCAAGGCGCGCATCGGCGTCACCGATTTCATCGCCGTGGCAGCCCGCTCGCGGGCCGTCGCGGTGTTAGCCCATCCCTTGACGCTCGGTCTCGACGCAGCGAGTCTTGATCGCGTCTTGGAGGAGCTCGCCGCGGCCGGACTCGCAGGAATGGAGTGCTATTACGGGCGATACTCGCCCGAGCAACGCGCTGGGCTCGTGGAGGTGGCAAGGCGACACGACGTCGTCGCGACCGGGGGCTCGGACTTTCACGGGAGCTTCAAACCAGACCTCGTTGTCGGCACGGGAACTGGCGACCTCGACGTGCCGGACTCTGCACTCGAAGAACTCCTCGCCCGCAAGCCCCACTGACGATCTTGATCGACGCGTCCACCGTCTTCGCGGCCCACGTCGACTCATGGCAGGCACAGGGCCGTCTACGCGAGCTGTATGGCGGTGGCACGGCGGAGTACGCCGGATGGAAGTTGATGTCGAGTGGGCTTGACTATTCCTACTTCAACGCCGCATGCGTGACCGACTCGATGCTCGCGGACATTGGTCAGGCGCGAGAGTGGTACCGCTCACGACACCTCGCCTGGGGCACTCTCATGCCGTCCGGCTCAGCCTGGCCGCACGGGCGGCTGCTGCTGACACAACAGCTCATGGCTTTGGAAGACGCAGCATTCTCGCGAGCGGTGACGCCCTCGGGGTGTGTTCTTCGGCAAGCAGATGCCAGTGATGTCGAGGTCGTGGCCCGGATCGATGCGGGAGCGTTCGGCTCTGACCCTAAAGAGGGCCGCGCATGGTTGGAACCTCTCTGCGTGTCGGACGGGGCCCGTGTCGCCATCGGCGAGGTCGACGGACTTCCAGTCGCGACCGGTTACTCGCTCCTGTGCGACGGCGACGCCGGGTTGAGCGTGTACATAGGTGGGATCGCAGTGCTCCCGGCTGCCCGTCGAAAAGGGATCGGGGCTGCACTGTCGAGCTGGCTCCTGGGTCATGGCTTCGAATCCGGTGCCAGGTTCGGCCATCTCCAGACCGATTCCAAGGACGCGGCGCGTGTCTACGAGAGGTTGGGTCTGAGCGAGTTCGGCGGCATCGACATCTACGGAGGAGAATGAGCGCCGATCTTGTCACTGCCTGCGGTCAGGGCTGCGGCGCGGTCTGAAGAGTCGCCAGGATCGCCCGTGCCAGCTCCCGTGCCGAGGCTGGGTCGAGTTCCACCGCGACTCTTGCGCGAGCGCCGCCGTCGAGGTTGAGAAAGTCGATATTCAGGCTGTGCTCGGCGGGATAGTGCGTCGGATGATCGAAGTAGAACGTGGCGCAGGAGAGTGAGAACCACCCCTCAGACCCCTTGCCCGACCCGCTGACATCCAGCCTCTCGGTCTGGTAGGTACACATGACCGGCTCCTCCCACTCGTCTCAGGAAGCCAGGTACCGGCCGAAGAACTCCCAGATGCGTTGCCATCCGTCTTTGGCGGCATCGGGTCGGTAGCTCGGGCGGTCAGTCGAGAAGAAGGCGTGACCGGCTCCCTCATAGGAGTGGAACTCATAAACCTTGTCGGCAAGCTTCAGGGCCTCTTCCAGCTCGGCGACGTGCTGCGGTGACGGGTACTGGTCGTCGGCGCCGAACAGGCCGAGCAATGGGCATGAGAGATCCGGCGTCATTTGCACGATTGGGGAGACCCTGAGGGGACTGCTCTCGGGTGGGGTTCCGACGACGAAGGCTCCGTAACAGTCCACCGCGGCGTCGAGCGGCAGGCTGCATGCGGACAGGAACGACTGACGACCACCTGAGCAGTACCCGATCGTCGCCACGCGACCGTTCGAGGATCCGAGCGACTTCAGAAGGCCAGACGCGGCCTGAACGTCGCCCACGAGCCGCTCGTCGGGCACCCCTCCGAGCGCCCGGGCAGCGGCTGCCGCGTCGTCAGGTGAGGCGCCCGGCGCCTCGCGGCTGTAGAGGTTCGGGCAGACGGCGAGATAGCCGTGCGCCGCGAACTTCCGGGTGATCTCCTTCATTCCCTCGTCGTAGCCGGGCAGGTGGTGGATCACCACTACACCGCCGAAACTTCCCTCATCGAGCGGTTGGGCGAGGTAACCCTCGATCTCATCGCCACCGTGGCCCGTAAAGCGGACAGTCTCTGCCTGCAGCGAGTCCGACATGTCGGTGCGTCCTCCCTCGTTGTCGTCGATTGAAGATCTGGCCATCGTCAATGGCAGAGCGGGTTCCTCGTCTCGCTTGCGCGTGACGAGGTCAGAGATCAGGAGAGCTCGTAATCGAGGTGAAGCTGATGCGTGCCGTCGTGGGCGATCTCGATTCGGCCTTCACCAGAAATCCGGGCAAGCTCTCCGGTCCCCGAGCCCGGCACGACCGGCCATCTGGCCCATTGACTCTCGCCGGCCATCGTCCCGGCGTGAAGGACGGCGAAACTCCCCGAGCGACCGTGCACCGATCCCGATATCCGTTCCACTGCCACGTAGCCTGCCCCGCCATTCTCGGCGCGCACCGACAGCATCTCCACGGTACTTTGAGCCTCTATGTCACCCCGGAAGGTCTTGGCAATCCGGATGCGGGTGTACTGGACACCGGGATCCTCAACAAAAGGGGGCTCTTCATCGAACGAGTCAAGTATGAAAGAGGACACCGCTATAGGCATGAGCCAGACGCTACCAAGCCGATCCGGCTGCCTGCACAACGATGACCTACGGTCGCTGCCCTGTCCCTCAGATGGAAAAGTCCTCCCCCAACCACACTCCGGTCTCGGACGGACGAACATCGTGACGGTGTGCGTGACCTTCCACGGCCATCTCCAACTCGTCGACGCGCCCGAGCAGCGAGTGCAGACTAAGACCGAGGAGGTCCGGCATGAAAGCGGACTCGAGGTCCGGGCGGTCCGTGGCCAGGTGCGGTCGGCTACGAGCGATTACCTGACCGGGCACGCCTACCACCACAGAGTTGGGTGGTACTGACTTGACGACCACGGCGTTGGCGCCGATACGGCTGTCGTCACCGATGGTGATGGCGCCGAGGACCTTAGCCCCGGCGCCGATCGTGACCCGGTTTCCCACCGTCGGATGGCGTTTTACTCGATTGAGACTCGTGCCACCGAGGGTTACACCCTGATAGATGGTCACGTCGTCTCCGACTTCAGCCGTCTCGCCAATGACGACGCCAACGGCGTGGTCGATGAACACGCCTTGGCCGAGCACGGCGGCAGGATGGATGTCGACGCCGGTGAGCACGCTAGCCAGGCTCGAGCAACATCGCGCGAGGAACTTGAAGTCGTTGTGCCACAACCAATGGCAAACACGGTGGCTCCAGACGGCATGGACACCCGAGTAGCAGAGCGCGATTTCGAAGCTGGACCGCGCGGCCGGGTCGCGTTCGCGAGCCGAGACCAGATCGCGCCGCAGGGTGGCGAGCATGGTCAGTCGCTGAGGCCCTCGAACAGAGCAGTGGAAAGGTACCGCTCGCCGAACGACGGGACGATGACGACGATCAGTTTGCCCGAGTTCTCCGGGCGTGCCGCCAGCTGCAGGGCGGCCCAGATCGCCGCGCCCGAAGATATGCCGACGAGCAGGCCCTCCTCGCGCGCCGCCCGACGGGCTATGTCGAACGCGTCAGCATTCTCGACGGTGATGATCTCGTCGATGACCTCTCTGTCGAGGATCGCCGGGACGAAGCCCGCTCCTATGCCTTGGATCGGGTGAGGCCCTTTCTGACCACCGGAGAGCACGGGCGAGGCCGCGGGCTCGACCGCCACGATCTTCACGGAAGGCTTCCGCTCCTTCAGCACCTGGCCAACGCCGGTTATGGTTCCCCCGGTGCCGACTCCGGAGACGACAATGTCGACTTCGCCATCGGTGTCGTTCCAGATCTCCTCGGCCGTGGTGGCACGGTGGATCGCCGGGTTGGCTGGATTCTCGAACTGCTGCGGGATGAAGTACCGCGAATCGGTCTTGGCTAGTTCCTCGGCCTTGGCGATGGCGCCGGGCATGCCCTCGGGACCCGGCGTGAGGATGAGCTCGGCCCCGTAGGCGCGCAACAGCGCGCGCCGCTCCTTGCTCATGGTCTCGGGCATCGTGAAGGCGCAGCGGTAGCCGCGGGCCGCGCAAACCATCGCCAGGGCAATCCCGGTGTTACCGCTCGTGGGCTCGAGGATGATGGTGTCGGTCCCGATCAGGCCCGCCTTTTCTGCGGCATCGATCATCGCGACGCCGATGCGGTCCTTGACGCTATGGGCCGGATTGAAAAACTCGAGCTTGGCGACAACCCTCGCCCCGCCCTCCCCAGGCAAACGACGCAGGCGCACCAGGGGCGTGTTCCCGATGAGCTGTGTGACGTCTTCAGCGATCTTCATGCTCGTCAACCCTTTCTCGAGACCTGTCGGACCTGTCGACATTAGATGGAGAAATCTGATGGTACAAGTCAGAGTTATCTCAATGTGGAATGACTCTTGTATTGTGGAGTGATCTTGGGCCTACTACTGTCGATGACCCATGGTTGCCGAAGGAGCTCGCCGGACCGGGACTCAGGCGGTGGAACGTGCGCTGGGTCTGCTTCGCAGCTTCGAAGTCGGACCTCCCACCCGGTCGTTGAGCGAGCTCGCCCAGCTGACCGGTCTCACCCCGGCCACCGCACACCGCCTCCTGCGGGCTTTGTGCCGTGCAGACCTGGTTTCGCACGATCGGAAGACCGAACGCTACGGGCTCGGCGCAGCCCTTGTCCCGCTCGGCTCCAGAGCCGCTGACGTCCTGGGCGTCTCGGCCGTGCGCCCAATGCTCGATTCGCTCGCCTCCACAACTGGCGAGTCGGTCAACCTTGGCGTGCGCGACGGCAGCGAAGTTCTCGTATTGCTCGGCGTGCCTTCGACCCAAAGCCTTCGCTTCGATCAAGCTGCTGGGACACGAGTGCCCGTGTATGCCTCGGCGATGGGCAAGGTCCTACTGGCGTTCGACCCCGATCCGGATGAGGCCGTCAGGTCCGTGCACCGGCTGACCAAGCTCACGGAATGGACGATCACGTCCCGTTCAACTCTGAGCAGCGTCCTCGAGGAGACACGCGAGCAGGGCTGGGCCATCAACGACGAAGAGCGCGAGCCGTACGTGCGGACCGTGGCGGTACCGGTGCGATCCGCCGACGGATGGGCCTTGGCGGCGGTGGCGGTTCAGGGGCCTTCGTCGCGCATGACCGACGATCGGATCAAGGCGTTGCTTCCCAGCCTCCAGGCCACAGCGGCCGGTGTCTCGACGTCGCTGTCCGCACTGGGTCCCCGCGGCCTCAATCCTACGACGACAGATCTGCCGACTTGACCCGCTCGCGGTCAGCCGACTAGGTCAGTTACACCCACCCAAGGGTCGCAGGCACGAGGTAGAGCCCGAAGGCGACCACCACGAGACACAAGGTGGTCGTGATGAAGCGCCGTGGCCCGCGCATCCGGTACTCGCTCGGCAGAGCGCGGGCTTCCAGCACCAACAAGAAGCCGAGCACGATCGGCAGGAGCAACGCGTTCATCACTTCCACGTCGATCACCACGTTGACAAGATTCAAGCTGAGAAGCACGATGGTCGCCCCGAGCACGTGGGCGAGCGCGTAGGTGAGGTAGAACTTTGCCGTGTTCCTGTCAGGCCGCTCGTTGAGGCTGTGAGTCCATCCGAAGACCTCGGCGATCCCCCAGGCCCCGGCCAGGGACGCGACGAGCGCAGCGACGAGCGCAGCACCGAGCACCGCCGTCCCGAGTAGTACCTTCGCCCCGATCGCGCCGAGGAAGGGACGCAGCGCCGAGGACATCTCTGTGACGGTGTGGAGCTTCACGCCCAGGTGGGAGCGGCCCACGGTGGCGGCGAACGTGAGAACGACCGCGATCATGATCAGCTGGGTGAGGCCTGCGCCGACCGCGGTGTCCCGGCGCTCACTCGGAATGTTGCCAGGCTTCAATCCCTTGTCGAGCACGGCACCTTGCTGGTAGAAGACCATCCACGGCATGATCACGGCGCCGACATTGGCAGCCAACAAGAACACGTATGAGCTGTTGCCGAGTGGCAGGTGCCCCAGTTCTCGGCCTATGGCACTGAGGCTTGGATGCGCCATCGCGACAGCGGGTATGAAGACCAGCTCCGCGAGCCCGAGCGCTATCCCGATCCGCTCGGCGCGCCGGTAGCTGCCCGTCATGGCAACGCCGATCAAAAACGCCGCTGCAACCGGGACGGTCAGCGTTCGGGGGACGCCCATCAACTCGCCCACGCCGGCGATACCCGCGTACTCGGTGAACAGGGCTCCGACGCCCGATGCGAAGAGCGGCAACGCCGCGAGAAGGGCCCACTGCCTTCCGAAGGTTTCCCGTATGAGGGCCCCATGACCCTTGTTGGTAAGGATGCCGAGCCGGACTGTCATCTCCTGGACGACGTAGAGAACCGGAATGAGCACGAGTTCGGGGAGAATCATCCGGTAACCCCACTCGGATCCGGACTGGGCGGCCGTTATCAGGCTTCCCGCGTCGGTGTCCGCGAGCATCACCAGGAGGCCCGGACCCCACACGGCCAGGAGCCCCGCCACAAGCCAGCGATGACGGGACCGCTCCTGTCGGTCAGCCAGCGACGAGGCCGGTTCTTTCAAGGGCTACAAAGCCCGGCAGGGAGTTCCGATACCGCTCGGGCAAACGTCAGCGGATGGGCTTGCGGTACCGCTTGGCGAGACTGACGCCGGGATGCATCAGCGGCGGTCTCCTCGACGAGGTCGAGCCGGGCCCAAGCGATCTGGTCCATGGCCTGCAGGCTATATGGAGGTACGAGAAGACCGGGCTATCCCAGGCAAACGAGGGGGTCGTGAGCCCGGAGTCCTCGGCGCGCCTGGTTCAGGGTGACGACGTCCGTCCTTCAGTCAATCAGGCTCTTCGCCTCGACGGCCGAGCATTTCGCTCGATGAACCGGACAACTGCGACGGCTTCTGTGTCACATCGCCAGCAACGGTCACACCGGTTTCGCACACTCCGTCAGAGCCACGCCTCACGGTCATTGCCAGCTCCGTCGCGGAATGTGCATGCTTCGGGTCACCGAATGACAATGAGTCGCAAGCTCGACAAATAGAAGAAAGGTACCCGTCGATGACCGTCAGCACCCTGAGCTCGCATGACAAGGTGATGCGTCGCCCGCGCAGTAGTTGGTTTCCGTGGCGCCATCCGCAACACGACCACCCAGCCCTGCAAGCCGCCCACGATGACCGCACATTCGGAGAACGCGTCGCCGACGACATTGCCAGCTTCGGCGGCTCGTGGCCGTTCATCTTCATCTTCCTCGGGATGATCGTGGTCTGGATGGTCGTCAATACCGTCCTGCTCCAGCACGTGATCGGCCGGCGCCCATTCGACCCCTATCCCTATATCGCGCTGAACCTGGTGCTGTCAGGCCTTGCCGGAATCCAAGCGCCAATCATCATGATGAGCCAGAACCGGGCGGCAGCACGAGACGAGATCCTCGCCTCGCACCACTACGACGAGACTCACAGGATCGACGAGCTACTCGCGTCGAATACCGCGCTGACCCAGCATGTACACGACCTGGCGCAGAAGATCCACCAGATGACCGAGCAGATCTCCGGGCGAATACCCTCGAGCGGCACAGGTGTCTGACCTGACGCGGCATGCACGAATTTGGACTCACGCCACAAGCGCGCCCCTGACCTCGGGCGGGGTTCTGGCCTCTACAGCCGGAGCCGTGCTCAACAATCGGTGGAGAGTCGGTCGGCAAGGCGAATTCTCACGTCTGCAGCGACGGCGCCTTTCTCGAGCACGAAGACTGGATTGAGGTCCATCTCGGTGATCTGCGGCAAGTCGTCAACGAGCGCGGAGACGCTGTGTAGCAGGCGCCGCAGCGCGTCGACGTCGAGAGCCGGCGCCCCCCGGTACCCGGTCAACAACCGGAAGCTCTTCAACGATCCGAGCATGTCGTCGATGTCGAGGTCGCTCAACGGTGCTATCCGCACAGCGACATCAGAAAGCAACTCGACCAGCGTGCCACCGAGACCAACCATGACGAGCGACCCGAGCAGAGGATCACGGTTCACACCGACGATCATCTCCTGTCCCGATCCGATCTGCTCCTGCACGAGAAAATCGGTGGCAACTCCGGCCATCCCGGCCGATTCGAGGTCGGCGCGGATCTCCTGTACCGCAGTCGCTGCTCCAGTCGGGGTCGCCACGCCGAGCCGGACACCTCCGATATCGCTCTTGTGAACAGTTGCAGCTAGCTTGACCGCCACCGTGCACCCGAGCGCGACCTGGGCCGCCTCGGCTTCATTTGGGGTCCGGACTCGCACGGACCGGGCCACGGCGATCCCGTAGGCGGCGATCAAGGCCTGGGCGTCGAGCGTGTCCAACCACCCGTCGCTCGCGCGCCGACTGGCCGCGGCTACCAGCCGGCCCACAGCTTGGGCCTCGACGTCGGGTCTGAGCACTCGGGCCACGCGCCGAGCACGTCGGTCCTGCCATTCGACGCTCCGCCCGAGGGCGCGCGCCGCGTTCTCTGGGAACGCGAAGGACGGGATGCCTGTTTCGTGGAGAGAGGACGGTGGCCCCTCCTGGTTCATGAATACGGTGAGCAGCGGCACGTCCCCTTCGATCTCGGCACGAGCCGCGATAACCTCGGCCGCCACGTCCGAAGCCCGAGTGAGCAGGGGCGTATTGAACATGACGATCAAGGCGTCGATCTCTGGAGCTGCTCCGAGGACGCGGACCGCTTTGCCGTACTGCTGCGCGGTGGCACTGGCGATCATGTCGACAGGGTTGGACACGCTCGCCTCCGGCGGGAGCAAAGGCCGCAGACGCGCTGCGGTCGACGCTGTGAGCTTGGGCACGACGAGCCCGTTGGTCTCGCAGGCGTCTGCAGCAAGGATGCCCGGCCCGCCCCCATTGGTCAGCACAGCCACGCGGCGTCCCCGGAACCGCCTTTGAGAGCTCAAGATTGTGGCGAGATCGAGCATCTCCTCTATCGATTGGGCTCGGATCACTCCCGCCTGTTTCAGCAGAGCGTCCACTGCCACGTCGCCGCCGGATAGCGCGGCCGTGTGAGAAGCCGCCGCTCGGACCCCAGCTTCGGTCCGACCCGCCTTCACTGCGACGATTGGGATCCGCCGGCTCACCCATCGGGCGATTGGGATGAACCATTGCGGGTCCTGGATCTCCTCCAGGTAGAGCAGGATCAGGTCCGTGGCGGGATCTTGGCCCCAGTAGAGGAGAAGGTCGTTTGCGGAAATGTCTGTGGTGTTGCCCACCGACACGAACGCGCCGATCCCGAGGCCACGATTCTTCGCCGCCTCCAGGACGGCGAGCCCGATCGCGCCCGACTGGCTGAGCAGGGACGTCCTGCCCGGAAGGGGGAGGACCCGGCTGAAGGTGGCGTTGAACCTCTCATCGCCGGTGCCACTGAGAATCCCCGTACAGTTCGGGCCGACGAGCCTCACGCCATACACATCAGCTTCCTTGGCCAAATTCGCCTGCAGTGCGGACCCGTCTGGGCCGGTCTCAGCGAAACCTGCCGAGATCACACATGCCGCCGTGACGCCGAGAAGGCCGGCTTGGGCGACCACTGAGGGAACCGCGGGAGCAGGCACGCAAACGATGACGAGGTCGGGTACGACTGGGCAAGATGCCAGATCCGGATAGGCGGCGATGCCCTGCACCGTCGGATGACTCCTGTTCACCGGCAACACGACTCCGGCAAAGTGGCTGTCGACGAGGTTGCAGAAGAGCAAACCCGCGATCGTGTTCGGATCCGAACTGGCCCCGACAACAGCTATCGAATGGGGGCGCAGGAACGCGTCCAAAGCCGCCCGTCCCGCGTCGGACCGCTCCCGTAGAGCGGCGTCGGTGTAACGGGCGCTCGCGGCCTCAAAGGCCTCGCGGGTATCGGCCCCAATCCGGCGACTGATGCGCAGGGCCTCCTCCGAGACCTCGGCATCCGGCTCGCTCACACGCCCGATCCCCTGTGCAGGACTCCCACCTCCCCAGTCTCCTGCAGTTGCCGCCCTACTTGTAGGGTCAAAGGGCACTCGGACCGCTCTCGTCTGGCCGCGTAAATGGCTGATCGCGGTCGTGACACGCGGTTGTAACCGGGATGAGGAACCCTTTGACCTGGGAATCCTGGCGCGTGCCCTGGCGCAGTGGAGGATCGTGGGCCGGGCCGAAAGAGTCTTTCGGCCCGGCCCACAACGACATAAAGGCCTACCCCGCTCGCGCCCATAGGTCGAAGATAGGAGCGGTGAGACCGTCTTGTCCGGTTTGGGTGATCCAAGGAGCACCTCGCACGATGCCCGGAGCCTGGCTCTCACTGGTGACGGGCGCAGCACCCTTGCGTCCGGTTCGAGTCGAGCCGCGCCCACAAGGTTGCGGGCGCGCCTTCTAGCCAAGACAGCGGTGGGCGCGAGAAGCATCTGAGCCGTGAGATGCCAGCCCCTGCAGGAGGTAACGCCATGACCAGCGTGGCCGAACGACCCAAGCCCTTCGTTTTACCGGAGTATTGCAAGGGCTGCGGGCGCTGCATCAGCTCGTGCACGAAGGCCTGCATCACGATGGGTACCGAGATCAACCCGGTGACGGGACTCGTCCCGATTGTGCTCGACCTGTCGCGGTGCAACGGTTGCGGTCTCTGCTTCGAAGCCTGCCCCGAGCCCTACGGTCTCCGGCCACAAGGTGAAGAGGCGGCTTTCGAGCTGGTGGATCCCAGCACGGTTCTGGGGCCCCGCCCCTATGCCGCGCCCCAGCCTGAGCCGTGGCCGGACACCTCGGTTCCACTGCCAGAACGAGAGCCGCTCATTGTCAAGGGGACCTATGCGGCAGCGGTCGGCGCGGTGCTAGCCGGCTGCCGCCACGTCTTCGGCTACCCGATCACCCCCTCGACCGAGGGCGCTGAGCTGATGGCGAAGGTGCTTCCGGAGCTGAGCGGGGTCTTCGTCCAAGCAGTCAGCGAGGTCGCGACCGTCAACATGATGTACGGCGCCGGCGGCGCAGGGAAGCGCTGCATGACCTTCACCAGCTCTCCCGGATTCAGCCTGATGCTTGAGGGCATCTCCTACATGATCGGTGCGGAGATCCCAGCAGTGTTCGTGAACGTGATGCGAGGTGGGCCCGGGCTGGGCAACATCGGACCAGAACAGGCGGACATCAAGCTGGTCTGCCGTGGATTGGGCCATGGCAACACCCACGCCATCGTGCTCGCGCCGGCAACGCCGCAGGAGATGCTGGACATCGCGATGCTCTCCTTCGAGCTGGCATTCAAGTACCGAAACCCGGTCGTGATCGTCGGCGACGGCTATCTCGGCCAGATGACCGGAAAGGTACGGCTGCCGCGCCAGATGACCGAGCCGGGGATTCCCGAGTGGGCAGTGTTCGGCGACCGGTCGCATCGGGGCAATCTGATGTGCTCGCTCGACCTCTCCGAGGTGGGACTCGAGCAGCACAACGTGCGCTTGAACGAGAAGTACGCACAGATGACAGCCGAAGAGCAGCGCGCCGATCTCTACCGGTGCGACGACGCCGAGATCCTCATCGTGGCCTGCAACACACCTGCTCAGCTGGCCAAAGGCGCGATCAAAGAGCTGCAGGATAAGGGACTGAAAGTTGGCCTCTTCCGACCCATAACACTGTGGCCCTTCCCAATCGAGGCGCTCCTCACTGTGCTCGACCGCGTGGAGCGCCTCGTCATTGTCGAGGCGAGCAGCGGCCAGTTGGAGGACGAGCTACGGCTGGCACTGAGCCACGCGGAAGTCCACGCACCGCCACCCATGAGCCACGTCCGCCGCATGGGTGGGATCCTCCCGTCGCAGGACGAGATCGTCGAACACGTGCTAGGTCTGGAGGAGGTGCGCTGATGTCGACCTCGGTGTTCTACCGCCAGTTCGAGCGCCACGCCAACGGCGAGGGGATCAATGCCCACTCGACGACTTACTGCCCGGGCTGCGGGCACGGTCTCGTGCAGAAGTTCCTCGCTGAAGCCATCGACGAGCTCGGAGTTCAGGACCGTACCGTCCTGGTCTCGCCGGTTGGCTGCTCGGTCTTCTCGTACTACTACTTCGACGTCGGAAACACCCAGGCCGCGCATGGTCGCGCCCCCGCGGTAGCTATCGGGCACAAGACGGCGAACCCGGATTCGATCGTGATCTGCTATCAGGGAGACGGCGACCTCGCGTCAATCGGCCTAGCTGAGATCGTGAGCACCGCACAGCTCGGGATCCCGGTCACGGTCATCTTCGTCAACAACGCCATCTACGGCATGACAGGCGGGCAGATGGCCCCCACGACCCTCATCGGCCAGCGAACAACCACGACGCCGAAGGGTCGGACCACCTTGGCCGGCCAACCATTGAAGATGGCGGAGCTGATCTCGGGTCTGGACGGGCCTGTTTTCGTCGAACGGGTCGCTCTGTTCGACAACCGACGGCGTACCCACGCAAAGCGTTCCATCAAAAAGGCGCTCGAACTGCAAGTAGCCGGTACCGGGTTTTCATTCGTCGAGGTCCTTTCTGAGTGCCCAGTCCATCTTGGCCTCGAACCCGAGGCCGCTGAGGAGTGGGTGAGCGACAACATGGTGCCGATCTTCCCCCTTGGCGTGAAGAAGGACGCCACGGAGGGCATCGCCTTCCCGGTCATCCCGACAGCCACGTTCGATCCTGCGACCACCTTGAGCGCTGTGGGCGCGACCACCGAACGCCCGCCTCGTTTCGCCGAGGACTTCCCAGCCCACATCGACCCCGAGGACATCAGCTTCAAGCTCGCCGGTTCCGGCGGTGACGGCGCCCAGACCGCGGCAATGATCCTCACCCGCAGCGCGATCAACGAAGGGTTCGACTCGACCCACATCCCGAGTTACGGCCCTGAATCTCGCGGCGGCACGTCTTATGCAGACGTACACGTGGCCCTGAAAGAGGTGATGTCACCTGCCGCGCCACGCCCTCATGTTCTCGTTGCATTCAACACTCCGAGCCTCGCGAAGTTCGGACCAACGGTTCGACCCGGAGGGATGGTCATCTACGACAGCTCCGTCATCAACGGCCGGGTAGAAGGCCTAGCCGACAGGGTCAGGACAGTGGCAGTGCCTTTCACCGGCGTGGCCAGCGAGCTTGGCGCAGCGCTGGTGAAGAACGTCGTCGCGCTAGGTGCCCTACAGGGAGCAACAAATGTCTTTCCGACAGAGACGTTCCTCACTGCCATCCGCGCCACGCTGAAGCAGAAGTGCGCCATGATCCCGATCAACGAAGAGGCCTTCAAGATGGGTTCCAAGCTCGCCAGCGAGCAAGTCGGCTAGTCGAGCTCTGGCGTCATTAGGAGCGAGCGGCCACGGGACGAGCTCAGTAGTTGGGCTGTTCAGTCGCCGTGCTGGGCGATGAGGGGAAGCGGGGCTTGATAGGTGGCATCCCCCTGTGTGACGGTCAGGATGTGGTTGGCGACCAACTGGTCGAGGACTTGACGTTGGCGTTGCTTTGCGAGCGCGAGGTGCTGAACGGGGTCGTATGACGACGGCGCTTGCGGAAGTCCCGCGAGCATGGACGCCTCGGCCCAGGTGAGCTGGTTGGGGGCAACGCCGAAATAACCACGAGCGGCACTCACATAGCCCCAGTAGCCGTTCCCGTAGTAGATGGCGTTGAGGTACATCTCGAGCACCATCGGTCTTGAGTAGCTGACTGAGAGCTTGAGCCCGAGCCCAACTTCCTCGAGAGTTGTGCCGAAACCGCCTCCTGCCGTGTAAAGCTGCTTCGCCAGCTGCTGGGCGATGGTGCTGCCGCCGGGGTCCCCTCCTGTGCGCAGGGCCGTCAGGCTCGCGCGTGCTGCGCCGTCCAGGACGTTCAGCACGACGTTGCCGTAGAAGTGCTCGTCCTCGACGGCCACCACTGCCTCGCCGAGCTTGACCGGCACCGGTAACCGTCCAACCTCGCCGTTGTGCGCTCGCACGATTGCCGCTACGAGCGCCGGAGCATTGGCGACGCTCGGAAGGGAGATCGCGTATCCCATGGTAGCGAGAACAACCGCCACGAGCAGACCTAGCACGGCCAGGATTGCCCGGCGAAGCCGGGCCTTCCATCCTCGTCGCGACCGTCTGGGCCGGGCGACGGCGGGAACGGCCGGGGCCGATCCGTCAAGAGTCCCGGGGCCCTCGGGGTCGGGTCTTTGCGACATTGCCTGGTCGTCCGCCGTACCTTCGATCAGAGCGCGAGGTGCTGGTTCCGAAAGCCTTGGAAGACTCGCACCCACAGTGGCTGAACCCTCAGCCATCAAGCGCCTCGAGCCGCACCACAGCATCGATCCCGCCGGAAGGCGAAGCGTCGAGCCACGCAGTTCCACCCGACATCCTCGCCAGCTGCGCAACGATGGCGAGTCCGAGCCCGGTTCCGCCAGATGGGGCGCCCTCCCGTCTCCAGAACCGATCGAAAGCTCTCGTCCTATCTGCCGAACTCATCCCGGGGCCGTCGTCGGTCACATGAACCTCGATGACGTCAACCCCGCGAACTGCCCGCAACAACACATGCCCCGTGGAGGGGGTCGCTTCGATCGCGTTCGCGAGGAGATTGTCGAGGATCTGCTCGAGATGACCCGCGCAAGCAAAAGCGCTCAGATCCCGATCTTGCGGTTCAACCGCGGTCGTCTCACACGCGAGGCTCACCTGACGCTCCTCGGCAAGGGCGCTCCACGCCTCAGCACGGTCACGCAATGAAGCTGCGACATCGATGGCCTGCCTCGTTGGTCGGACGCCTCCCTCGGCTCGCGCGAGCGTTAGCAGTCCGTCGACGATCCTGGAGAGCCGGTCGGTCTCAGCGAGCGCGGGCGTGAGATCGGCTCGCTGTTCTGGATCGAGCGAGTCCTCGAGATTCTCGAGGCGCAAGCGCAACGCCGTGAGCGGAGTCCGGAGCTGATGGGAGGCGTCGGCAAGGAACGCCCTTTGCGTGTGGACCAGCTCTTCCAGGCGGTCCGCCATCTCGTTGACGGTGCCGCCTAGCGCGTTGAGCTCAGCTGGACCGCGCCCGATCGGCGCACGCTCGGACAAACGGCCTGCGCCGACCGCGGCAACGGCCGACTCGATGTGCTCCAGCGGGCGGGTGAGGGATCTTGCGAGAATCGTCCCGAGGGCCGCCGCCACAGCGAGCACACCGACCCCGAAAAGGCTCAGCGCGATCCAGTGGTTGCGAATGCGGACGTGGAGTGCCGTTGCAGACTCGGCGACGAGGAGAACCACGTCGCTCCGGTGAGCTGAGGACACGACACCGCTCGAGCCCTGGGCCGTGATCGCGACGGGAAGCGCCACGTAGAGGAAGTCGTCATCGGAGTCGTTCGAGCCCTCCTCGCCCGAGACGTGACCGGAGGCAGCCGATCTCGTGATCGCCTTCGTACGGCCTTCGCGCAGCTCCTCGACGGCACCTCGTCCCGCCGACGCCAACACGTGTCCGGACGATATGACTGCGACAACAGCACTGTCAGCGCGTGCGAATTGGCTGATAACGAGTTGAAGGCCGGATCCAGCGTCCCCGTTCAGGCTACCGGCGACGAGCACGGCGAGCGACGAGGCGTCGCGTTGCACATCCGACATAGCCGTCGCTCGGTCGTTGCGGGCAAGGCTGAGTCCGAGAGGAACTTCGAGCGCAACGACCAGCCCGAGGGCAAAAAGGAAGAAACTGGCGAGGAGCCTCCGCCTCATTGAGGAACAGAAAGCCTGAAGCCAACGCCCCTGCTCGTCTCGATCCACTTTGGATTGCCAAGCTTCTTTCGGAGGGACGCGATGTGGACATCGACTGTCTTCGAAGTGCCGTACCAATGAGGGTCCCAGACTTCAGCGAGGATCTCGCGTCGGGTGACCATCGCCCCTGGATCGAGCGCGAGCAGGGCAAGCAGGTCGAATTCCTTTGGAGTAAGGGACAGTTCTTCGCCGGCCAGCAGCACCCGGTGGGAGCGCCGGTCGATCTCGAGCTGGCCGACGAGCTGCGAACCGGGCACGGGCAGTGGCGATGTGCTCCGACGGCTCACAGCTCGTATGCGGGCGACGAGCTCACGGAAACCGAACGGCTTGACAACATAATCGTCTGCTCCGAGCTCAAGTCCGACCACCCGGTCCGTCTCGTCGTCGCGTGCGGTGACGATGATTATCGGGACCGAGGAGCGAGCCCGCAGCTGCCTGCAGACCTCGAAGCCTCGTGCGTCTGGAAGCCCGAGGTCGAGCAGGACGAGATCGGCAGGCGGCGCTGACAACGCTGCCGCGGCCGTCTGCACGAGAATCACTTCGAAGCCTTCACGGCGAAGCCCGGTTGCCAATGGCTCGCCGATGGCGTTGTCGTCTTCGACCACTAGTACTTGCACTGCTCCGATAGCTTTACACAGGCGATGAGGATCGGCTCGTCGCGTCGTGTCAGCAGCCACGCCACGAGCGGACTCCGGTCTTTGCGGTGCCATGGGTCGAGGCTGAAATCCTTGCCGAATCTTTACCCGTTGCTGGGTTCATCTTGGACGGCAACCTTCGTAGGGTCATAACCAGCATGACTCCGCTCACATTTGACCCGACCTTCGCCTCTCCCGGAGGAAAGCATCGCCGGCAGCCCGTCCTATCGCGGCCGGGCACGGTTCCACGTCCCGTCGTCGCCGAGGTCGCGACGATCCTGGCCGGGCTTGGCTTCGGAGCGTGCGTCGCCCTCGCCGTCACCGCCGAAAGCTGGAAGCAACTTTCGGCCCCGGGAGGCATCGCCATGTTTCTCGGCAATCTGTCGGGTCTGGCTGGAAGCTACCTGGCTTTGATCATGGTGCTTCTTGTCAGCCGGGTCCCGATCGTTGAACGAGTACTGGGACAGGACAAGCTGCTGGCATCGCACCGGCGGCTCGCCCCGTGGCCCGTGTCCCTCATCGTCGCCCATGCCATCCTGCTCACCTTTGCCTACGCCGAGGCTGCCCGAACCGGTGTCTGGCACCAGATCGGTGCGTTCATCAGGTCGTACCCGGACATGCTGACAGCGACGATCGCGCTGGCCCTGATGGTCGCGATCGCTATCACGTCCATATACTCGATTCGCCGTCGCCTCCGACGGGAGACCTGGTGGGCCGTCCACCTTTTCATGTACCTCGCGCTTGCCCTCGCGTTCGCCCACGAGATCGCGCTTGGACCATCGTTCGTTGGGCACCCGCTCACGCGGCTCGTCTGGTCTGTTCTCTGGGCCGGTACTGCCGGCGTGGTCCTCGCCTATCGATTCGGGCTGCCCCTTTTTCGTACTCTCCGTCATCGCCTCGAGGTTGTCGAGGTTCACCCCGAAGGACCGGGCACTGTCTCGGTCATCTGCCGTGGTAAGCATCTCGATCGCCTCGCGGTCGCAGGGGGACAGTTCTTCGAGTGGCGATTCCTCACCAAAGGGATGTGGTGGCAGGCCCACCCCTTCTCGCTTTCGGCGCGGCCACGACCGCCCTTCTTACGCCTCACTGTGAAGGGCATCGGCGACTACTCGTCGGCGGTGGCCTCATTACGACCTGGCACCCGCGTCGCGATCGAAGGGCCGTACGGGGCCTTCACAACTCATGCGCGTCGCCGGTCAAAGGTTCTGCTCATCGCCGGTGGCATCGGCGTGACGGCCATCCGCTCGTTACTCGAGGATCTTCCTCGGGACTGCGATCCGGTCGTGATACTTCGAGCCTCTACCGCCGAAGAGCTGGCCCTCGCATCGGAGGTGGCCGAGCTCGTCCGCCACCGGAAGGGTCGGGTTCATGAGCTCGTGGGTTCCCGCTCGGAGGTGCGAACGGACCGTCTGTCCGAGCTCGTGCCTGACATACAGAAGCGGGACGTCTACGTATCAGGGCCTGAGGGGTTCGTGAATCGCGTAGTCGCAACCGTTCTGCGGCTCGGAGTCCCGAAGGACTCGGTGCATTTCGAGGTCTACTCCCTGTGAGCGGGCGCCGCGTACGGCACATGGGCGCCTCACAACCACGACGAAAGCGGTGCGCAGAATGAGACGTGCTCCAGCGGTGGTCGTTGCCGGCGCGGCCGGATTCGCCGGAATTGTCGCAATGCACACGGGCGGCGCGCCTTCGATCCTGACCGGGACCGGTCCCTCCACTCCGGTCACCTCGTCTCCGAGCACGACAAGCCCTGCCAAACCGCCGACGGGCGCAGCGTCTTCAGCCGTCGGAACAGCCGAACAGTACGGCTACGGCGTGCTCGCCGTAAAGGTCACCGTTCAGGGAGGACGCATCACAGACGTTTCTACCTCGAAGCTTCAGACAGCAGAGCAATACTCCCAGTCGCTCGCTCAACAGGTCATACCAATGCTTCGCAACGAGATCCTCTCGGCCCAGAGTGCGCACATAAACGCGATCTCGGGTGCTACCTATACGAGCGAGGCTTACGCCTACTCCGTCCAGTCGGCACTCGACGCCCTCGGGGTGAAATGACGCTGCCGACGTGATCGTTCACGCCGAAGAAGTGATGGGGACAGTCGTGTCGTTCCACGTCGAACCAGGCGAGTGCCCGGCGGTGGAAGCCCACACCGCCCTTGAGGCGGCCTGCACGAGGCTCCACGAACTGGACGACATCTTCAGCACTTGGAAACCGGGGAGCGCACTCAACCGTTTCCGGGCCGGGATCCTGCGCCTACCACAAGCTCCGCCCGAGATGGCTCTCGTCCTCGAGCTGTGCGACGAGGCACGGGCGCTTTCGCAGGGTTGGTTCGATCCTTGGGCGATGCCTGGCGGTTTCGATCCGACCGGCCTGGTCAAGGGCTGGGCCACTGAGCAGGCGCTCGGAATCCTCGAGCTCGCCTGCGTTGAATCCGCAATGGTCAACGGCGGAGGCGACATCGCCCTCTTCGGCTTGCCCAAGAACGCTGCGGCGTGGCGGATAGGGATCCGCCATCCGTGGAGGCCGGATGCGCTCGCATGTGTGCTCAAGGCCGACCGGGCGGTTGCCACTTCAGGTTGCTACGAACGCGGCCCGCATCTGATCAACCCCAAGAACGGCAGGATGCTGTTCCGAACCGCGTCTGCGACTGTTGTTGGCTCAAGCCTGCCACTTTGCGACGCCCTTGCCACTGCGCTCGTGGCCGCCGAGGACGCGGGACCCGAGTTAGTTCGTTCGCTCGATGGTTACGAGGCATATGTCATCGGGGTCGGCGGCGAGGAGGACGCTACGGAGGGAATCGTGTTCGCAACCGAAGGCGTGAGGTGAGGCGAACTCCCGTGGAGCTTGTGAGGACTTCCTGTTTTCGTCACCACGATGTCGGCCCGCGGCGACTTGTGACAAATCTTTACCGAGTCTTGTCGGAGAGCTGGTCCGCGAGAACCCTAAGGTCGACCCAAGGTGGAACTCGAGGAGGCCGATGAACGCCAAACCAGCCAGAAGCCGCCCCACACACACCGGCGACGAGAACGACGCTCTGACGAACCGATCCGGTTTGCCGTCGCGGGCCAGGCGACGGCGGTGAGCCGAACCCAACTTCACTCGTCGGCGACGTTGCCCTTCGAGGACGGGATACTGCCACCCGCACGTCCGGCCAGCAAGCGATTGAGCCTGATGACCGCGTGGCTACGTGCGACCCGGCCGCGTCAGTGGACAAAGAACCTCCTGGTTTTCGCAGCCCCCGCCGCCGCAGGCTCCATGACCCAACCGAGTGTCATCGTCCGCAGCGTCGTGGCGTTCTTCGCGTTCGTGGCCGCCTCGGCCTCGACATACCTTGTCAACGACGTGGTCGACCGCGAGAATGACCAACTTCATCCCGTCAAGAAGAACAGGCCGGTGGCGTCGGGCCAGGTTTCTGTGGGCTTGGCACTATGGAGCGCGGCCGGCTTGGCCTCGGTTGCACTCGTAACGGCCGCCTTGGTGTCAGGAGCGGCGCTAGTCGGCGTCATCACCGCCTATCTCGCGATCAGTGTGCTCTACTCGGTGACCCTCAAACGGGTGCCGTTGGTCGAACTGGCCTGCGTGGCAGCAGGATTCGCTTTGCGGGCGGTCGCGGGAGGGGCTGTCGCCCACGTCACGATCTCGCCTTGGTTCCTAATGGTGGCTTCGTTCGGTTCCCTACTAATCGTCGCCGGGAAGCGCAGCGTCGAACAGGCCGTGCTGAAGGACCGGGGGGGGCTGCACCGATCTGCACTGGCCGCATACCCGGCGGCGTTCTTGAGAAGTGTCCGCATGCTGGCCATGTCGGTCACCGTGACGACGTACTGCCTTTGGGCATTCGAACGTGCAGGACGGCTCGGGCTTAGCGACCGCGCCGAGGACATTGTGTGGTTCGAGCTGTCGATCATTCCCTTCGTGCTCGCCGTTCTCGTCGTTGAGCTTGCCATCGAGCAGGGTCGCGGGGGTGAGCCCGAAGAGCTCGCCCTGAGCGATCGTGGTCTCCAGATGCTCGGACTGGCGTGGCTCGGGTTGTTGATGTGCGGGATCTACGCATGAGCGCTTCCTCTCAGCGCGAGCTCCTCGCCGGTTGGGGCAGGGCACCGGTATCTGGGGCAACGGTGGTACGGCCGGAGTCGTTATCGGAACTTGAAGATCTCGTGCGCCTTGCACGTGACCCTCTTCCAATGGTCGCTAGAGGTCTCGGACGCTCCTATGGCGACGCGGCGCAATGCGCCGGCGGCCAGGTAGTCGACTGCACCGGCTTGAACCGTGTTTTGGATCTCGACATCGCCGGAGCTCGAGTGCGTGCCGAGGCGGGCGTCTCCATCGACGAGCTTCTCAGACTCCTCGTCCCGAAAGGGCTGTTCCCTTCGGTCACACCCGGCACACGATTCGTCACGCTCGGTGGAGCTATCGCGAGCGACATACACGGCAAGAACCACCACCTGGATGGCACTATCAGCCGGCACGTGGACTACCTCCGAATCGCAACTCCAAAAGGGGTCATCGAGTGCGGCCCTGAACGGCGCAGTGATGTGTTCTCGGCTACCTGCGGCGGAATGGGCCTCACCGGCGTCATCCTCGAGGCCGACCTCCGGTTACTGGCGATAGAGACCTCGACCATGCGCGTGGACACCGAACGGACAGGTGACCTGGACGCCTGCATGACGCGCCTGTCCGATGACCAGGATGCCTACAGGTACTCGGTGGCCTGGGTGGATGGCCTCGCCGGCGGGCGACACTTGGGACGATCCGTACTGACCAGGGCGAACCACGCCGTCTTGTCGGATCTTCCTGCCGGGGCTCAGCATGATCCGCTTCGCTTGGACCTTTCGAGATCAATGCGTGTTCCAGTGGCGCCTCCGACCTCCCTCCTCACTACTGGGACAGTCGCGGCGTTCAACGAAATGTGGTACCGGCGCGCACCTCGCCACCGGACCGGAGAGCTGGTTCCCCTGTCCCGCTTCTTCTACCCGCTCGATGGCATCGGACGATGGAACCTGCTCTACGGACCGCGGGGGTTCACCCAGTACCAGTTCGTCGTGCCGCTTGGCGCCGAAGCGACTGTGCGCTCCGTGCTCGAGCGCCTCAGCAAGGCTCGGGCCGCCTCTTTCCTGGCGGTCCTCAAGCGCTTCGGTCCCGAAGGGTCGGGCCACCTCTCGTTCCCGATGGAGGGCTGGACGCTCGCTCTCGACGTGCCGCTCGGATCTCAGGGGCTCGCTGCGCTGTTCGACGGCCTCGACGAGCTGGTCGCGTCCGCAGGAGGCCGCGTCTACCTGGCCAAGGACGGACGCGTGAAGCCCGAGACGCTGGCATCTATGTACCCGCGCCTCGCGAATTGGTTGGAGATCAGGAACAGCCTCGATCCCGAGGGGGTTTTCAGCTCGGATCTGGCGCGTCGCCTCGGGCTCGCCCGGGCGCGCGGTCCAGTGATGTCGACGATGGCGGTCTGATCGACGCGACAGGGATGCCGCAGACCGCCCTTTTCATCGAAGGTGCTTCGCAGATCGCCCGCGACACCTGGGCCCTGCTAGCCGAGCGCAGCCTTCGTTCCGTCGAGCTACGGACCCGCGGCGTCGACCGTGTACTCACGTAGTTCCTCGAGGTCACCGACACCGCCCGACTCGACGCGTTCGTGGACTGCGCGGCCCCAGAACTTGGTTCGGTTGATCTGCTGCTCGTCGCTGTGGGGGACCTCGGCACATCAGAGTTGGATCCTCTCGGCGCAAGAACGGTCAGCCGGACAACCGCGGCGAACTTTGTCGGGCCCGCCGCTACTACTGCCGCCTTCGTGGGTAGGTTGCGCGCGCGAGGGTCAGGACGCGTCGTCATCCTTTTCTCGGCGGTGTTCGCGTCCGAAAGGCCAACCTCGCCCACGGCGCCGCCAAGGCAGGGATCGACGGCTTCGGTCGCGGCCTGGCCGACGCGCTCGCGGACAGCGGTGTGGGGGTAACCGTCGTCAGACCGCCCCGGGATTCGTCAGGACCAAGATGACCGCGGGAATGAAGGCGGCACCTTTCGCCGTCGAGAGCTCATCGGTAGCGGAGGCAATCGTCAAAGGTCTCGAGACGGGAGCTCTCACAGTGTGGGTGCCACCGGTGCTCCGAGCCCTGTTCGCTCTGATGCGTGTGCTGCCCCACGGCTTTGGAGACGAATCCCAAGCTGAGCGACCGGCAATCGCAGCCTCTACCAGACCACACCGGTGCGACAGCGGAGGTGGCTCGGACCCTCTCGAGTGACGCGCCAAGTTCAGCGGGCCGACATCGTGATGAAGTCGCGTGCCCACCAGGTCTCGAAATATCGGGTCGGAGGTCCGGCCATGTCGGCGAGAGGCAACAGGTCGGTTGCATTTGCCGGTGATGCCAGGCCCGTTAGCGTAGAAGGGGCGAAGGTGGCGAAGTTCACCCAGTCGGTGTTGATGTCCAGCTCCATCGCCCGCACCGCCCCGGCACGCACCAACAGGCTGGCAAGATCGGTGATGTTGAGGCTCGGTCCCCCCACGTAGACGAGGGCGCCGTCGCCGGTCACCCCGATGCCCGAACGCGACACGTAGACCTGGTTGCCGAGAGTGTTGCCCCACTTGGTCGTGTCGTTGGCATTGAGTCCCGACACCGGCTTGCCGTTGTCCACAAGAAGATTGAGATTCTGCCTCACAGCAACCACGTCCGAGGTCATCTTGACGTCAGTTCCCCACGCGCCTACCGCGGCGGTGCCATTCCGGTAGATCACGAAGGACGCTGCGCCGGCACGCAACGGGAGGATCGTCTGACCCTGGGTGTAGTAGCCGCCGTTGGCATCCTGCATGCGGAATCCCGCATTGAAGGCAGCTACAAGCGTACGAGCGGCGGTGGGCTGGACCGGAGCCGTGTATGTGTAAGGGCCGCCGCCGGGTATGTAGCTGCCTGAGTACAACGTGGCCGACAGCAGCCGCGTGTCCAGCCAGGCGATCCCATCCACGACGCTTGTGTGGATCGCATCCGGTCGGAGAAACGTCGCGTAGATGGCTGGGATACCTTGCACGAGACGGCCCACAGGCCTCCAGCTTCCCTCACCGGCCAACGCGGGATGGGCAAACGGCACAAGCGACGTGGGAACCGTGAGGTGGGCAGTTGAGTCGCGGTGAAAACCGGTGGCGCGCACGCCGGTGCGTTGCTGAGTGGGTAGAGCCTCAGCCAAGGGTCGCCCTCCCACGGGAGGCTGATGGTGTGAGTACCACCAATTCTCAGCCGAGTTCACTACCGACCCGGCGCCGTTGTCACGCAACCACTCGGCAAAGCGCGCCGAAACCGAGAGACCCAACGCCTGATTATTGAGTGCGCTTCCCAGCGAGGCCCAGATGGGTGTGAAGAGCACGATCACAGCCAAGGTGCCTGTAGCAAATGGGTGGCGACCGGGCCAGGTACGCCGAAAGCGTCGTAGCTGGCGAGTGCGTAGCCGGCGGCCACGAACATAGGCGCGGTGGCTTCGCCATGACGGCCAGTGAACACCCTTTGCACGGGGCTCGTGGATGACTCTCGGGCTGGAAGGGGCGCTCTGTCCGCCAGAACGTCGAGCACCCGAGCCCCGCTCAGTCGTCATCCTCGTGGCCGAGACTTTGGGTCGCTCGGTCGCCGAGGCCTGACGTCGTGGTGGGGAAGCTACACGATCGCTAGTCATTTGAAAGAGCATGCCTGATGCGTGCTCATTAGCGTCGGCAACTGAAGTCCTTCTTTCCCAAGTCTTTGCCGAATCTTTTCGAAAGAAGGGTGTCGACCATACCGGATGGACCGTTGAGGGAGCAGGGCGCCGCGCGCGGGCTATGAGGCACAACCGGCTCACACGTAGCAGATTGCCAGGTTGTTCTTGGTGTCCTCGAAGCCTCGAGGCGCATGGTGGTCGGAACGAGCCGGAAGAGCAGCTCCAGAACAAGGGGAACAGACATGAACAACAGCGACGCCACTTGCCTCGCCCTTATCGCGCCCCACGGTATCGAAGGCGTTTCGCGGACCCTGCGCCGTGACGCCATTGACGCGCCGGCGGCGGCACCAGGCAACGGTGCCACAGTCGTTCGGGCGCGACGCCCAGTTCAGATCGTAGGACCTGTTCATGATCACACGAAGTCGCGAAGGAGAACTCCGCTTGCAGGCTTGAGGCACTTGCGAGCCGACTCCGGAGGCGTCACTCTCCATAGCCACCCACAAGACAGGCCAGTGAAGCTTCCGTCCGAGAAGGGCGACCGGGTGCGACGAAGATGGCGGATGCGGTCGCCCCCGGTTCACTAGAGCTTCGCGGGCTCGGCGTCCGGGCATGTCGGGGAACTCAAGTTTGCCGTCTTGCGTCACGTGGGCTCAAGGGTTCGGAAAAGAGTCGGCAAAGATCCGGCCAAGAAGATCCCTGCTTGCGCGCGTCAGAGGGAGGCTTTCCGGCACGCTAGAGGCGAATGACGGACGATGGGACAGCTTTCGGGTCGGAGCGATCGCAGGGGCTCTCGGTCCTGCGACAATCCGCGAAGCGAATTGTGGCGACAGACCTGACAACAGGCGAGACACGACGGCGCGTCCTTCACAGCGACGGCGGGGTTGAAGCAAACGCCCGACTCACGGGGTCGTCGGCGGCAGTGTTGCTCGTGCTGCTCGCTGCCGAGGGACTCACGATTCCCTTCATCCAAAGCCTCCTCACCGCCCACGTCGTCATCGGGATGGTGCTCGTGCCACCTGTCCTGGTGAAGCTCGGCTCAACCGGGTACCGGTTCTTCCGTTACTACACAGGAAAACCGGCCTTCGTGAAAAAGGGCCCTCCTCCCGTACTTCTCAGGTTGCTGGGGCCGGTGGTGGTCGTGCTCACCCTGGCGTTGTTCGGGAGCGGTATCGCCTTGCTCTTCGCCGCCGCCCGGTGGCGGTCGGACCTCGTGTTTCTCCACAAGGCGACCTTTGTCCTGTGGTTCGGCGTCATGACCGTCCACGTGCTCTCGCACCTCGGTGAAACCTTGAGGCTTGCCCCGCGCGACTGGTACGGGCGAACCAGGCGTCAAGTCGCCGGCACCAAGGCCCGGCAGTGGCTACTCGTCGTGAGCGTGGTGCTGGGCATCCTGCTGGGGACGCTGCTCGCGGCAAGAGGAGCGACCTTCCTCGTCCACGGGATCGTGTCAGGCTGAGACATACAAGGTCAAGCGTCACAGCCCGCGCCGTCCTGGTGGTCGCTATCGTCTGAGCCGAGGCTCTTCGTGTCATGTCATGGGCGCCCGATAGGGTCACAATTCGACGTGGGTTGCACGCAACGGACGCGACTGCTCGCTTCGGTCTGCCTGTGACGGCGGGAGCGGGCAGATTGAAATGGGACCGGGGGGAACCAGAGTGTTTGCATCGTTCGACACCATTCGGAATGACAATTCGGGGCGATGTCACGATGTCGCAAGGCGGTTACGGCTAGTTCTCCTGGCTGTCGTCGCGTCGTTCACCACAGCGATCGCGCCGGGGATTACCGCCGGAGCAAGTATGCCGACATCGCCCGAGGCGACCTGGACGCGGGTCTCGCCGGCTACCAGCCCGCCCGTCCGCGACAGTGCCTCAATGGCCTACGACTCTGCCACCGGAAGCGTCGTGCTATTTGGCGGGGCAAACGGCGGCAGCGATCTCAACGACACCTGGACCTTCAACGGGGTGACTTGGACGCGTCTCTCCCCCTCGACCAGTCCCCCCGCCAGGGCATACGCCTCCATGGCCTACGACCCAGCCACGGGGAAGATCGTCCTCTTCGGGGGATCCGGCAACAGCGGCGACCTCAGTGACACGTGGACTTTCGACGGTACGAACTGGACAGAACTCTCCACCACCGCGAGCCCGCCAGCCCGCGACAGCGCCTCCTTTGCCTACGACGCGGCCACGGGGAAGATCGTCCTCTTCGGGGGGGAGGGGAATGGTGGCAACCTCGGCGACACCTGGACTTTCGACGGTACGAACTGGACGCAGCTCTCCCCGCCCGCGAGCCCGCCCGCCCGTTGGTATTCCGCCATGGCCTACGACCCAGCCACCGCAGACGTGGTCCTGTTCGGAGGATCCGGCAACGGTGGAGACCTCAGCGACACGTGGACCTTCGACGGTACGACTTGGACAGAGCTCTCCACCGCCACGCGCCCGCCTGCCCGCGACAGCGCATCGATTGCCTACGACCCGACCACGGGTCACCTCATCATGTTCGGAGGGGAGGCCAGCAGCGGAGACTTGAGTGACACGTGGACATTCGACGGCACGAACTGGACTCAAGTCACTACGGCGAGCAGCCCCACCGCCCGGGATGGCGCGACCATGGCCTATGACTTGGCCACTTCGGGCGTGGTCCTGTTCGGAGGCGAGGCCGACAGCGTCAGCCTCAGCGACACTTGGACCTTCGCACAGATCACCGTCGTCCTCTCCCAAGCCAGCCCGACCGCGGCGACCGTCGCCTACGGTGCGGGCTACGGCGGCCACCTCGCAGTGACGAATGCCGCCGGAACCGTCAGCTACATCGAGGCCAGAACGGACGCCACCGACGTTATTGTCAGCGGGTCCGGGGCGATCCGCGCTGCCACCTCGCTGGCACCTGGCACCTACACGGTGACTGGCAGAGACAGCGATACCAATGGTGACATTGGCAGCTGGACCTTCAGCCTCACCGTAGGCAAGGCTTCCCAGACTGTTGTATTCACCTCAACTGCACCTTCCGACGCGACGGTGGGCACCGACTACGTAGTGAAGGCCACGGGCGGTGCCTCCGGCAACGAGGTCACTTTCAGCACAACGTCGATATGCACCGTGTCGGGATCTACGGTGAGCTTCATCGGCGCGGGCGAATGTGTCGTCGACGCGAATCAGGCCGGCGACGCGCATTACCTCCCAGCTAGCGAGGCCCAGCAGACGATAGCCGTCGGCAAGGCTTCCCAGGTCATTACCTTCATCTCGACTGCACCTTCCGACGCTACCGTGGGCGGCATCTACACGGTCCGGGCTACCGGCGGTGCCTCGGATAATGCGCTCATCTTCAGCGCAACATCGATGTGCGCGGTAGCGGGCGCGATGGTGCACTTCATTGGCGCTGGCAGATGCGTCGTCAACGCGAACCAGTCCGGCAACGCCAACTATTTTCCAGCGATCCAGGTCGAGCAGACGATCATCGTCGGCAGGGCTCGCCAGACCATCGCCTTTACCTCGAGGGCGCCGGCGGATGCGAGCGTGGGGGCCACCTACACAGTGAGGGCCGTCGGCGGAGCCTCTGGCCACAAGGTCATCTTCCGCACGAGGTCGAGGTGCATCGTCTCGGGCTCGGTTGTGCGCTTCACCGGCGTGGGCATCTGCACTATCAACGCGAACCAGGCTGGTGATGCGGACTATCTCCCGGCCACCGAGGCCACGCAGAGCTTCAGGGTTGCCAAGGCGTCGTCCAAGACGGCGCTCAGGCTGTCATCGAAGGAGGTGACCTACGGAAACGAGCAGGTGGAGCGTCTGTCGGTCACTGTCTTTCCGCAATATGTTGGGACACCGACTGGGAGGGTGACGATCAAGGAGTCCGGCACAACTTTGTGCGCGATGGTGCTCTCATCGGACAAGCGAACATGCACCCTCTCGCGCAGGGAGCTCACGAAGGGCACTCACCACCTCGCCGCTACCTACCTCGGCAGCACGAACTTCAAGCGGTCCAGTTCGGCCCGGGAGGTCCTAATCGTCATCAAATAACCAGCCGCTGGCTATTTGTTCAATGGTCGGGTGTGAAGCCCAGACTCCAATGAGCGCGGCGTACTAGAGCGCTCGAACACGAAGGCTTTGCCCGTCCAGCCCGCGACAGGTCCCCGTTGCAGTCGTCCGAGGACCATTGTGGGACGACGATTCTCTCGGTACCGTCGAAGCGGGTGGAGAAGATGCGTGTACTTCGTGTACCGCCCACTGAATGTAGGCACGAAGAGCGCCACGAAACTCTGGATCTTCGGGAAACCCCGCTTTGTCGACTGCCTTTACGAAGCATTCGAGGAACCGATCACCCAGTTCATCGTCTGCCCCCGTCGAAGCGTGAATGCTGATCATCGCAAAGTGCCCACCACCGGTCGCGGACTAGCGGGAGGTCCCCCGAGGACTTCGGACCAGTAGCTGGTAAGTCGCTCGACATCTCGGGATGTCCCTCGTGGGAGAACGGGTGACTCAGTACCGGGTCGGCCAGACAACGCTGGTGATCTGTGGCGGCGAGCTTCAGAAACGCCGCCTCCCCAACAGCGAGGTCGAACATTGAGGCACCTAGCGCGCCATCTACCGTGCCACGACCTTGCGCGCATGCGCCACAGCCTGTTGCTCGCGACGCCGCAGACATCTGCTGACTTGCAGCTGCAGGCGTCTTGAGAATTCCTCGCCGCTCTCACTCCGACCGCCTTGGCAAAGCGCGGCGGAGCTTGCTTACCCGGAGTCGCTGACCGGAGCCGTGGGACTCGCCGGAGCGGCCTCGACGACGTCGCGAACGAACTCGTTCGCTGCGGTCTCCAAGCAGGCGAGCATTGCGAGGACGGGCACATTGTCGGCAAGGGCACGCCTGGTCATCGCCCACACCTGGCGCGCCGGCTGGTCGCCCTTCAGTCTCCGCACCGCTACACCGGGATGCAGCGAGGAGCCGAGCGCGAGCATCGGCACGAAGGCCACCCCGAGCCCGGCGGCGACAAAGCCCTGCGCGGTCGGATACTCGTCCGCGTCGATCGCGTATGCCGGCCGGAACCCGGCCCGCATGCAAGCGGCCTCGATGACGAGCTGACAGTGGCCCGGGCAGGAGCTGACTCCGATCCAGCGCTCCGAGGCGAGAAGAGCCAGATCCACCGATCGCTCCGCAGCCAGCGGGTGCGAGCGGGCCAGCACGACCCGGAAAGGATCGGCCAGCAAGTGTCGGTGGACGAGATCGTCGTCCACGACGTCACCGCGAGATCTCGTCTCGACTGCCACTAGGACGTCAATCGAGCCGCTCCGCAGAGTGGTCACCGCCTCGTCGCCTTCCACGACGACAAGGTCAAGAGCGACACTCGGATGGACCGCCTGGAAGGCGGCGAGCGCGGTAGGTACCAGCGACGACCCGGCCGTCGGGAACGCACCTATCCGGATCCTTCCGCTGTGGCCAGAGGCAAGCGCGGAGAGGGCGTCCTCGGCGTTCTGGATCGAAGCGAAAACGCGAGTCGTGTGCTCGCATAGTAGTAACGCGGCGTCGGTCGGTCGCACCCCCCTTCCCACATGCTCGAAAAGCCGGACACCCGTCTCGCGCTCGAGTGCAGTCATCTGCTGACTCACAGCCGAGGGCGAGTAACTCAGGAGTGCCGCGGCAGCCGACACCGAACCGGTCTCCACGACGGCTTGAAAAGCTCTAAGACGACGGACATCAATCACAAGATAATTAAGCCATACTGAACGATTGTTCGCAACTAGTTGCTTGTTCTTCATCGTGGGCGGCACGACAATGGCTTTATGGAGTTGTGGAGAACCGGGTTAGGGATGCGGGCATGATCTGGCTGGCGGTGGTCCTGGTGCTTGTGGGCCTGCCCTTGGCTACCTTGCTCTTCGGCGCGGAGAGCCGGGATGGACGTGACTGGAAACCACTCCGCGGGTTTCCCGGCGTGACGGCTGACCCGGACCAGCCGGCCGTGCACACGGCGGGTGCTGGCGGGACCGGTCTTCTCCTGCCCCGGAGGGAGCCCGTCAAGCACGCTTGACGGGCATAAAAGCCCCCGCAGACGGCGCGTTTGTAAGAACTACTCCGTCACAAGGCAGGTGCTCTTTCGTTCTGCACCCGGCGTCTGCCACCTGACGCGAGCAGGCGGGGTGCTCGGTCCAGCCGCTTTGGTCGCGGGCATTTCAGCAAGAGGTGCTGTGGGGCGCCCACCGGACGACGATCGAAACCGTGACACCCTGTATGCCTATCCGGGAGGGCCCTGATGTACGACCACCGGGATGCTGAATCATGGACATCATTCGTAGAGTCCTGATTCGGAGTCTTTTCATGCTCGAAGAAATCTTCGGCCAGACGATCGCCGAAACTATCGACTCGCCGG